>JAFMAU010000009.1 GCA_029784825.1 Nitrososphaerota archaeon | reverse complement strand
ATCTACCCAAACGTAGCCGAAGTCGGCAACATTAGAACTGACTGAAATGCCGTAAATGGGATTCGAAGTGGCACTACCACCTTCGGTTGGCCTTGTTATAGAATTTGCCTCCGATGGTGAAAGACAAGGTGTGCCCATCCAGCTTTTGCTGATGTTGAGGTATTGGTAGCAACCAATTATGTTTGGTGGCGGAGGGATGGATATTCTGGGATCGGGTGGGGAAAAAGACGCGACGTTTGCCGAGGCCAGGAATCCCATATTGGCTAGGCTTCCAAACGCGAGCAAGAAGAAAGCCGGGAGAACAACAAGTTTACGGGATGTCCTGTCGTCCAATAAACGTCAAGGCGCCATCTACGCGTTTTTACATAACTATTTCTAAGATATCTAATGGAAACGCCAAGCACAGATGAAGACGTGCGTGTTTGCCTACGTTGGTTTCAAAATTTCTTCGGCACTCGTGGACCCGATAGGGATGCGAAGCCTCAACGTACCAACTCGAACGCGATGGCGACCGATGCCGCGGATGGGTATTCCAAGACAGCGGAACAGATGTTCTCGACAACAGAACTATATCTTTCAGTTATTATAGCGTAGGTGCGAAGTACGAATGACAATACCCTTCAAACGAAGACCATCGATGGAGCCCTGCCTCAAGCACGAACACGTCACGCCGTCACGAAGTGTAGCCGTGGCAACAACGACAATGGCTTTGTCCATCATTGTAGGAGCTGTAATCATTGCTGCCAGCATCTTCTCAGCATCATACTTCGGAACTATGACAACAGTGACCAGAACCAACGAGAATGTCATTACCAGCACCGTTGCCACCACTCTTACCGTTGGTTCTTCGTGTTCCGCAGCCTCATCGCTCCAAGGCCTGCCGAGCCACGGAATCCCTTGGTTTACTGCAGGGGTCAACTATTCGGGTTATTGGAATGCGACCGTCGTGGCTTATAGCTCGACGTTCCTCATATTCACGAGGTGTTACACCGGAAACGGGCCAGGGTATTTTGAGATCGTCGACTGGAATCCGAATGGTACAGCCATGATTAAGATAACGGCAACCAAGTTAGACGGAGGCACACGAATTCTTAGCGCTGCGGTCAACGGTAACACTAGCAGCACGTCTACACCTTACGGGTCAGTGGTTGTTTCTGCAAGCATCATGGGCTAGACCTTTTCCGGTGTTCCGATTCTTATTCCATGCCGACCTCTTTTCGTCCCGAGCGGGTTTCCTGTCTTCTCCATTGTGACCTATTGTTGGTAGCCCGCGAAATGATTGTGTAATGTTGTTGAATGAATACTGTCGAAGAATGCTGGGCGTAAAATTTTGCGACGCAAACCCCAACCGATAACGAAAATCACCCGTTCTTCTGTGGATTCGCCTAAATAATTAACTGCATCCCTTCCGGCCCACCTTAGAAACAGCGCAGGATAGGCCGTGAACCGTATCGGTCGAATCCCTCTAGATGTATCGCCCGACGCATCGGACGAGCGGCTCTCCCGTTGTTGGTTAAATACGAGCATCGCGTTGTTAATACGCCAAGTGGCCGAGAAGGTCCCTGGTTGGCTCGAAAGGGTACTCCTCCCGCAAATCAGCGAAGTGAAAGGGGAGCTAAAGGCAATAAACGCTAGGATAGACGGCGAGTTCAAGGTAGTCCATTCGGAGATCAAGAGGGTAAAGGAGATGCTCGGCACGAAGATTGACGAACTTGACAGGCGGATGGACGTGACCCAGCGATTGGTCGCTGTTGAAGAGCAGCTCAAGGAGCTACGTGCCAAGGCCTAGCCCAGGTTGCTGAACAGGACAACCAGACGCTGTATCATGGGTTCGAATCTAACCCAACTTGAACCCCTCTCAGCGACGCCAAGGGTTTGGGCCGCGAATATCGCATTGCGTAGTGATCGGGTTCCTTCCGGCCTACTAACCGACAACTTTACAGAGCCCTCAAGTAACATGAACATCAACAGCCAGATTGCCGAAGACCCAAATCGCGTTTGTATGTCTGACGCTCCTTGCCTCAATCGTCTTTCTCACGCTTCTCCTCTATCCGTCGCAAGCTAGCTCAACAGCCATTACCTTCTCAACGTACGTTGTCGCTGATTCGTCAAGGCCAGGGATGGTCTACAGCAGCGGCGAGCCGTCGTTGTTCATCGACAAGAGTGCTGGAACGCTCTGGGTCTCTGCGATTGCCCCAACTCAGTTATACAGCTCCACAGACGGGGGGAACACCTTCTTCTCCGTTCCTCTGCCTTATGGAAAATGGAACCAGTCAGGGTCGGACGCCGATGTAATAACTGATAGCAGCGGGAGGGTCCATGCAATAGATCAGATCGGCACGCAATGCGCCTTCTATATGCGGTCGACCAACGGGGGAAAAACCTTCGCCACCATGACCGATTTCGGTAACGGTACTTGGGCCAGCGGCACTTCCTCGAGCTGCACCGGCCAATTTTCCGGCGCCGTGGACAGGCCGTGGTTAGCATCCTATGGCAGCATATTGCTCTTGGTCTACAACACCAATTCCCCGAATTCGCCAGGGCAGGCCATAGACATCTCCACCGACGGTGGTCTCAGCTTCGTGCACAAGATAGCCGTACCTGTCAGCGAGTGCTCCTGCACCGGTTCCTCGACCGCTCTTGCGGTGGATCCGAACGACGGGACCCTCTATCTTCCTTACATCACGTGGAGCAAGCCGACCTCGCTCAAAGTTGCGGTTTCGACCAACGGAGGAAGCTCCTTCCAGTACCACACCATAGCGCAGAGGTCAAACCTCTCGCCCGCTGCCATCTCCCAAGGCGGCTTCCCAGTAATTTCGGTGGATAGAGGGGGCAACGTCCATGCGGTCTGGTCCGACAATTCGACGGGATCATACAACGTCTATCTGAGCACGTCAAAGGACAGGGGGAGCACGTGGAGCGCTCCCTTCATGGTCGACTCCCAAAACGGTCAGCACTTCAAACCGTGGGTAGTCGCAGGGAACGCGGGGAGCGTAGCTGTTGCGTGGTGGGGCACGACAGATAGCGTTCCCGCGCCTTGGAACGCGGTCAATGCAAAGTGGTATGTCCATCTCTCGATCTCCACCGACGCATTGGACCAGAATCCCGTCTTTCAGGAAAGCACGGTAGGGAGCGGCCCCTTCCATGCAGGATCAATATGCTCCCACACGTACACCTGCGCGGACACAAACAACAGCAACGGAGAGCATGACTTGGGCGATTTCTTCCAGATTGCCGCCGATAGAAGCGGCTGGGTGGATGTCGTCTGGCCGGACACCGCCCAGTACAACGGCAGCACTTCTCACATCTTCTTCTCCAAGGAGCTGAGCGGGCCGAATCTGTTTGGAACTAGTACTACAACAACATCAACTTCTGCCACAAGCAGTTCCACGACCACCACAGCATCCACGGCCACCGTCACCCCAACTGCCGTCACGACTTCTAACACCGTTGCAAGCACGGCACCGACTTCTACAACCTCCTCAACCGCCAGTTCAACAGCTTCTACGTCGTCGACCTCGACCTCTTCCAGCTCAGGTAGCTCAACGACACCGCCTCCCATCAACTCCACTATCTCTACCAACAGCACACGCACCTCCACATCAAGCTCTTCTGGTGGAGGGATACCGGAGTTTCCTTCCCAAATTCTACTAGCGGTAGTCTTCACAATCCTAATCGTCGTATCCTACTTGTTTAGCAGGCGGCAGTCGGAGGCTTGCACCACAGATCCGAAAGGCGCATTGACGCCATCGAACACCCTTCGAAATACATCCGCCACTGAGCTTGTTCTACCATTCTGGTCTTCCCGCATTTGTTTGTAGCGGATCCAACCAAAGCTGCTGGGCCAAGGATTCGACTCCAATCCGACCCGAAACCTCGGCTGGCCATGGGTTTGAGCCTGAATCTTGGTCATGGCTACTTGATGGGCTCCTTCCGGCCCATTCTTCGACCCCTGCCCTTCCCAAATCAGTCGGGCATCGGCTCGCCCAGACGCTTGAGGACTCGCAACGCCTTCAGCGTTATCATCTTGCTCGGCCGTCCTGCTGCCTCGAATTCCAAAGGCTTCGCCCCGTCAAAGACGAATTTCTGCAGCCGCCTCGGCACCTTCCCGCCGTTCAGGTAATCGGGCTGGATCGCGTCCATCGGCCACCGGCCGTCTCTCCGCCTCTTCCTCTTCAGCAGCCTGACGGCTTCGACGGCCCTAGGGTCGTCCCCTGCCCCCAGGGCTGTAACGAACTCGAGCCCTACAAGCACGTCGTAGAAGTAGTGGCATGGAAAGTGGAGCCTGCGCCAAGGGTCGTATCGGGCGCCCTCGTGGAGTAGTCGCCGCTTCAGATAGAACTCGAGGCCCCTGTCGACCGCGTCCTTCATCCCGCGCGCCCACTTCTGGCGGGGGTAGACCGCGAAGGCGCTCATGCCCTCCCATCCGTCGATGACGCCGTTCCTTCCGAAGCAGTCCCAGCCCCCGTTGGGCTTCTGGTTCTTGACCAGCCACTTGAAGGCTCTCCCCACTTTGGGGTCGTCCTCGTAACCGAACTTCACAAGTGCCCTGGCCGTGTTCCCCACCAAGCACTGCTCGCTCGTCTCTGCGCCGGGGGTGTCGAAACCGCCGTCGGGCCTCGCGTAGGCGTCCCTCCACATCTCAGCCGACTCCGCCAGCCAAGGGAACTCCCTCGTCACCCCAAGGTCCGAGAGCGCCAGGAGCATCCAGTTGGTCGAGACGTACTTGGGCCTGTAGAAGTCTTCTCCATCAATCCAGTATCCGCCCGGGAGGCGCTTCCGCAGGATCTTCTCGACCCACCCACGCGTCGGTATCGCCCTCCGCGCTTCGCCAATCTCACTCCCGCCCACCCCCATAAGGTCCCGCATCGTCAGATAGCGGATGGCCGGCTGGTCCGCTTCGGTCAGCCACTCCACCACGCCGTTCATAATTCTGGAAGAGAACAGGTCCCTCTACTTAACTGGCAAGGGGGTTCGGAACGGGAGAGGCACGAACGTTCGGATTCTGGTGCTGCTTCCAGCGCCGAAAAAGTCTGGAACCCCTTCGGCCCACGGCTTCTGCTTCGCCCCGGGCCGCACTTGCGCCGTCCGCCGTCACGGGATGATCTCGCAGCCGTTGTTGAGCTCCGGATAGCGAAAGTCCGACAGGCTCAAGGACCCTCCGTCGATGAGCGCCTGGACCCGGGGCAGGGCGGACTGCATTTCATCCACCAGACGCCTCACGGTCGAGCAGATGTAGGAGTAGCCGTTCTCCCGGAGCAACCCCTGGGACCTGTTCACGAAGAGGCATCGGCCACCGCAGATATCGAGAATGTCGCAGGATGCGCACGGTTCGCCCAGCGTGGCCTTGCCGCAGAGCGACTTCGGGTCGCAGTCGAAGATCGAGCCCACCATGGAAAAGTCGAAGTCGACGGATACAGGGCAAGCGGAGACCCTGCCGTCCGGCACGATGGCAAAGAAGTCGATTCCGGAGCCGCACCGCAGACGTGACTTCTTCCCTGAGAGCAGGGAGTCCATCACACCGACGAACGGGACTATTCCCAAGACGCGCCCAGACCGAGACATCTCATCCACCCACAGACGCGCGAGCGAGGAAACGTCCGAATTGTAGGCGTCGAGCCACTCCACGATGCCGGGCTCCGTGTCCTGCCCCGCTTCCCAGAACATGCCGAAATCGAGCTGCCAGTGGACGTGGTCGAACAGTCCCGTTCCCAGCAGGTGCCGCACGTTCTCGTAGACGCTGGTGCCCTGGGCGACGGTCATCCTGGCTACGAGGTCGCCGCGAAAGCCCCTTCGCCTCACGAGTTCAAGGTTGCCCATCACTCGCTCATACACTCCCTTGCCCCTCGCCTTGTCGGTGACCCCCTCGGAGCCGTCTATGGAGACAAGAACGGAGTGAAACCTCGCCAGGTACCGGGGCTCTATCCTGTCCAGGAATACGCCGTTGGTCTGAACAACGAACCGCGCGGGAATCGCGTCCATGATGCTCTTCATGGTGTCGATGCGGAGCAGAGGCTCGCCGCCGTAGAACTCTACCACCGGATTGGCGTCCCTGGACAGGAAAGACTGGAGGTCTGCGATTGGGTAACTGACTTCTCTGGGCGGGGTGTCGCTGCCTCCTCCGCAGTAGGTGCAGAGAAGATTGCACTCCTTTGTCAGTATTATGAAATAGTGCACGACCTGGGTTTTCGCCCCGTCTCCTTCTGGTAAAAACGTTCTAGGGACCGAACCCTGGCGGTTCAGGCGCCCACGGCGACCCAGGTCGTCGACACGATCAGTATATGGTGTCGGCTTCCGCCTGCGCCTGCTCGGCGCCGTTTCTGTGCTCGTGCATCCTCCAGACTGCTCCGGACGCAGCGACCATGTTCGTCAGGATTATGACGTAGGTCACCACGTTCAGGAACGAGTTCCCGAGGGGTATCCCGATGTTGACTGCGATGATTGCCAAGGTGGCCGGCACCAGACCCTGGGCGCACATCAGGATTATCGGGCCCCTGTCCTTGCTCAGCTCGGACTTCCGGGTCGAAGCATAGGTGGCGGCCGTCCTGAACAGTATCAGGATGCAGAGGATGAGGATGCTCACGGCGAGGTTCGCGAAGACAAGCGACGAGCTGACCTCGAAAGTGAGGCCGAGGAAGACGAAGAAGAGGGTCGCCATCAGGAATGAGATCTCCTCCTGAAACACGCTCAGTCGTTCCTGCAGGACGTCCATGCTCAGATGCCAGTTCGCAAGCCGGTTGACGAGCGAGTAGTTCCCCAGCACGATCCCGAATATGAGGACCGACAGCTCGCCGCTTCCTCCGAGCCTCGCGCTGACCACGTAGGTCACGAGCACCAGGCCTAGTGTGAGCACGTAGGTGTACTTCTGCTGCTGGAGGCTATGAAGGAGGAGAATCCAGGCGACAGAGAACAGCGCGCCGAGGACGATTCCCACCGAGAAGTTGGCGGCGAGCGATGACAGCGCCACCACCCAGCTTCCTGTGCCGGTCTCGTAGACGCCGACGAGCGCGAAGAAGAGCACGATGGAGAAGATCGAATTGAGCGCGGATTCAAAGGTGAGGAAAGCCACGGTCACGTCCGGGAGCTTCAGGGACCTGGAAAGCGGTATGACGACTGCGGCGGTGGTTTCCCCTCCGATCATCGAGGCGAAGATGAATGACTGTATCAAATCCCACCTCAGAAGCACCATCGTGGCGACCGCAATGGCGACTGTGCTTCCCGCCGCGTACACGGCCACCTGCACAAACGCCCTCCCTCCTCCCTTTGCGGCTCCCCCCAGCTTGGTGTCCATCCCACCGTAGAACAGCATCATCAGGAGCGTGAGCTCGGCGAAGACTCCCAGAGAGGGCAGCAGGGTCGCCCTGGGGAGAACGTTGAGCACCGGCCCCATGAGTATGCCCATGAGGATCAGGAAGACGAAGACCGGCACTCCCGTCTTCTTGAAGAAAAGCTCTCCGAGAAACCCGACGGCTATGATGGCGGCGACTACTGAGAAGATCAGCGTGACGTCTGCCATCAAGACGCCGACCCCTCTGCGCCTACTTCGCTGGGCACAGCATGACTCTCAGGAAGCATCAGACCTCACCTTTGGGTAGGCTCCGACTTGGACAAAAGCTCTACTGCCCTGTTGTAGGCCACGATGGCGTCAGTCCTCGTGATGATCCCCATTAGCCTTCCGGAGTCCTTGGGGACCACGAGGAGACGTCCGACGCCGTGGTTTATCATTCGGTCCAGGGCGTTGAGCAGCGATTCGTCGGGGTACGCGACCAGGAGGTTCCGCGTCACCACCGATTTGATCCGGCCCGTATCCATCTGCTCGCGCGGTTCACCTTGCCCTGCATCACGACCCCCGGCTGGCCGGCTCTGGGTCCGGGGGGGCGTCAGACGGTGCTAGGCGGTTACCTCAAGCACAGCTCGAGACTTCCGCAGCCTCTCGCCGATCGACCCCCTGACGAGCTCGCATGCCTCGACAACCCTGTGGTCGCCGATGCTGTAGTAGACGCTGGAGCCGTTACGGCGTGTATCCACTATGCCGAGCTGCCTCAGAACGCCCAGGTGCTGCGATACGTTGGCCTGGGGTATCCCGGTCAGTCTCGCCAGCACGTTGACGGTCTTCTCGCCACCCTTCAGCAGGTTGAGGATGTAGATTCTCTTTGGATGGGCCATCCCTTTGCAGAACTCGGCCTGCAACTCGAAGAGCTCCTCTTCGGCCTTTGTCCGCGCCTGGTTCGGCGTCGTGCTCACCACGCTCTATGCCATCTTGGCTGCGACGGGGACCTTCTCGGGCTCCGCAGCTTCCTTGAGCGGGAACCTTGTCTGGCCGAAGAAGAGGTCGAAGACCCGCTCGAGGCTCCCGTTGAGTGCTCGCCAGTAGATCAGGCCGAACGACCTCTTCTCGTAGTACTTTACCAGCGAAGGCGTCTGGTCCTTCGGCGGAGACGCGTATGTCGCGGAAACGAAGATCGCACGTCGTGAGCCTACCTCCATCGGGCAGTTTATCCTTCCGTTGTAGCCGACGAAATCGGCCGACCCTCTTATCTCAGAGACTATGTTGTGGGCGACGACCACTGACTGAAGGTGCGCCACCACTCCCGACTTGGAGACAGGAATCGCAGTCGCGTCTCCGATGGCGAAGACGTTGCTGTGCTCCTTCATGCGCATCGTGTCCTTGTCCACCGGAATCCAGCCGTCCGCGTCGCCTATGCCGGAGTTCAGGATGACGTCGGCGCCGTGGTGGGGGGGAACGGCAATCAACAGGTCGTAGTCGAGCGACTCTCCTTCGAGGGAGTAGATCTTGCGCTGAGAGGGGTCGACGGAGTCGAAGTTGAAGAAGGTGGACGTCTCAATCCCTTTCTCCTCGAACAGCGGCTCGACGACCTTGGAGAGCTTCTCGGCGGGGTACGCCCTGGGGTATGGCGTGACAAACCTGAGCTCCACCTTGTCCCTGATCCCCCTCTCCCGGAAGAACTCGTCCAGCATGAACGCCGCTTCGTTCGGAGAAGGCGGGCACCTGTGGGGGGTGCCTGCTATCGCTACGACCACCTTCCCGCCTCTGAACGACTGCAACGCTTCCCAGATCCGCCTTGAATCCTCGGGGCCGGTGTGGAAGTTCAGAGAACCTTCTGCCAGCCCTGGCACCTTGGACGGGTCGGCGACCGCACCCGTGGCTATGACCAGATAGTCGTAGTTGATCCGTCTGCCGCTCTTTGTGGTGACGGACTGTTCGTTGAGGTCTATTCTGGTCGCCGGATCCTTTGCGAACTTGACCCCCTCTCGGAGAAGACCGTCTTCTTCCCTCACGAACTTGTCTGGGTTGGCCCCCTTGAAGGCGATGTCCAGGTTCGCGGGCTGGAACGGATGGTGAAGGTGCTCACCAAGGAGCTCGACAGAGATGGTCCCCCGTCGAATCTCGCGGCGCAGGGCCGACGCTAGGAGATTCGCCGTGAATGTTCCCCCGTCGCCAGAACCTATGACTATCACTCTCGTCATGGCAGCCTTCACCTGCCCTTCTTGGTGATCTTGACGTCGATCCTGATGTAGCCTTGCTCCTCGACGATGCCGAGCAATTCGTTCCCGCTCTTCTTCGCCCACGCTGTCACGTCGCTCTTGGCAGCGGGGTCGGTTGCGAGGAGTTCGATCACGTCGCCGAGGTTCGCCTGCCTGTAGGCCTTGAACAGGTCTGTGATGGGCCCGGGGCAGAAGCTGCCGCGGGAATCGATGACTTTCTTCTGTTCTATCGCTGACACTAGCCCTCACCTAGATGAAGATGATCTGGCCGCCCTCGCCGAGCCCGAGCATTGTCGCCGCGCCGACTATGTCGTCCACTTCAGGGACCAGCATCTCCTTCTTGATGCCCATCACGTCCAGAGTGGTCGAGCAGGCGTGGAGCTTGACGCCCAGCTCCTTGGCGGTCTTGAGCATCTCCGGTATGCTCGGCAGCTTCGCCTTCTGGATCTTCCCCTTCATCATGCCTGTGGCCATGGCTGTCATGCCAGGGATCATCCCGAGTATGTTGGGCATGGGCAGCCCCGGGTTCCCCACAGGCGCGACCTTCAGGGAGCCAACGGTCTTGCTGTTGACCGCGTTCATCCCCCAGAATGTGAAGAACATGTGAACCTCCTTTCCCATCGTTGCGCCCGTCGTCGCTATCATGAGCGCCGGGTAGACCATGTCCAGGGTTCCCTTCGACAAAATAACGAGAAGCCTGGATGTCTGTTCCTCTTTCTCTTCCGTCCTCAGAGCCGTAACTTGAGCCAATTCATTCTCACGGTAATCGTCTATTCTAATATTCTAATAAAGCGAGGATGCGTTTTCCAATTTTGAGAACGACGTCCTCAGCGGCACGGCTTTTCACTTCCGAGATTCGTGGGTGGTCTTCGGGTACGCTGCCAGCCGCGCGCCCTAGCGTCGAGACCTCATGGAGGGAAGGCCGGGTTCGCAGTATTCTTCAAGGCCTCTGGGAAGGGATTAGCTGATGGAAGGGAATCCTGACCGGACCTTCACAGTCGCAAGGGTGGTGCCCGCGCCGAGGGAAACGGTCTTTCGGGCTTGGACGCGCCCCGCAGAATTGGAGAAATGGTGGAGCATAGGTGAAGGATGGAAGACTCGGTCCGCCGAAGTCGACCTGAGGGCTGGCGGCAAGTTCTCCCTGCTGAACGAACCGCTCGGCGGAGACGCAGTCATGCTGACCGGCGAGTTCTTGGCGGTGGAACCGCCCCAGAAGCTGGTCTACACCTGGCGATTCCCCGGCATCGGGCCCAAGGCGAGCACAATCACCGTTGAATTCAGGGACCTCGGTCCTCAGACTGAGGTTGCAGTGACCCACGCTCACGCTTCCCAAGAGATGATCCCCGGAGCCATTGAAGGCTGGGAGGCGGCTCTGGCAGGCCTCCTGGTCTTCCTGAGCAGACTTCCGAAGGCTCGTCATGACTCGCCGGTTCTGTAAACTTGTCGACCTCTGAGGCTTGGGCTGGCTGTTCTCAAGCTTAGAACTATCAACCCCGCATCCCAAGGGTAAGGTGTGCGTCGCGTCGTAGGCGCCATACTTGTCATCCTCGCGCTGGGGTTAGCTTCATTCTTCCTCTTTGCTCCTGTGATGCCTACAAGTCATTCCTATTCGTCGGAGACCATCTGTCCATCAAGCACGCAACTGTGCTCGATAGGAGACAACAGCGTCCTTTCTCTCGGATACGGTTCTCTCTCTTATGCCGTGTTTGGAGTCGGTGGTTGGTGGGGGCCGCCAAGCGGTTTTCGAGTATTCTCCTCGACCTCGTCCAATCATGTGTTCACCTATACGCAAACCACTACGACAACGGCAAATGCGTCAGGAACCGTCATCTCGGTCAGCGGGGTTTCACTCTGCGCGAGCAACTGCATCTATCCCGCGCCTTATGCAACAGCTCTGCTGGAGTTCAACTCTAACTCTCCCGTCTCGACCCTGAAAGTCTATGTCAACAATACTTTCGATACCTCCCCTCTTCAGAACCCGAATAACATGACACACTACGCCTACGTTTGGAAGGGCTCGGTTCCCAACAGCTTGATTCCAGTAATCAAGGGAGACACGTACGTCTTCGAGTTCGTCGTCGTGTATATGGACGGCAGCACAGGCTCAGCCTACGTTCAGACGGTCGCCAACTGACACCAGTTATTACCCCGAAGAGACCAGATTAGGAGCCGACAAGTTTACAGAACCGACTCGCCAAACGGGTAAATAGCAAACTCCAGCGCAAAGCGGACGAGCAGAGCCAGTCTTGCCTCTGAAACTTTCCACAATCACGCAGTCGGTTGCCATAGCGGCGGCGCCCGGCAAGGTGTACGACGCCCTGATGGACTCCAAGAAACATGCCGCAATCACCGGATCGCCGGCAGAAATGAGTGCAAGGGTCGGCGGGAAGTTCACCGCCTGGGATGGGTACATCTTCGGAAAGAACTTGGAGCTGATCAGGGGGAGGAAGATCGTTCAGGAATGGTCAACCACTGAATGGCCGAGGGGCTATCCGCCGTCGAAGCTCGAGATCACGCTGACAGGGACGAAAAAGGGCACGCAACTGAAGATGGTCCACTCGAAGGTTCCAACCGAGCAAAAGGGCGATTATGCGCAGGGCTGGAAGGAGTACTACTGGGCACCGCTCCAGACCCACTTCGAAGGCAAGGACTAGGCCGGGTCGCAGGGTCTGCTTCGCCGTCTTGTCTTCCGGAACCTTCCTCCCCTCCCCCCAGGACCCGCTGGGGGCTGCTCCAGGGGGCGCAAGACAAGGGCAGGGAATCCCCAGCCCACAGGTTGCGACAATTGCCGACACGCGTAAATAAGGGATTTCGACTCGAACCCGAGCCGAGATGATGCTTGTTGCCTCGACTCCTAGCCTTCGTGGACATATTCGTAGAATCCCCCCTGTTGGACAGGGTCGTGGCAGCCCTCAAGGACCTGCCTAACCTCGAAGAGATGTACGAGGTCACAGGCGAATTCGACATCGTCTCCCTAGTCTCAGCCGAAGATATCGATGAGTTCAGGGACGTCCTGAAGAACAGAATCATGAAGATCGAGGGAGTGAAGAGCACGGTCAGCTCCGTGGTGCTTCACGCTCACAAGGGTCCAAGGTACAACGGCGAAGACGATAAGAAAAGCAGAGCCCAACGTCGATAGGGCTGGCTCTGTTTGACGGTTAACGAGGAAGGCCATGGAAACTCTAGGGTTGTGCTGCCATGATAGACTTCGAGCAATCACTCTTCATAATCGCAATTCTGGGCAGCGCGCTTGCTGTTGGGAAGCTCCTTGCCCCCTACATCGCAGGCATATTCACCAAGCGGCCCAGCCGCCTTGACCGCTTCCTGGCGCCCGTGGAGAATCTCATCTACAGCGCGACCGGGGTGGACGCGTCCCATGCCATGGGGTGGAAGGAGTACTTCCTCTCGGGGTTCTTCCTCAACCTTGCCCAGATGGCGATAGCCTTCTTCGTCCTGTCCTTCCAGGGTGCCCTTCCTCTGAACCCTCAGGGGTTCCCGGGCATGAGCTGGGACCTCGCCCTCAACACGGTGGTCTCGTTCGCCACCAACACGAACCTGCAGCACTACAGCGGCGAGACGACGCTATCCTACCTCAGCCAGATGACTGCCATTCAGTTCCTCCAGTTCAGCTCGGCAGCCACCGGGATATGCATGGCCGCAGCCTTGGTACGCTGCTTCATCAGTGGCTCGAAGGACCTGGGAAACTTCTTTGTGGACTTCGTCAGGACGCTCACCAGGCTGCTGATCCCGCTCTGCGTGATCGCCGCGGTCGTTCTGGTGGCCCTCGGCATCCCGCAGACACTCAACGGCTACCAGACAGTCACGACCCTGACGGGGGCGACCCAGTCGATTCTCGTCGGGCCAGTCGCATCGCTCGTCTCCATCATGCAGCTCGGGACCAACGGCGGCGGATACTACGGCGCCAACTCAGCCTACCCGTTCCAGAACCCCAGCCCAGTCACGGACGTGTTCGAGATCTTCCTGATGCTGCTCCTTCCGACCGCACTCATCTTCGCCTACGGAGAGCTCTTGGGCAAGAAGCGCGAGTACAGGCCGATTCTCATCGGTGCCTACTCCCTGTTCGCCATCGACCTAGCCATCGCCCTCATCCCGAACACGTCCCTGGGAGCCGGCATCGAAACGCGATTCGGAGGATTCTTCTCAGCGTTCTGGACAGCGGTGACCACCGCCGTCACCACGGGCTCAGTCAACTCATCACTTGCAGCCATGCACCCCTTGACCGTCGTTTCGGCCTTCCTGGGCATGCTGATTCAGGCCACGCCGGGGGGCGACGGCGTAGGGCTGATGTACATGGTCATGTTCATCGTGATCACCGTCTTCGTGGTGGGGCTGATGTCCGGGAGGACCCCTGAGTATCTCGGGATCAAGATAACGGCTAGGGACGTCAAGCTCGTCATTCTGGCATTCCTCGTCCACCCGATCATCATACTCGTTCCCACCCTTCTTGCCTTCGCGTCGGGAGCAGCTGCCCAGGTCGGGGCGTCCGCCAACTCCATCGGCTTCACCAAGGTCCTCTACGAGTTCACCACTGCCGCTGCCAACAACGGCTCGGACTTCTTCGGCGCTGCAGCCAACACTCCCTTCTTCAACATCGCCACATCCATTGTCATCTTGCTCGGCCGGTACGCGCCTATGGGGATACTCCTTGCCATGGGGGGCTCGATGCTCGGCAGAAAAAGGAGTCCTGAGGTCGGGCTGAGAACCGACAGCCTGATCTTCTCGGTGGTTCTGGTCGGGAGCATACTGGTCCTCGTGGTACTAACGTTCTTCCCGTTCCTTGCCCTCGGGCCCCTCCTCCAGTACTTCAATGGACAGGTGAACAGCCTCGGCTAGACAGCCAGTCACGGTCGGAGCGGTCGCCGCAGCAGGCCAAGGGCGCACCATCCTGTCAGCCAGGGTCGTGAGGGACTCGCTGGTCAGGCTCAGCCCGCTCTCCCTCGTCTCGAACCCTGTAATGCTCATCGTCGAAATCGCCTTCTTCATAGTGGCGGCGATGGCCGTCGACCCGTCGCTCTTCGTCCCGCTCTCAAGCGTCGGTGACAGGTCATTCTACGCCGACGTGGCGGCCATACTCCTGGTCACAGTCTGGTTCAGCACACTCTCGGATGCGCTGGCCGAACAGCAGGCGAGGAACACTGCCAGCAGCCTCAGGAGGCTCGAGAGCGAGGTGCTGAGCAAGAAGGTGATCCGGGAGCAGTGGTCAGAGAGGGTGATCCCGACGCCGTCCTCGGGCCTGCGGAGGGGTGACCTGATCCGACTGGAACGGGGCGACCTCGTGCCCATAGACGCCGAGGTCCTCGAGGGGATCGGGATGCTGGACGAATCGCTTGTGACCGGCGAGTCCGCAGCCGTCAGGAAGGCTCCCGGCGACGCCCTAATCGGAGGCTCAACCCTCGTCACTGACTCGATGCTAGCGAGGGTCACCGTGAACCCGGAGGATTCCTACATCAACAAGATGATTCATATGGTCGAGGCGGCCAAGAGGCCGAAGACCCCCAACGAGCAGGCCGTGTCCATGGTCATAGTGGGCCTGACCACCATCTTCACTGTGATCGTCCTCGCCCTGGCGGGCCTCTCCGTAGCGCTCGACTTGGGCGGGGACCTTTCTGTGTTGATTGCGCTGTACGTCTGCCTCCTGCCCACCACAATCGGAGCCCTCCTCCCGTCGATCGGCCTCTCGGGGGTGTCACGGCTCTACGAAAAGCGGATAGTGGCGAAATCAGGGAGGGCGATAGAGGCGGCCGGAGATGCCGATGTCATCCTGCTCGACAAGACCGGGACGATCACCATAGGGAACAGGCAGGCCACGGAGTTCATCCCCCTGAACGGCCACTCGGCCAAGGAGTTTGGGGAAGCCGCCTTCCTCTCTTCCTGGTACGACGACACTCCCGAGGGACGGAGCATCGTCAGGTTGGCATACCAGATGGGCACTATTCCGAGGGAACTCAACTCGCTGGCTCTCGCATCAGTTTCCGAGTTCTCGGCCGCCACCAGGACCAGCAGCGTCAAGCTCGCGGCAAGAGGCGCCTACTCGCTCCCCAAGGGAGGCAGCAAGCTCGAGCAGAGGGAGAGGAAGAGCCGGAAGCTCTACGACGCGCTGAACGCCAGCGCATCCGAGGGAGAGATGACGATAGTGAAGGGGGCGCCTGACGCCATCATGGGAATGGCCAGCTCGGTCCCCGACGACTTCGTGGCACGGGCTGACGAGATCGCGTCCAAGGGCGACACGCCGCTTGCGCTGTCCGTCGACGGGGATGTCCTAGGACTGATCAGGCTTCGGGACGTCCTGAAGCCCGAAATCAAGGAGAGGGTGAACGCCGTGAAGGCCATGGGGATACGACCGGTGATGATCACCGGTGACCAGCCTCTGACGGCCAAGAGCATCGCGGGAGAGGTGGGCATCGAAGAGTACGTGCCGCGAGCCAAGCCCGAGGACAAGTACGCCATCGTGAGGCGTGAGCAGTCCCAGGCAAGGGTGGTCGCCATGATAGGGGACGGGACCAACGACGCGCCGGCCCTGGCGATGGCCGACATCGGCCTTGCGATGAACTCTGGGACCGAACCAGCGAAGGAGGCCGCAAACATGGTGGACCTCGAGTCGAATCCCGCCAAGATCATCGACGTCGTGATGCTGGGCAAGCAGCTGCTCATGACCCGCGGTGCGGTCACCACATTCAGCATAGCGAACGACGTGGCGAAGTACTTCGCGATAGTGCCTGTCCTCTTCGCGGCAGCAGCGCCCAGCCTGCAGGCCCTCAACGTACTCAACCTGGGTCTCCACACCGCGGTGCTTTCCGCGCTCGTCTTCAATGCCCTGGTCATCCCGCTTCTGATTCCTCTAGCCATGCGGGGCGTGACGTTCAGGCCGTCGGACACCATGAAGATATTCATCAGGAACACACTGATCTTTGGCGGAGGCGGGGTGGTGGCGCCGTTCATCGGAATCAAGGCGATAGACATCCTGCTGTCGCTGGGACACATCTAGGTGATTGGGTTGAGTGGCAACAAGTCGGGCAGCAGCACCGTCCGGCTCAGGCCGGTAATCGGCATGGCCCTTATTTCGCTCCTTCTCTGCGGCCTCCTCTTCCCGCTCTTCATCACGGCCGTCGCCCAGGTCTTCCTGCCCTATCAGGCAAACGGCGAGCTTGTCCAGTTCAACGGCCGCACAGCGGGCTCAGAGCTCATTGCTCAGAACTTCAGCCAGCCGTCGTTCTTCCATCCCAGGAACGATTCCGCCTCCGGGGTCGACCCCGACATCACCGTTCAGGACGCCTACTCCCAGATTCCACGCATCAGCGGAGCGACGAGCATCCCGCCGGACGCGCTAAGGAATCTGGTGGACAGTAGGACCGACGGGATGTCCGCCATGTTCGGCAACCCGTACGTCAACGTCCTAGACCTGAACTTGGCTCTGGTCAGGGCTTACCCGTCAGTGTACGGCGGCATCCGCTAGCCCTCGGAAGCCGTATCGTCCCGGTCTATGGTGACTCTATATTCTATTGTTCCAGTCTGTATCCAAGTCGGCAACCAACTTAACCCGCCCTGCCCCCGCCACTTCCGTGAAAAAGGGAGTGCAACTCGCCATGACAAGCGGCATTGGCTACCTGGCGCAGGAAGACGACGCTAGGCGACTGGCATCCTCCTTCCGCGCCCTGTTTGTTCTTTCGGGCTCGAAGGGAGTCAGCCCCGGGGTGTTGAGGAAGCAGCTCGGGCTGTCAGACGACGACTTCAGCTCCCTGCTCGACAGGCTTCAGAGGATGTACCTCGTGGACGCTGTGTCCGAGCTCAGGGGAGAATCGGTCGTGGAGTACTTCCGCCTCACCGACGAAGGGACCTCCACCCTGCAGCAGATGATGGAGAGGATGTGCGAGCTTCCCGAGCCCGACTGAGATTCTCTCCTACCCGTTTATGTTTGCGGCTCCTTCACCGTCAGGTCTATCGCGATTTCGGAGATGTCAGAGCCGTACTCGGCCACCCTGCCGATGCTCTCGAGCATCAGCCTTGCGGACGCGACCTGGGCGCTGGTCATCTTGGGTGCCAGCACTTCGCCGCTCAGCTTGTCCTCCGCGCGGACGACCTCCCTCGCCTTGTTTATCGCCTCTTCGGCTAGCTTCGCGTCGAGCCTGAGGAGGGAGTTGACCGAGCTGTCGAAGACCTTCTTCGCTGCCTCCGCCATGTCCTGGACCTTCTTGAAGGCGCTCTCCGGTATGGCTTGGAGGTTTTCCGCCTGCAGCGCGATCGAAGTGGCGTGGTCTGCAACCCTCTCCGCGCTCTTGGCTGCGAGCCTGTAGCCCAGGCAGTCCCTGGGAGAGCTGAGCCCGATTTCCTGAATCACCGACCTGTCCCTCACCGCTATGTTCAGCTGCCTGAGTATGAAGTGGTAGAACCTGTCGACCTCGTCGTCCCTGAGCACCACCTCCTGTCCGAGTTCGACTCCTTTGCTGTGGAGCACGCTGACGGCGTCGGTCAACATGCTCCCGGCGATTATCGACATCCGCTCGAGAGCCTTCTTCAGAGGGAAGTCCACGTACCCCGAGAGACATTGCGTCAGTATGCCTGCGGACGACTCCTCGATTATCTCGACTCCGACCAGCTTCCTCCTGATCCCCTCCTTGATTGCGTTCCTGAGCGAAGGGTCGGCGCGACCAGCGCTTATTCTGATTATGTCGTAACCAGCCAGATAGCAGGAGATGAACTGCCGGAGGAGCTTGTCTTCGCCAGTGGCTGCCAACGCCTCTATGGTCGTCTCGGATTTCGAAGTCTCCCTCAGGTCCCTGCGGGGAACGATGAGAAGCGACGAGTCAGGCTGGGTGATCACGGCTACAGCGTCCTTCGGTTTCAGCCCGACGTCCTTCACCCACGTCTTGGGAAGGGACACGACGAAACTGTTCCCACCAGTTACCTGCACTCTTCTGAACTCCATGCCAGGGCAGACCTCAGTATATACCCACTATAAAGTCATCCCAGAAACATATACTTCTCCTGCGGAATTGAGCTGGAAGCCCCGGAGGATGCACAGAGAATATGGGGTTCTCGAGCACCGCTTCAGGGAGCGCTTCTCCTAATTAACTGCACCCAATGTAGACTCTATACTTCAAAGGATACCCAATAGTGTCATTCGATGATGCACATAACTGTCATGAACGCGCCCAAGGCCGAATATGCAAATACGCAGAAATGGTGTCAGCACAGCTGTTGCTGCAGTCGCGGTGGTCATTGTCGCGATAATAGTCGCGGCAGGCGCATACTTCGCCTTCGGGAACAACCCCGGGACGACGACCACGATTGTCAGCACAACCACAAGCACAACAACCAGCATTACCACGACCAGCCACACAACCTCAATCCCGGTCCAGATCAGCGGAGCGGGCGGAACTCTTGTCGCCCCCCTGATGCAGGAATGGACCTACACCTACGGGCAGGTCACGGGCGGCCAGGTCAACTACAGCCCTGTCGGGAGCGGAGCAGGAATCGCCCAGATCACCGCCAAGACGTTGGACTTCGGCGAGAGCGACGCGCCCCTGACCACGGCACAGTACGGCGCCCTTCCCAGTGGCTCGACCCTGCTAACCATACCCATTTCAGACAGCGCGGTGGTCCCGGCCTACAATCTTCCGGGAGTCGCCAACGGCATCAAGTTCACCGGCGATGTGCTTGCCAGGATCTTCCTCGGCAGCATAACCCAGTGGAACGACCCGGCCCTGACGGCCCTCAACCCAGGCGTCACCCTGCCAGCTCATGCCATCCAGGTCATCCACAGGTCCGACGGAAGCGGGACCATGTTCGCCTTCACCAACTATCTCTCAGATTCGAATTCGCAATGGAATACACAGGTGGGCAAGGGAACATCAGTGAACTGGCCGACTGGCCTAGGATGCAAGGGCAACGCAGGCGTCGCGGGCTGCATCCAGAACACCCAATACTCATTGGGGCCACTGGAAATCGCCTATCAGATCCAGAACCCCGGAGCCATCTCCTACGGCTCCGTAAGGAATGGAGCAGGCACCTTCGTCCTCGCGAACCTGACCAACACCGCCTCGGCACTCCAGGCGGGAGGAACCGCAGGTCTTCCGGCCGGAAGTGCACCGTGGACTACCGTGTCTGTCATAGACAACATCTTCAACGATACCAGGGACTCGGGCATCTACCCAATCACGACCTTCACCTATGCCCTGGTCTACCAGGCGCAGTCGGACCAGCAGAAGGGTTCCGCTGTTGTGAACTTCATATGGTGGATCGTGAACTCCGGGCAGTCGGCGGGCAACGCCCTCGGCTATCCACCCCTTCCTTCGAACGTGGTGCAGCTGGACCTCGCCACACTCAAGACAGTCACCTACAACGGAACTCCGCTGTACACCGGACCCTAGCCTTGCGGCTGGGTCCGCCCCTTTTGTTTTCCGGTAAGCGACGCGTAAATAGGCTGGCCAAGATGAGCGGACCGCGGGTAGGCCGTGTGAGCTTCAAGCCCAAGGGAGACACGCTGCTCAAAGTGACCGTGGGTGCCGCCGCCCTGCTGATCGTCCTGCTGATTATTGCCCTGGGCTATGAGATTTACACCGGCTCCGCCCTCTCGATTTTCCACTTCGGCTTCTCATTCCTCACAGGGAGCGTCTGGGACCCCGTCCACGAGGTCTTCGGCGCCCTCCCCTTCCTCTATGGGACGGTCCTGACGTCCCTTCTGGCGCTCCTCTTCGGGCTGCCCATCAGCCTCGGGGTTGCGATTTTTCTTTCGGAGAAGGCGAAGGGGAGGAGGACGATCAAGTACGCCGTCGGCACCCTGGTGGAGCTCCTCGCGGCTGTCCCCAGCGTAATCTACGGATTCTGGGGCCTCTTCTTCCTCAGCCCGATGCTCAGACAGTACGTTGAGACTCCCCTGCACACCTATCTCGGGTTTGTCCCTCTCTTCACCGGGACTCCGTTCGGCCTCGACTTCTTCACTGCCGGGGTAATCCTTGCCGTCATGATAATCCCCACGATCTCTGCAGTGTCCAGAGACATCCTGAACGCTGTGCCCAACAGCCAGAGGGAGGCGATGTACTCCCTCGGGGCGACGAACTGGGAGGTGATCCGGAAGACCGTCCTTCCGTACGCCAGGTCAGGGATATTCGGTGCCACCATACTCGGCCTCGGACGCGCCGTAGGAGAGACGATGGCGGTGACGATGGTGATAGGCAACGCCCCCAGGATTACGCCATCCCTGTTTTCGGGGGGCTACACCCTGGCAGCGGTGATTGTCAACGAATTCACCGAAGCGAGCACCCCCCTCTACCTGTCAGCTCTGGTGGAGGTGGGGCTGGTCCTCTTCTTCGTCGCATTGGCGATCAACTTCTTCGCGCGTTTCCTGGTGTGGAGGATCACGAGGGGCACGAGGATGAGGGTCTAGGGTGACACTGGGATGACATCGAGCCCAAGCTCCAATTCGACGCCTCGCGGCAGACGATTCTTCGACCATCTGATGACCGGGCTGGTGGGCCTCGCGGTAGTGCTTGCCCTGGTTCCCCTGGTGCTCATAGTGGCGGACGTCGTGGTCCAAGGGGCGCCAGCTCTCAGCCTCTCCTTTCTGATCAACCCGCCGACCCCGGTCGGGGTCCCAGGCGGGGGGATAGGTCCGGCCATTCAGGGGACAGCCATCATGGTGGCCATCGCGGTGCTGATCTCAGTGCCAATAGGAGTAGGCGCCGGGGTGTTCTTTTCCGAATGGCCCGAGTCCAGGCTGTCCAGCATCTCGAGCTTCACCAACGATGTCCTGGCGGAGTTCCCCACGATTGTCACAGGGATTTTCGTCTACGTGCTCATCGTTGTTCCGACGCACACCTTCTCGGCTCTCGCGGGAGCCGTGTCTCTCGCTGTCATCATGATTCCCATAGTCGCCAGGACGACAGAGGAGTCACTCAAGATCGTGCCGACCACGTTGAGGGAGGCTTCGATGGCTCTCGGAATCTCCCGATGGAAGACCGTCATCAGGATCGTTATCAGCACGGGCAAGAACGGGCTTGCCACAGGCGTCCTCCTCGCGGTCGCGAGGGCGGCGGGCGAGACAGCCCCCCTGCTACTTACAGCCCTCGGGAGTTACTTCTACCTCGGCAGCCTCACCCAGCCTGCGCCCGCCCTCCCGCTGCTCATCTTCAACTACGCCGAATCGCCCTACCAGAGCCTGCAGGTGCAGGCCTGGGGAGCGGCCCTGGTCCTGGTCGCCTTCATGCTCGCGCTGAACCTCACGGTCAAGTTCGTCATAGGGAGGAAGTTCGCTGGAATCAGGGCGGAGATCTAGAAGGCCATGGAAACAGGAACCCAAAAAGAGGTTGAGAAAGAGGAGCAGCGGGTGGATGCGGGACTGTCATACGGGCCCCCGACAAGAACCATGACCAAGCTTGAGACGAAGTCGCTGAAGGCCAGCTTCGGTGCGACCCAGGTACTGAAGGGAATCGACCTCAAGATCCCCGAGAAGAGCATCACAGCGATAATGGGGCCGTCGGGATGCGGCAAAACGACGTTCATCAGGTGCCTGAACAGGCTGCACGAGCTCACACCCGGGGCCCGAGTCGAGGGCGAGGTCATGCTCGACGGGACGGACATCTACTCTCACAAGATGGACCCTGTCGCCATACGACGAAAGATAGGGATGGTCTTCCAGAAGCCCAACCCGTTCCCCACCATGTCTGTCTATGACAATGTTGCCGCCGGATTGAAGCTCGGCGGTGTGAGGGACAAGACGCTCCTCGACGAGACAGTCGAACGGAGCCTCCGGATGGCATTCCTATGGGACGAGGTCAAGGACGAACTGAAAAAGTCAGGTGCGGCGCTGTCGGGCGGCCAGCAGCAGAGGCTCTGCATAGCCAGAGCGCTCGCGGTGGAGCCCGAAGTCGTCCTCATGGACGAACCGGCGTCGGCCCTAGACCCCACGGCCACCGCGAAGATAGAAGGGGCGATGGCGCGACTCAAGAAGAGCTACACCATAGTCATCGTGACCCACAACATGCAGCAGGCCGCGCGGGTTGCGGACCAGACCGCATTCTTCTACCTCGGAGAGCTGGTGGAGTTCGGGCCCACCGCGGACCTATTCGAGAAGCCCAAGGAAGAGCTGACCGAGAGGTACATCACAGGGAAGTTCGGGTGAGAGTGGAAGAATGCCAAGACTGATGGACATGGGCCTCGAGCAGCTCAACGCCCTGATGCTCGAGATGGCGACCCTCTCCGAGGACGCGGTCGCCGAGGCCATCGACGCCTACCAGAGCGGCGTGAAGTCGCAGCAGGTGACCGAGTGGGCGAGCAAGCTCCGCTCTCTCCACCGGCAGGTGAGCGAACTGTCCATGGAGCTGATAGCCAGGTACCAGCCGGTCGCCTCCGACCTCAGGTACATCAAGGCCTGTTTCGAGATCTCCTACGGCTTCTTCAGGTACGGGAGGTACGCCCACGACATAGCGGAGGTGCTCGAGATGTTCGGGGACCTGAGCGGGTGCGACCACACCCAGGTGACCGAGACCGCCAAGAAGACGCAGGAGATGATCAGGATGAGCATCGACGCGTTCACCCGCAAGGACGTAGAGCTCGCGAGGAAGATACCTGCAATGGACGACATCGTCGACGAGCGATACAGAAAGAACCTGCGGAGCATGCTGGGTGGGACGGGCGACATGAAATGCTCCCTCTCGTCCACGCTCATTCTGAGGTACTTGGAGAGGATAGCCGACCACGCCACCTACATAGGCGAGTCTGTGGTCTACATCGTCACCGGCGTCGAACCAGCCAGCTAGAGGACCAGGGTCTTGGTGGTCGCGTCGCTGGGCAGGATGGAGATTATCTCGCCGGTCGTCACCCTGACCCCGCCCCTGTCAGGACCGACGCCATAGAGCCTTGCGTCCGCCGGTCTCGTCATCGAGATTTCCACCTTGCTCCCCCAAGGCAGCGCATACCTGAGCGGATGCTCCCCGGTGCCGACACGCACGGAATACGTGGGGACGATGTGGCAGACTCCCACCTGGTCGTCCCTCAGCATGCTGTGGGCAGACGGCTCCAGCGCGTCGCCGCGCATCTTCTCCACGTAGGAGTAGTACCCCGTTGAGCCCGCCGCCGTTGTCACAACGATCCCGTCGCCGATTGCCGCTTCATCGAAGCTCTGCGGCCCCGACACCTTCACGCCGTACCTGATGGCGTTGCTCTCCGCCCCCCTCTGCAGATAGACGTCGGTGTACACTGTGCCGAGGCTCCGACCTTGCTTCTTCACCTCGAGCCTCCTGCTCTGCTTCACCTTGTACTTGCCCGCCGCCAGGCTCGCGAGGGCCCCCGGAAGCTCGTCGAAGGAGACAGTCGAGAGGTACGCCTTGGAGCCAGTCGCCGACCCAGACCTGACGCCGACGAAAAGAAGCGGCACCGACTCCGTCCTGCCGAACCTGCTGAACACGCCGTCGCCGCCCACGACGATGCCCACGTCGGGGTTCCTGGAGGTCACTTCGATGCCAGCGTCGCGGACGACCTTCTCCACGCTGCCCCTCGGCACCTTCGGCAGCTCGTCGTCGAGGAGGATCTTCGCCTTCATGCTGCGCCCGCCTCGCCGCCGATGTATTCGAGCAGGGAGCCCTCGTCGCTCGCCTTCCCGCCCTTGTCGAGGAACCGCCTGGCCTTTGTCTGTGCCTCCTCCTGCTCGGGGCGGGCTATGCCGAGCATCCCCATCATCTTGAGGGAGTTGTCCACGGCGAAGCCTCTGAAGTGGTTGTTGAAGTAGCCGTAGGTCTTCTTCACCCTGCTGGCCACATCCTTGACCTTGGGCGCCCAGCCCGAGAGCTCACCGTCGGTGTACCTGTAGTTGTACCAAGGCCTTCTCCCCTGGCCGTGCCATCTGATGAACGCGAAATCCGCCGTGACCATCGTGTCCGGAGGGAGCAGCGGCTCGTCCACTATCACGTTGGCCACGTTCCGCCTCCTCAGCGCAGACCAGACCTCTTCCCTCAGCCAGGACCTGTGGCGGAACTCCACGGCGAACCTGACGTCCTCGGGGATGACCGCCAGGAAACCCTTCAGCCTGTCGAAGTCGGTTCCGAAGGAGAAGCTCGGCGGCAGCTGCACAAGCACCGGACCCAGCTTCTTGCTCGCGATCAGCGGCTTCATCAGCTCGAGGAACCGGAAGAGGTCTTCCCTCGCCCCCTTCTTGACCTCCAGCTTCTTCTCGTGGGTGATGGCCTGCGGCAGCTTCGCGGAGAAGACGAAGCTTTCGGGCGTGAACTTCGTCCACCCTATCGGAAGGCCCTTGGAAGGGAACGCGTAGAACGTGGAGTCGATCTCGACCGTGTCGAAGATCTTGGAGTAGAACGAGAGCTTGCTCGTCTTCGAGTTCGGATAGAACACCCCCTCCCACTCCTTGTATGACCAGCCCGAGGTC
Source organism: Nitrososphaerota archaeon (assembly GCA_029784825.1). The sequence continues at coordinate 36,921 of JAFMAU010000009.1, read as the reverse complement.
CCTATCAGAAGATCAGGCAAGTTTCAGCGGCCGGAGCCCCCGTTCCGATTTAAGGAGATGGGTGGAATCCGCGCAGTTGGTCGCGCTCCCAGACCACGAGCGTGGCGCTCCGCTCCACTTCGCGCTTCTCCCCCAACAGCCGCCTCATCTCGGCGACGATCTGGGAATTGACGTCGTCCGGGACATCCCACGTGATGGAGTGGAGCTTGGCCGAATACTCGTCCAGAAGCGCCGCGGGGTCGAATTCGTCTCTGTAGCTCACCAGCCTTCGGGCTACGGCGGGCTCCACCATGCCGACCATCTCCCTCTCCCCCATCCTGAGCCCGGCCATCTTGAAGCCCCTGCTCTCCCTGAGCCGAATGTAGAGGTCCCTGGGGTGCGAGCCCTCGGAGTCGCCGACGACCGTGATCAATCCTCGCCTCGCGACCCGTGAGATCTCCCCGACCGCCGACCTCCAGTCCCTGAGCAGGTGCATGAAGTGGACCACCATCGCATAGTCGAAGGTCCGCTGCCGGAACGGCGCGGATTCTGCCGACGCGATCACCAGACCCGGGACGCCCTTGGCCCTCGCCTGCCTAAGCATCGGCAGCGAGATATCGAGTCCGACGACGTCCACTCCGCGTTCCGTGAGCGGCGCGGCGAACCTCCCGGTCCCCACCCCGATGTCGACTACGCCGGACCTCCCGACAAACGCCTCGATGCCGTCGACGATGCTCTCCATCACAGGGCGCGGCAGCGACCTGGTGGCGTCGTAGATCTCTGCGACTCTGTCGAAGCTCGACAACCGTCACGCGGAGCACCGCTGTCTATGTAAGCGAGTCGGTCAGATGGCTGGCATCCAGCCCGGCTTCGCAGACCAGGTGGCTACGGCGTCGTGGGCGTGGATGGACTCGAAGCACTGGCCGCGGACGAAGAGGGCGTTCGGAAAGCGCCTCACGCATTCTCGGACGAGGTCCTCGGCAAACCTCGGGTTGTCCTGCGCCTCGAGGATCTTCTCCGCTTCATCCATCCTCTTCAGCATCTCCTCGGGCGAAGCCGAGAAGCACTCTGCGATCTTCTTCACAGTGGCCGGCGCGTCCAGAGGCTTCCTGCTCTTCGTGACCAGGGTTATCTCCGCCCGCTGCATGTGGCCGACACCTATCATCTTCTTGCTGCACGGGCAGGCGGTTATCCCTCCGACTGCGAACTGGTAGGTGATTGCCCCCCTCTCCGTTGAGCGCATCATTACCTTCGCGAACTGGTCCCCGAAGGGAAGCTCGTAGGCGCACGTGACCTCAGACCCCGGCTGCGTCCTGTTGACTTCGCCGCAGATCCATCGCATCCACTCCTCCATCCCCTCCGCCTTCCTGCCGTTGGCCGCCTTCACCAGCCTGCTCATGTGAACTCCCCGGTGGAGCCCGGTGGAGGTCTGGATGGACAGGTTGACCGGCATGCTGATCGAACCGTCCTTGTAGAGCACCCTCAGGTTGGCAACGCCCGCGCTCACCGCGACATGGGCCGACTCCAGCTGAACGTCGGCGGACGTGTCTATGAACGAGGCTCGTTGCGGCAGAGATTCCTCTGCTTCAGTCAAACGACCCACAGGCCCGATCCCCAGTTAATGAATTTTCCCGCCTCACGACCTCTGCTTCAGCGGGTCGGCGACGCCCGCCCTTTCAAAGGCCACGGCCCTGGCCCTGCAACCGTCGCAGCGCCAGCAGTGTCTGCCCCCGTCCCGGTGGCAGCTCCAGGTGAGCTCCAGCGGCACCCCGAGGGACGATGCCAGCCGTATCACCTGGGGTTTGCTCTTCGAGCGCAGAGGTCTGAGAATCCGGGTCCTCTTCCTACCCAGGATTCTGGAGCCCGCCCAGATGGCTCTCTCCAGGCTTGAGAAGAACGCCGGGGAGGCGTCGCGGAAGACCTTCAGGTCATCCCTGTTGTGGCCTCCGACTATGCAGTCAGCCCTGACCTCCTCGGCGTACGACGCCGCGAGCGAATAGAACACCGCGTTCCGCATCGGTATGTAGGTGGGAGGGAGCCCGGGGAATCTCGAGCCCCCGATGTCGCCCGCCTCCCTGAGGTCCGGAAGCCGCACGACTCGCTGTTCCACAGCCGCGGCATCTGCCACGGCCCTCGCCGCCCTCAGCTCGCCCGCCGCGATTCCGCCGAATCGGAAGGTGAGCGCGCGGACGTGGTACCCTTCCCTCTGGACCAGACACAGGCTCGTCGCCGAGTCGATTCCGCCCGAGAGGAGGACTATCGCTTCTTCCGTGCGCGTCCCGCCCCGCCGTTGTGCAGCTCGGCCAGCAGATGGCTCCCCTTGTTCAGCCCTTCGTACACGTAGACCCCGACCGCGGCCACGTTCTCCGGCATGGTCGGCGCTATCCGCTCCAGCACCACCTTCGCCAGGTTCTCGACAGTCGCCTCGCCGTCGAGCAACACGGTCGTGGCCTTCGGCGCCTTGATCGAGAAATCGCCGTGCACAGTCGTGAACTCGAGGGTCACGCTCTTCCTGTCCTCTGTCTTGATGTACTTCGAGTTGATGAAGAGCTTGTGGTCGAGCCCGCGGATCGCCCCCCTTATCGAGTCCTTGGCGTCCCCGAAGTCGATAACCATCCCGTCGACGGGCTCGCCGATGACCTCCACCAGCGCGGATGAAGTGTGCCCGTGCATCACCGAGCACTTCTGGGTGTGGGGCAGGATGTGCGCGTAGTCGAAGTTGAACGAGGGGTCGTCGAGAAAGATCGACTGCTGCCTGCCTGTGCGGCCCGAGCCGAACTCAATCACCCTTATCCCGGAGTCCGACCTGTCGCTGCGGAGCGAATCGCGCGTTATCAGCACGCACTCCCTCTTCGACCTTCCAAGCTGCCTCAGCTCGCGCCCGGTCAGGCCGCGGTCCACGAACATGAAGACGCCGTTCGCTTCGAAGTCAGCCTTGAGCGGCGTGCCCGGGACCCTGACCATCCTGGCGTGCCTGATCCTGAGAGAATCGAGGATTTCGGCTACGGCGACCTGGAGGTTGCTCTGATAGGTCAGCCCTCTCCTGGTGTAGGCCCTGTCGTATCCTCCAGCGCTCATCTCTCTCAGCCTGGGCGCGACCCTCTCGACAAGGGAGTTCTGCATGCGATGGCTGGTGGAAGGGGCTCCGCTTATAGTATTTCGGGGGCCGCGCCCGAAACCGCCTTGGCTGAAAGAAACGAATGTGGTTTATACGGGCTGACGGGGTCCTCCTTGCGCAGTGCGGCCTTGATCTAGCGGTTAGGATAGTGGCTTCCCATTCTTCCGAGGAGAGAGCCACTTGCCCGGGTCCGAATCCCGGAGGCCGCACCACACCTTCAGTCTCTGAGCAGCCCTGCCGGCTGGACTGGATGGCCTTGGTCATCAGGACGTCGCTCCTGCCGAAGGGCGCAGCAAGGCTGAAACCCTCCTTCTCGAACATCGAGACTGCGCCGGACCACGGGGTGAGCGCTTTCCTGTGCGTTGCCGGCTGGCATCCTGAAGAGCTTCCCAAAGTCAGGCCATGTCCTGGACGACAGCTCCTTGGTCGAGAACCGCAAGCCTGCCCGGTCCGAACAGACCGAATCCCGAGTCTTGCTTCGTGTCTCCCGGCCCGTTTCCGTGGCTCGCACCGGACTCATGCGTACTTATTCTTGCTGACCATCTTCCCCACCACCGAAGCCCAGGTCGCAAGGAAATCCTCCTTGTGCGGCATGCCGCTGCCCAGAATCGACCTGTTGACGGCATCGGGGTCGACGGGCACGCGCTTCATTGACACGTCGAGCCTCCCTCCTTCAAAGCGCACGACAGCATACTCGCACCAAGGGGGGATGCGGACCTTCTCGGTGGAGGGGATGAGCTCGATGGGAAGCCCCACGCTGCCCGGGTTGATCAGAAGCGATTCCCGATAGCGTCGGAGCATCTGCACGTGCAGGTGCCCGCCCGCCATCACAGTCGCCCTCTCGCCGAGGAGGACGGCCTCCAGGTCCTCTGGCGTCCCATTCGGGGGAACCCCATCCCGATTCGACTTTGGAGACCCGTGGTAGGCGAGCAGCGTCGCATCGCCACCGATCCCGACCCTCGCCGTCGGCTTGAAGCTGCGCAGGAAATCCCTGTCAGAGTCCGTCAGCTGCTTTGCGCCCCAGTAGTCTACCTCCTCGATAACCCTGACCTCGGGGTCGGGGTTCACGCGAGGCACGGGGTTCAGCAGCCATTCGTCCGTGTTCCCCATGACGCAGACAGGGTCCTTGGCCTTCAACCTGGCGATGACGTCGTGAGGTTCAGGTCCGGTGGCTGCGGCGTCGCCCAGAAAGACCAACCTCTCGTACGGCTCCTTCTCGAGGCTGCGCAGGACGGCCTCTAGCGCAACCAAGTTCCCATGGACGTCGGAAATTACCGCCGTTCTCAACGTCTCTGCCTAGCCCGAGAGGGCCTTCAGGGCCTTGATGGCCTCTGCGACATGCCCTGACGCATTCGTCTGCGATGTGAAGACGTGGCGGATGACCCCCTGCCTGTCGATGACGAACGTGGTCCTGCCGGGGATCAGCCACATGGACGGCTGAACGTCGTAGAGCTTCCTCACCTTCCCGCCCTCGTCTGCCAGGAGGCTGAAGCTCGCCCCGCACGCTTCCGCGAACTCCCTGTGCGTCCCGACCGTGCCGCTGCTGATTCCCAGCACTTCCGCCCCCATCTGGCGCAGTTGGTCGTACACGGTGCTGAACCCCTTCGTCTCTGCCGTGCATCCCGGCGTGAAGTCCTTCGGGTAGAAGTAGATCACCACGTTCTTCGAGCCGGCGAAGTCGTGCAGCGCGACCGTCTTGCCGTTCTGGTCCCGGAGCGTAAAGTCCGGGGCCTTCTCGCCTACGCCAGCTCTGGCCGTCGTCCTTCGCCTCCGTTCAGGTTCCTTCGGTGACCTTACGCAACGAGATGGTGCCGTTCCTGATGTCCAGGTCGTACACCTCGTTGACGTCCAGCCGCATCCCGAGCATGTCATACTCCGTCTCGGTGAGGTTCATGGTGACCTTCGAGAACCCGATGTCGCGGACCTGGGGGACGAGCCCCATCGACTGCAACTGGGACAGCATGCCCTGTATCACCCTCCCCTCGTCCGAAGCGGGAAACTGCTCCATCCGCCTCGAATCGCGCACCTCCACGAGCTCAATCTGCTTCGCCGGCAGACCGGTCATGGGGTCGGTGATGCTGCTGATGCGGTTGACCTTTACCCTTGCCAACTCTGCATGCTGCCTTCCCAGCCGATATAAACAGATTCTGAATTTGCACTCCGTTTCCGGAAACGAAAACTAAGATTGTTCCTGTGCGATGTTCGAACTCTCGGAGCCGCTCTCCTCGGGTGCGGGAGCGGGTTCGACCGGCTCCGCGACTTGCTCTTCGGGCACAGCCGACTCCTCCTGCGGCGCGGGAGCCTCACCTTCAGGTGCCTCGCCCTGCTGGTTCGCCATTATCGCCTCCACGTCCTCAGGCGAGATGATCCTGGCCATGGAGAGATTGACAAGGCTGTTGCCCGACGCCTCTCCCGAGATCCTGCCGATCCTGCCGCGCAACTGCCTCCACTTCAGCTTGGTGTTTCCGCTCTTCGACGTGTAGATTATCCCCAGGACGTCGCGCGCATTGATGAACATGACGTCCCTGATCTTCTTCAGGTCGACCTTGTCCACGGCCTCCACATAGATCGAACCTTGGTCTCCCTCCTTCTCGGGGAAGACCTCGGGGTCGTGCAGGTAGGACTCTGGGATGAAACTGCGGCAGGTGCTGTTGACAAGGAACCTCCTGAATCCCTCCAAGTTGCAAGTGAGGTCTATTGCCACCATCGCTGACCGCTCACCGACCGAAAATCCCTTCGGGATATAAACTCATAACCGAAAGGTTCTGTCAACTCTGTGGGCCATGATTCAACCTGTAAATTGTCGGGTCATGGCGCTTAAATGGAGTCGCAACGTAGATTCCGTTGTCGCGAGCGACAAAGTGTGTCACCCAGACATTCAAGAACGATCCCCTCGACAGTCTTCTCCATGACCGCCTCACCCTGACTTGCGCCGTCCACTGCGGTCAGGAGAACGGGATCACAAACAGGAAGGGGATGAAAGGGTTCTATCGCTCGTTGAAGGGCGTCGAACTCCCTTCCCGCCACAAAGTCGCATTGACTTCGAGGGCCTGCGCGGTGCTAGACAGCCCTGAACCTGTCCATGAGGGGGCTGGCACGTATTAAGCCCAAATCCTTTCGGCCCTTCCGTTCTTCCTCCGCTTACTCAACGCCCTCAATTCACGAACCAACGATTGAAGCTTCTCCGGGTCGCTTGGCGTTTTCTCCGGGTTTGCGGACAATATCTCCGTCAGCAGAGCTATCTTCTTCCTGGCATCAGTAAGCCGAACGAACGGCCGGATATGATTCAGGATGTAGGCGACTTGGCTTTTAGCTGTGACTCGCCATCGATATCCAAGTTTCCGGTTCTTGGAGACTCCGCCCCCAAGCTCCTTCGCCCAGAATTCATAGAAACCCAAGTTCGTTTCGCTCAGTCCAATCTGGAAGATTGGAGACAAATGATAGCCTGTCGAATAGTGCGCTGAACGCTTGATTTGAACCGCGATGCATCCCTCACCATCGGCTAATCCTGCAAGATATACCCAATCTCTCATGGTCATCATGGGGCTGGATGCATAACCGGCCCCTATTCCAAGGCTCGGTTCGCCAGTTCCCTTCCCGAGCCAGTGAGTCGCTCTCAACAAGTGTATTTGCTGGCTGGGGACAAAGGGCTGGCAGGTGAAGCGATGAGGGGGAACCCGACGCGGGCGGCAATCCTCAGAGTCGATGCCAGCAAGTTGGGTGGCGGGCATGGCCCGACGCCTGACGGCATTGGCTGTGGCCCGCCAACTCGACAGAACCAACCGAACCCGGCCGAGTTGGCCTCCGCCTCGGAGGCGTGGGTTCCTCGACTCAAGATCCATTTCATTTCATCAAATGGGCTTATTCGGTCATCACCCACGCATGAAATCGGACCCCGTCGCCCGATTAAAGCGTAGCGCGGTTTCACTGTTCAATAGGAGGCCCGCGCTGTCCCATGGCGGTTTGCGCTTCCTGGTCCGGCTGAAATCGAAGAGAGAGGGGGGCGCCGTCTTCCTAGCGCTGGTCAAGTCCCTCGCAGAGTCCGTCATGGCGGAAGCGAGGAACCCGAAGTGGACCTCGTACGGCGCGCTCGAGATCGACATATTCGCGCCAACAGCCGAGGACTTTGAGCTCTTCCTGGCCGCGGTGGGGCCGATGGCAGAGACCGAGTTCTCCAAGAACCTCAGCGAAGCCCCGCCTTACAAGCCGAAGGAAGCCCTGGTCGACGAGGCGCGCGGCTACTTCAACTCGGAGAGGTACTGGGAGGCCCACGAAACGCTCGAATCAGTCTGGAGAGCCGCAGCCGGCGACGAGAAGAGCTACCTCCAGGGCCTGATTCTCGTATGCGCCGCCTTCGTGCACCACCAGAAGCGGGAGGAAACGGTGGCGCTCGGCGTCCTCCGGCGGGCCTCGAGGCAGCTTTCTTACGGCGCCAACCACTACTTTGGGATCAGGGTCGACGCCTTGAAGAAGAACGTGGACGGCATTCTCGCGGCCGGCAGGTTCGAGGTCTTCACGGTCTAACCAAACACCGGCAGGTTCATCGGGTTCGCCTGTTCGGACAGCTGCGACCTAGACCTGTAGGCCAGCAGGTTCAGAGCCAACCCGACCAGCGAGAGAGCCAGGAGCGTCAACTCCTGGTAGCTGTACCCGGAGAAGAGCAGAGGAGCCTCGGCCGCCAGGACCACCGAAAGCACTGCAGCGACCGGGAACGCGTAGTACACGCCGTAGATGCAGAGCAGGGAGTCGACCAGCAGGAATGCGCTCGCCCACAGCAGGAGCGTCCCGAAGACGCCGAGCGCGCCCGAGAACGACGTACTCGAATAGAGATACAACCCGAGGACCGAGTCGGCGAGGGCGAGGACGCCCGCGGCCACCTTGAGGGTGTTCATCTCGGCATCGTCAGCTTGTAGTAGCCGGCCTCGATGTTCTTGTTGATGTTGTCCTTCACGAGGTAGAGCCTGTGGATGGGCGTCCCGCCCGAGGGCTCGACAGAGTAGTCATCTGTCACAGTCAGCTCTCGCGCCTCCCCGCTCTTGCAGGTGTGCGCGACCTTCTTGCCCGGCTTGACCCCGAGGCTGTTCATGAAGACTTCCTTGGCGGTCGTGCAGGTCAGCACCGCCCACTGCTCGTCGGGCGGGATCACCTCGAATCCGACGCTTGGCTTTAGCGGCTCGCCGTAGCGCTTGTCGTCGCAGTAGAGCTCGTGGCACTTCCTGCACCTCCACACGTCTACGACGCCCTGCAGGTAGTTGTCCCTGTTGACGTTAATCATGCCCACGAAGACTACTTCATGCGAATGGTCGGCCGTCAGTCTCTCCCCCGGCTCCCCTTGAGCTTCTTCTCGTCCGTCGCCTCATACAGCGGTATCAGCTCCAGTATCAACCTGTCCACCCGCATCCTCCTATCATTGATCTCCTTGACAAGCTTCTCCCTCCAGGTCCTGAAGTGGTTCGCGACCGCCAACCTCGGATGGACGGGGATAAACCTGCTGTTGTCGCCCGAAAGTATGACCATCCCGAGCTCCAAGAGCTTCTCGATTTCGGGAGGCTTCTGCCTGGCCGGAAGGGACCCCGTCTTCAAAAGTCCGAGGTAAGCCCTGGCCTCCTTCTTCGTAAGCTCGACCTCCTCCTCGAGTCTCCTTAGGACGTCCTCTTCGTCCCTGAGCACGGGGGATTCCCTTCCTGGTCTGGCTAAAAAGCAAATGCCGCCGGAGGCCGCTACTTCCGCGGAGGCTGACCAGAAGATTCTGTGCGCCGCTCCTGGTCGTGCATCTCGGACCAGACGTGGCCGCAGTGCTTGCACTTGTACGTGTACTGGAACTCCTCCACGTCGACCGTGAGGGGCACGTCCTCCTCGACGACGACCGGCTGGGCTGCCCCGTAGCTGCCGTAGCCCATGGGGGAGCCGATGAACCCCAGGTCCCGCTTCGTCTCCGTCTGCTCCATCCTGTCTTCGATCAGCTTCCTGCCCACCACCTTGATGTGGAACCTCTTTCCGCACGCGGGGCAGAAACGGAGGAGTGCCCTGACCTCGCTCATGCGCCCATCGATTAGCCCGTGTTTTGCTATAGATGTTGTGGTGAAGTGTTCCTGATGCGGGTCTTCCGCGTCAGACCTTCGTTGTCCCCGGGGAGCTCCAGAGGAACTCGAAGTAGTCCTTCGCGAAGCTCGCCAGGCCGTGGTGGGACGCCCAGATCGCCAGAGGAAGCGTGGACTGCTCGCCTCCGGCAAGCAGCAGGACGACCTCCCTCGAGTCCGAGACCAGTCCGCCTCCGTACATCGTCTTCCTGGTCCTCACCTCGGCGTACTTTCCGAGCTGCTGGAGCGACTTCTCGGGGGCTTCCGGCGACGTCAGTATCTGGCTCTTGACACCCTTCTCCTTCAGCGTCCCCATCAGCGGCTCCATCTGGTCCATGAACGGGATCACCTGCGGCGGCAGCACGATCAGGAGCTCCGCTCTGCAGTTGAGGAGGAGGTTCTTCACGCGCGAGAGGATCTCGTTGTTCCCCCGCATTATCCACAGGTCAGGCCTCTCCTGCTCCCCGGTCCTGGCGTAGATGCCCATCAGCTCGTCCAGCGCCAGCTGCTCCTTCTCCTTCCTCTCAGTCTGCTGCCTCGCTCGCAGCTCCTCGATCGCCGTGTCCGGCGGCCGCGCCGTGAACACCACCGGCCTGCTCTTCTGCTCCTCCACCCAGCCCTTGGCGTGGAGCGACTTTAGCGAGTCGTAGACCTTCGAATAGGGGATTCTCGCAGCCCGGCTGACGTCGTTGGCAGTCATCGTCCCTCCCCTGAGAAGCGCCACGTAGGCCTTGACCTCGCTCCCGGTGAGCCCCAGCTGCTCCAGGGCCGACCCCGCCCTCTCGCTCAGGCTCATGGGCTCAGACCTTCAGCTCGACCTGCTGCTCGACGTAGTTCCAGAACTCCCGCTCTATCTCATAGTCCCACATCGAAATCGGCACCTCGGCCACGAAGACAGCCGGGCCTATCGCGAAGCCCTCCAGCACAGCCACGCTGAGGTTCTGGAGCCACTTCCCGATCCCGAACGACACGGTGAAGCTGTTCGGCTCCCCCTGAACCGTGAGCGTGAACGACCTGTCCGCAGCGACGACCGTCCTCAGGGTACCCTCCTTCCTGGCCTGGACGACGAAGGTGGACCCGCGCCTGTCGGTCTGGGTGGTGTAGCCGTGCGTCTGGAAGTACTCCTCGATGCCGTCAGCCAGCAGCTCCAGGTTGCAGTTCCTTCCGACGTACTTGCGCGAGGTGGAAGGCATCGACGGTTTCTTCCAGCCAGTCCGTTAAAAGCGTGACTGGGGCCGGCCAGGCAGTCAGCGCCCGCCTTTTCGAAAGAGCAGTTCCCGCCCATGGCGCGGGGTCTCGGGCGCGTCGTCCTCCGAACCGCGGCTGACTTCTTTCCTCATCCCGTTGCCTTCGGTCTCTCTGCTCCAGCGCGCCTCCATCTTGGTGCCGGGGGGGCAGGGTCGACCTGAAACAGATGATATTGAGCATTCCCATCAAGACAACGCGATAGGGTTCACGTTTAGGATAATAACCAGTGTCTCAGGCCCCCGATGATGTCAGAGAGCGAGGAGATGACCGCGGCGTCAACGCGTTCGATCATCGCCCTCATGCCCGAGCTCTTTCGCAGCCCCCGGCCCGTCTTCGACGGGAATTCCCCGCTGATAACCGCAGGGAGCATGTTCACCCTTAACGACATCTTCATGCTCCCGGTCATCGCCGGCCTCCACCCTCGCTGGGGTGCGAACTCCCGGGTCATGATGTACGGGGCCGTCGGGGGCTACTCGCTCCTGAAGCGGGTCGCTGAGACGAGCCCGCCGGACTACTACAAGATGCTCTGGACCCCGTGCAGCGAGACCGTGATGTGGATCGCGTCCTGTCTGTCCAGCGACTCCATCGACGACCTGCTCCGACTGGTGGAGATGACCAGGTTCGGGAACGTGCGGGTGGACCATCTTCGGCAGCACACGCTCGCGACCCTCGGCGACGTCGTGGCGCTCATCCGGAACCGCTCCCTGACCTCCGACATGGCCGCAGCCTCGGTCGGCTCGAAGCCTGTCTCGATCTCTCGCGACAGGCCTGTCAGGGAGGCTATCCGGAAGATGCTGTCCCACAACGTAAGGAGGCTGATGCTCGACGGGCGCCCACGGGAGTTCGTCTCTGACAGGTCGGTGGTCCGCTTCATGTTCAGGAGCGACCGCCTCTTCCTGGCGAGGGACGCCCCCCAGAGGTGGATCGACGCGAAGGTCTCCGACCTCCAGGCCCAGAAGGCGGGCCGACTGTCGCAGGGCGGCACGATTTACGACGCCTGCAAGGTCATGGGGAGCCAGCCAGACGACTGCCTCGTCACAGACGACGGGAGGGTGGTCTCGAGATGGGACCTGGTCATGAAGCCCTGGAAGGCAGGCAGACTGAAGCTGCCGGACGGCGGCCCGAGGTCATCGGGTCGAAGCGCTCGCTCCAGGAAGGGGAGTCCCTGAGCACCCTTCCCTCCTCCTCCGTCGGGCGCAACGCAAATATGAACCTCCTCGCGGCTGTCGGCGATTGCCCGGCTGCAAGCACCCGGAACTGGAGTTCGTGGGGGAGCAGAAGACCGAGGGGGGCGTCAACGGATACTTCCGCTGCAAGGCGTGCAACGAGGTCGTGGTGGTCACTCCTGGGCGCAAGTCTTTCGGCATCAAGGGGCGCACCTGAGCTCAGCGATTGACTTTTCACCCTCTGAAGTGTTAAAAGGCTTAAATGGACAACTGGTCCATACCGGATTCGACCAGTTCTCCCTTGACCCAAGTCATAGACGTCAGTCTGGAGCTGAAGAAGGAAGTAACGAAGGGCAATTTCATCCGGCAGACGCAATCCATCTGCCCTGACTGCAACCGGATCCTCCCCGCGCTTGTTTTTGAGCGCGACAGCAAGGTCTGGATGACCAAGACGTGCCCCGAGCACGGCGAGACCGAGGAGCTCTACTTCGGCTCGTACGAGATGTACAGCAAGTTTTCGAGATATTGGAAGGACGGCAGGGGCACCCACGCTGCCAACGTCCCGATGGACGTCTGCTCCTGCCCGGCCAACTGCGGCCTCTGCAGTAACCACCTCTCCCACACTGGGCTTTCGAACATCATAGTCACCAACCGCTGCGACCTGACCTGCTGGTACTGCTTCTTCTACGTCAAGAAGGGGCTGGAGGGGGCCTACGTCTACGAGCCGACGCTCGACCAGGTCCGCGAGATGGCCAGGAGCCTGAAGTCGGAGAGGCCGGTGGCCGGCAACTCGGTCCAGATAACGGGCGGCGAGCCCACCATCAGGGACGAGCTCCCCGAGATAATCAAGATAATGAAGGAGGAGGGGGTCGACCACGTCCAGCTGAACACCAACGGGATCAACCTCGCCCTCGACCCGTCCATGGCCAAGCGGCTCCAGCAGGCAGGCGTGTCCAACCTCTACATGAGCTTCGACGGGACCACGCCCAGGACCAACCCCAAGAACCACTGGGAGGCGCCCTACGCCATAGACGCGTGCAGGAAGGCGGGCCTGGGCGTCGTCCTAGTCCCCACGGTCATAAAGTCGATAAACGACCACGAGCTCGGCTCCATAATCAAGTTCGGGGAGAGGAACATCGACACGGTCCACGCGGTCAACTTCCAGCCTGTGTCCCTGACGGGACGGCTCACGAAGACCGAGCGCGCAAAGTACCGCATCACGATACCCGACTGCATCGAGAGGATCGAGGAGCAGACAAACGGCGAGATAACCTCAGACGGATGGTTCCCGGTCCCGTCGTGCTCCCCGGTGACCAGCTTCATCGAGGCCTTCACGAAGAAGGAGCAGTACGAGCTCTCCATCCACTTCGCGTGCGGCGCGGGGACATACGCGTTCAAGGACACGGAGAAGGGCAAGCTGGTGCAGATTACGAAGTTTGTCGACATCCCCGGCATGGTCGAGTACCTGTCCGAGAAGACCGACGAGATCTACTCGGGGACCAACCGCTACCTCGTGGCCGCGAAGGTGCTGACGCAGATTTCCTCTTTCGTCGACAGGAGCAAGCAGCCGCACGGGCTATCGTTCGCGAAGCTCTTGACGGACGCGCTGGTGAAGCACGACTACGCCGCTGTGGGGCAGTTCCACCTAAAGTCGATGTTCTTGGGAATGATGCATTTTCAGGACAAATATAATCAGGACGAAGAGAGATTACAGAGATGCGACATCCACTACCTTACTCCCGACCTGAGGATCATTCCCTTCTGTAGCTTCAACGTCTTGCCAGAATGGTATAGAGACAGGATTCAACAGAAGTATGGGATGCCGATTGAACAGTGGGAAGCCAAGACTGGCAAGAAGCTGGAAGACGGCCTCTACAAGGGAACCCTGAGGCGCGGCGGCCATGCACCGGGCTGCGGATGCAGTGCCGGCAGCGAAATCCCCATCCAGCCAATCACAGGTACCTAGATCAGTTCGACGTCCCATGTCAACATACGCATGTCAGCAGTGGTACTAAACTAACACCCTCGTAATGTCCGAAGGAGATGGACCTCGCGTTCCTTGCGCCTTGAGTTCTGCTGACGTGGGTTCTGACCTGGAGCTGTGTTAGCTATGCCATGATGGGCTGGGACAAGCATCTGGCAACCAGCCAAAATGGGGTTAGGCGTCCAAGAAGGATGAGTGAACTGTCGCTCCACGGAGTGGCCCTCGCAGGAGGACTTCCTGGGGTTATTCTCGGTGGTAAGGTCTTTCGTCATCAGACGCACAAGGACGGCTTTTGGGGGATTGTATTCGTTGCGATTGTTCTTTGGTCGTTCTTCACGTACTCCGTCGTCTTCGAAATCGGAATTTTGGTGCAACTCGGGTCGTGGCTGAAGAACGCCGCCGGCGGCCCATGATCAAGGCGGCTCGTAGTAGAAGATGACAACGCTAACATCAAGGAGACTTTAAGCGACGTAGGTCATCAGTAGCGGGCGAGAGCAAGAGAGTTGGCGTCGGAGTCGAAATCACCAGGGGCTCTTCTTGTCGAGAAGTTTGACACGAACAAGATTGCTCAGAACATACTGAAACATGCAACCGAGTCAAGTAACGAAGAAGAGCTCAAAATCAGAGTCAAGCCCGAATCACACGTCATAGTTCCGAGTGGAACTGAAGGGCGCGAGTACTCGGACGATGAGATGAAAGCGCAATTTCCGCACGCACTGGCCTACTTCGTGACGTTCTTTGACGACCTCGTGCACAGAGGCGGAGAACCGTATAAGACAAAACTGAAGCCCTATTTGCAGTTCGTCCCGTATCCACCATCAAAGTTAATGACGATACAGAAGTTGACTCCACCGTTCTATTGGGCATTCAATACGAAATGGGCTTTGGCCCCCTACAAAGTCTGTTGGAAAGAAATATCTGGTAGGATTTCGGGAAAGGGAATCTTCGAGGTTGCTGTTCTCGGTAGCGTGAACGATAAGGTGCTTGGAACCAAGAGCGTGATTCCTGACCATAAGCTGATGTTCATCCCGTGCGCCGATGCGACTGAGGCCCACTACGTAGCTGCCGTTCTGAATTCGTCCATTTCTCAAATGGTCGTTTCAGGTTATACTGTTGAGACAACAATGGACACACACATAATGAATCACGTCTACGTCCCCCCATTCGACTCCAAGAACAAACTGCACTTGCGTTTGGCTGAACTTTCAAGAAGGGCGCATTTACTGGCTGAGAAAGAACGTCAGGCCCAGAGCAACGCAGACGAAATGGCAGCCATCGAAGAAGAGATTGATGGGTTGTCCGCGGAGCTCCACGGGATATCGAAGGCCGAACTCGAGGAGATAATCCAGACGCTAGAGTTGTTGACAGGCAAGCCCGACAACTCGGCACAGTTGGATTACAAATAGATTAGGAAGTGCAAGTTCGTGACCCTGTCGATTTTGGGGGGAAAAAGAGGGACCTCCCCATCAGCTTTTCCAAGGCGGCCCTCAGCTCGCCTTCGTATCTCCGAGAGCCTTTCGAGTAGCCGACTACGACTGACCTCTTCAACTCATTGCTACGCGCCAGCTTAGCCTAATCCCTCAATTCTCTTGGAATGTTCCTGAGCTTCTTCCTCGCGAAGTTCTTCCCCTTCATTTGAGCGTCGTAAGGCCTGGTCTGCTTCTTCCTCCCTGCGGATTGGAGCTGTAGCTCCCGCTTCGCCTTCACGAACTCCTCCGACACTCCCAGAACAGGCAGGCCGATGAGTTCGTATTGAGACTCCGCTTTCCCGACGCTGCCTTGGTGCTTGGCGCACACCGAAACCCACTCCTCCTCCCCGCCGGTCCTGAGTCTGATCAGAACCATGCTCTCTGCTCTCTCGCTCAGCTCGCCATCATCTTGGCAAAGAGCGCAGGGATAGTACCCGCTGCCGCCTCTCCCTCCGACCTTGCTCGGCACCCTGGTCTTCATGGCCGAAGGTCGACCGCATTTCGCATAGAAAAAGGTCTATGCCCGAGTGCGACAAGCCCTCCAGAGACCGTCCGGAAAGGCCCTCGTCGTCCATCCGCTTCCTCACTCTCTCGCAGTGCGTCGCCGCTCCAACGAACGCTTATCTACCACCATTATGGCACTGATGGTGGAATGGTAGAAGCTGTGACCACGATCGACAAGGCGGGGAGGGTGGTGATTCCGAAGGAGATCAGAGACAAGATGGGACTGAAGGAGGACAGCACCATCCTGGTGGCCGATTCGGAAAGAGGCGTCATGATACTGAAGAAGCTGGACATCGAGGAGCTGGCCCGACGGCTGAGACAGGAGCTTAAAGGGAAAGACGTGGAATCAATAGCGAGAAAGGTCCGAGAGGAATCGAATGAGCGGGCCAGAAAGGAGCACGGGACGCTTCGTAGTTGACACGAACGTCTTCGTCGCAGCGATAAAGCCCTTCACGAAGCCCGGCCAAGAGTCACGCAAGGACACCAGGGCGCTCAGCCTGCTTGTCGAGCTCATAGTCAACGAGCGGGTAGAACTGGTCGGCAGCTCAAGACTGGTGGACGAGTACAGACGTTACGCCGAGGAGCTCGAGTCCGAGACTGCCAACCTCTTACCTACGCAGCTCACAGACAAGATGAGGGTAGTCGAGCTGGACGAACGGGCGCTGGCGCGCTGCAGGCGATATCTTCCGGCGGACGCGAGCGCCGACGTGATGCACGCCTCGGCATCACTCCAAACTGGCGCCATCCTAATCACCAACGACAGAGACTTCGACAGAATCAGGCGGTCGGGGTTGATTCAGGTCTGGAGCATCGGCGAGGCCATGGGGAGGCTGTTGCAGGGCTAGCTCAAGAAGCGCGCAGCGGGTAGGGGGCCCGTCGCAGCGCCATCACCTCTCCCAGCAGCAGCCCGTTAAGGTTCGGGAGATTCAGCTTGTAGCGCGTCCGCCCTCTGTTCTCGTCGGTGACGGCAACAGTCTTTTCCTCCAGCCTTTCCACGGGATTGGGTTGGCAGAGAGGGGAGCGAAAGCTTGAATCTTGCCGGAAGCTGCGCTAAAGTAGTCGGCCCGCATGCTCCGAAGCGATGATCCTTCCGTTCCTTACCATCGAGGACATCCTCATCTGGTTGATTTGCTGGAGCTTGGTCGGCTTCGTCATCATGGGCTGGGACAAGCGCTTGGCCACAAGCCAGGAGGGTTTGAAGCATCCGACCAGAGTCAGCGAGACAACCCTTCACGGGATAGCGCTCGCGGGAGGGTTCCTAGGAATCATCTATGGCGCGACGAAATTCCGACACAAGACCAGGAAGCCAGGCTTCTGGGGGATGGTAGTCATCGCGGTCCTTCTCTGGGTCGCGATTGGCTATTTGGCCATCGGGAGAATTCCCCTTCTCAATCCCTGAAATCGGATACAATCGGCGGACGACCCGCCTCTTCCTCCCTTTCGTTCGCTTCCGTTCGGCGGATTTCATCGCAAGAATTCAGAATGATGGTCGTCGATGTTGTTGCTTCGTCGTTGTCGGCTGATGGTTCTCGTTGATTTCGTCGTTCCCCCGCTTTCGTGGGTACGGAGATGTCCTCTCGCTGTCGGCGAGGTCTCCTTGGTGCTTGTCTGGTTCGTGCCCAGCAGGGGGCTGCTAGCCGCCCTCGGAGTGATGGTTGATTAGAAACTCAGGCCGTGAGATGGAGACGCTTAAATCGGGCCGGCGAATGTTGAACGAGTTGCATGAAGAAGTCGACAGAAGGGAAGGGCAAGAGTTGGGTCGACGTCGCCATAGACGCGTGGGAGAATCGATGGCCACGCCCCACCGCGAAACAGATGGCAGAGCTAAGAACGAAGATGGGGCCGACTGGGAATCCCGAGTGGGTTGACAGGGCGATAGACTCTTGGATTCTGAGGCACTCCGCCGTACGAAGGAAGTCCTCGAGGGCCTCGAAACAGGCTTCCTGAGAAGGATTCCCATCGTCAAGGACCGCGAACCCAACATCCTGCTAGGTGACATAGCTGCACTTAACATCGTCCTGGAATTGAAGGCAAAGCTCGAAGCTTTCTGATTCCTCCTGCTATTCCCTCTCCCCGGTGGTCGCACGGTCGCCTCCTCATCTTCGTCGCGTTTTCTGTGCGGGCCGTTTCCACGAGGGCTGCATCGCGTCCGACTGAATCAGATGTTCATCCATACGCTCCGATGAGGCATGAAGGAAACCTGGTTCTAACTAACAGATAACTTGGGCGTCAGAAAATCGAACCAACTCACGGCCTGGCACGACAATCGCGTTCTTCCCGGTTGCGTGGTGCTAATATTTAATTGGCGGGTTGCCTTCAAGGAGGTCAATGAAAGTGGGCGAGACCTGGGTGACCGTGAGGGTCCACGGTGCCAGAGCAACAGAGGAAGTCAAGATGCTCGTCGACACCGGTTCGACATATACTAGAATCTCAGAGAGCTTGGCCCGAAAGCTGGGCATCGCGGCTGACGAAATCATCAAGGTCAAGCTTGCGGACGGTAGCCTGAGGGAGGCGGGCCTCGGCGACGCAAGCATAGAATTCCGCGGCTCGAAGAGGGCAGTCACAGTCTTGATTGGTTTCGGCGACCAGGAGCCGTTGCTGGGCCTCACCGCGCTGGAGGCCCTCAGGCTCAAGGTGAACCCCGTCTCCCGCGAGCTGGAGAAATTCACCCCCTACGTCCTCGCGATTTCCAAATAGCGCTCTTCGAAGGCGCGGAATTTCTGCCGCAGCCCTATTCTGGACGTTGGAACCCTACCCGACTCATGGTTGAAGGCTCGGCCGTCACCCTTGGGACCAGACTTTCCGCCCTTGACAGGTCTCCCGCAGGCCGAGTTTCCATTCCGCTCGGCGGGACCATCCGCGTCACGAAGAGCTCCCTGGCGAGCTTGTCGGTCTCTGCGATTATCTCGTCCCTGCCGTAGTCCACGGACAGCCAGGCGGCGATCGAGGGTTTCGTCGCAAGCTCGTTGGTGCTGACTGCTTCCAGGACTGCCAGCGTGAGCGAAGGAGGAGCGGGCCTGGGAGGAGTCCCCCGCGCGATCCCACCTTCGAGCGGCTCGAACCTTCGGAGGGCCAGCGCAATCGACGTGCAGCGGGCAGTATCCCGAAGCGCGAATGACCCGTCCAGCATCTTGTCCTCCTCCTTGACGTTCCAGACGGAGCTGGAGAGCAGGCGGATCGGACAGGAGTCGACAACCTGCTCGTCGAGGGCGCCGTCCAGCTCGGTCACAAGCACCTTGCCGATGGGCGACGAGAGCAGCGCGTTCTCGAACCGCCTCGAATGGTGCACGTACCGCTTGGACCTGAACAGGCGGTACGCCTCGGTGAGGACGAGGACGTCGGAGGAGACACCGCCCCTGCGGGCGAGAGAAAGCAGCTTCGAGACTACGAAGGCGGCTGCGGCCTCGCCGATTTCCAGAGATGCGGCGTTTGAAAAGCTGATTATCGCGCCGCTTTCAGAAATGCCGGTGAGCGTCTCTCCCTCGGCGGCCGTGCTCAGCGTCTGGAGACTCGCGAGCCTCCCCTCGACCTCCTGCGCCCGTCGGTCGGCCAGGTTTTCAGTATCTGAGAACCGTGTCCCAGCCTTTTAAGGCCGATTTCGACGGGCAATTTGCAGGTTCTGACCTGATGGAGAAACACGCACAGGTGACCGTCGCTCTGGTGTTCGGCGCGCTGCTGCTCGCCTCCGGTCTGGGCTACTACTTTGCCACTGCGACCCTGAGGCCGACGACGACCACCCAGCAGAAGAGCGGGCCGTTCCAAATGACGCTGCTCGAGCCGACGGACGTAGCCTGGAACGCCACGACCGGGCAGCCGCGGTTCTACGTAGTCGGAAGCAGCGGCCTAGAGTCCTCGGCGAGCATAGCCTTCCCCATCAACACTCTGATTCAGCTGACAATCATCTCATACGACGCCCCCACAGGGGGCCCGCCCCAGATAGGGGTGGTGAAGGGAACGGTCGGGGGCGTGGTCTACATGATCAACGGCACGAATCCCGCGGGGCCGGACCCGGCCAAGTTGGGCCAGAACGTGACTTCGGTGCCCGACGACTCCGTGGCGCACACCTTCACCATCCCAGACCTCAACGTGAACATCCCGGTCGTCGGCGGCTACACCGAGATGGCCTACCTCTACTTCACAAAGGCCGGGACATACCAGTGGCTCTGTATGACCCCCTGCGGGCTCGGAACTGACGGCTCAACCGGGGCGATGTCCACTGCGGGCTGGATGACAGGGACGGTCACCGTAGCTTAGGCGCAAGACTCGCTTCGCACCGGTCATAGCAGGATTCTGGCAAGCTCCCTCTTCCATTCTCCTCCTGCGTCCATCACCGTGGCATCAAAGACTTCCCTGTCGCCCAGCTTCACCACCGGTATCCTCAGCCAGTACCTGTCGTGCAGCGCGGCATCGCCTTCGATGTCGACGACCTTCAGATCTATCTTGAATGCACCCATCGAACGAATCTCTGATTCTACTGCCTCGCAGAGGTGGCAGCCCGCCTTGCTGAGGAGCACGACTTCCCGCGCCTTTCCGGCTGCTTGCATCTGTCCCAGGGGCGGCTGTCCGGTCCCGCTTCACCGTTTCGGTTCCGCCTGCTGCGGAGGCGCCACCCCATCCACGGACGACCCCGTTCTTCCCGTTCTCAGATCACCCATTCCTCTCTCTCTACGCGCCGCGACCTGAACCCGACCCTCGACGCCTGGTACTCTGTTCCCCCGTAGAGGACCGCAGTGGCGTCCGTCCCGTCCCTGTAGACCGCCTCGACCACCCGCCCCATGGCGTCGCCCTTCATCACCCCGCTCCCGCTGTCCCCGCCTACTGCGATGACCCCGTTCTCTTCGAAGACGTAGGGCAAGTTGTCGATTGTGTTGTAGGAGTACAGTCCCGCCCACATCCTCGCCGGCCTGACGCCCTCGAACTGAGGCAGATACTCGCGGAGCACGTGGTAGATGCTCATCTCGTAGTAGTCGGCCTCCGCCTGGTACTTCCCGAGGTCGTGCTCGGGGGCGGCGATGAAGGGCCTGTTGATCTCATCCTCGCACGCCACGAGGAATTCGCTTTCCTCCTTCACCGGCTTGATGTACAGGCCCGACTTCGGGAGTATCGTGAACGGCAGCGTGCGCGACTCGTTGAAGCCCTCGACCAGAAGCAGCCTTTCGAGTGCGTGGTTCCCCTTCGCCTGGAGGCCGAAGACCTGCCTCTTCTTGTTCTTGACGTGGCCGTCTATCCCCGCTCCGTCGAGCAGCTCGCTGTTCCACGCCCCCGCAGCCACTACGACCTTGTCGGCGCGGACGACCCTGCCGTCGCTCAGCCTGACGCCCGCGACCCGCGAGTCCTGCCAGGCGAAGGGTTCCCCCTGCATCCCCAGCCCGTCCACTGCCTCGAAGACCGGCCGCTCCGCCTCGGTGTTGAACGAGACCTTCCCCCCGAGCTTCAGGAATCCGTCCCTGTAGAACCGGGTCAGGCTGTCGGGAGAGAGCCTGCCGCACTTCTTCCCGAAGACGGCCGAGTCGACGTCCTCCAGCTTCATCAGCTTCGCCTCCTCCGAGCCGTCGAACCTCGTCACTAGGCCTGGGATCGCCTTCTCCAGCTCGCCTCTCTCGTAGACCCTGAGCTCGACCCCGTTCTCCCGCATCCTCTCGACGTGCCTCCCGCACTCGGCGCGCTGCCTCGGGCTCATCACCCACAGGTATCCGATGAGGTCGATCCCGATGTCGACCCCCAGCTCCTTCTGCACGTGCAGGTAGAAGTCGATGGACGACCCTGCCAGCACCTGGTTGTCGCGCGACGTGAACGTGTTCCTGAACATGGCGTTACTCCTGGCCGTGTCCCCCTGACCGACGTCGGCGTACCTCTCCAGGACCAGGACGTCCTTCTCCGGGCTTCCCTTCTTGATGTGGTAGGCGGACGCCATGCCGACCACTCCGGCGCCTATGACGACGACATCGAACTTCGTCTCTCCCGAGATCACGACCCGAAGCGCCCGTGTAGCTCGAGGCCGGCTCGGTCTATTACGGGCAACGGTGTTTCTCAACAGTGGCAACGGCGCCCCGGGCCGGTCTCTCGCGGCGAGGGGGGCGATTCGGTGGAACGGACAAAAGCAGGGGTTCGAGAGCGTGCCGCGTGAGACCGACCGACTACAGAGGCCTCGTCCTGCTGGCGGGCATCGCCCTGGCTGTACCCGGAAGGTTCCACTTCACCTACGGGTTCTTCTTCAGCCTGACGGGCCTTTTCGTGGTGTCGCTCGTCTCCAACGCGACGCCCTTCTTCGGCGCGTCGTACACCCTGATAGCCACGACAGAGCTGATCTCCTACGGCTTCTCGGTCGAAGCGTTCACGCTGATCGTCGGCATAACGGCGATCGGTGCCGCCCTCGGGAAGGTCGTCATCTACGGCAGCGCCAGGGTCTTCAAGCGGCAGCTCGCCGGCAACAAGAACGTCCAGCTTCTCGACCAATGGCTCGAGCACAGGCGATTCCTGGTCGCCGTCTTCGTGGCCGCCGTTGTCCCCCTGCTGCCCGTCGACGACTACATCTTCATAGGCGCGGGGGGGTCGAAGGGAAGAATCCTCCCAATGATGACTGTGACCGTGGCAGCCAAGATTGTCAAGAGCGCGGTTGAAATCGCCCTGGAGTTCTTCGGCATCATAAACGTCGCATACATCACGAGGCACGTGCTCGGCCTCTCGAGCTTTGAATTCGCCGTCATCCTCTCGGCGGTGATGGTGGTGCTGGGCATATTCATCTTCAAGTACGACTGGGGACGCCTGCTCAACTGGCCCGCTACCCTGCAAGGGGTCTAGCCACCTGACGCAGGACGGCATGACCGACAACGGAAAGCGCGCTCTCGCCTGCGTCGTCGCCGCCCTTGTCCTCGTCAACTTCGGGACCTTCCTGACCGCGATTCCGGAGACGGCCAGCGTCGACGGGGGCTGCTGCGCCCCCAACCAGCTGCTCGCCAAGGACTTCTCGGCCTACTACACCGCAGCCTGGAGGCTCTTTCACGACCCGTCGCAGCTCTACTTCCACGGTGCTGTCAGCGACGGCGAGACCGCGATATTCCCGCAGCCGCAGGGGTACAAGTATCTGCCCTCCTTCCTGCTCCTGATTCTGCCGCTGCTCGCTCTCCCCTACGGACCTGCGCTCATCGAGTTCGACATCTTCCAGTTCGCGCTGCTTCCGGCCGTTGCTGCACTGATCTACTATCTCCTGAAGGGGAAGGGTTTCGCGGCCACCGCGGCCGTCACCGCCCTCGTGCTGGTCGTCCCCTTCCCGATGCTGGGTCCCCAGTGGAGCGTCTCCGTCAGCTACTACTGGCAGTGGGCGGAGGGACAGTGCAAGGTGCTGGGCACGTTCCTCCTCCTGTCCTCCCTGGCGCTCGCAAAGTCCGGCAGGCCGCGGGCCGCAGGCGCGGCCTTCGCGCTGGCCGCCTTCGACCCCAGGTTCGCACTGCTGGGGGTGCCCCTGATGCTTGCATACGGCGGAGACCTGCGCAAGACCGTGGCATACGCGGTGAGCGTCTTCGTGGTCGCCAATGCGGTCCTGTTCTATCCTCCCACGCTTCTCGGCTTCCTGACCATGGTGTTCACGACTGGGGCGCTGACTCCGCCCTACCCGTACGCCTTCATACCGCTGGTCGCCCTCCTCCTGCTAATCTTCGCGAACCGCGGCGAAGTCGTCTCGGCCATCAGACGGGCCCGCGAGGAAAGATTCTTCTTGGGCCGACGCCCCGACAGCGGTGCTTGAAGCCGGAAGACGTGGAGACCTGGCAGCGGTCGCTGGTCAGGTTCAGGCAGCGGAAGGACGAGTTCTTCGGGAGCGACCATGATTCCCCCGCGGCGCACTCGGCCTACGGACCGTTCAGCGGTCTGAAGTACTTCCCGCCCGACCCGAACTTCAGGTTCGAGGCCAAGCTGCAGCGGCTCTCCAAACCGGAGAGCGTGATCATGACGACCAGTAAGGGCACGCGCCAGCTCTTCAACAGGGTGGGCTACTTCGACCTGAGTATCGAGGGCAGGCCGGTGAAGCTTTTCGCATACCAGTCGGCGGAGCGGGAGGACCCCAGCATCTTCATCCCCTTCAGGGACGCGACCTCCGGCCCGGAGAGCTACGGGGCGGCGCGCTACATCGACCTGGAGGTGGAGCACGACGACCAGTACGCCGTCGACTTCAACCTCGCTTACAACCCCTACTGCGCCTACTCGGACGACTACGTCTGCCCCCTGCCGCCGACAGAGAACTGGCTCAAGGTGGCCATCCGCGCCGGCGAAAAGAAGTACCACGAGTGAGGCGGGGTTCCGATTGCCGGCCAGACTGACCGTTCCAGCAGTGCGAACGCGCGGCCGCCCGTCCTTCCGCTGCGTTCTAATGTCTAGGTCTATGTAGCGTCGCTCCCCACTCACATGCGGCAATGAGCGAGAGCGCAGGCACAGCGAAGGTCAAGTGCGCGACCCACAACGCCGTGTTTTCTGGGTCTGCGGACAAGGGCTTCCACGAGGCCCTGAACGTCGGCTGCAGGTGGGAAGAAGTCAGGGAGCCGGGTCGAAGCCGCGACAGGATACTGATTGCAGTCGTCGTGGGAGCAATATGGGCGGCTCTCACCGTGGCGCTCGGATTGACGCTCCACTGACCGAACAGGTCTTGTGAGAGCCTGGCGACCGGCGCCGACCGGCCCGGCCACGATGGCGACACCTTCCCTGGGAGTCGGGTCCCTGGCATGCTCTGACTGTCGGAGCACCGCTCTGAGCGGCACCCTCGTGACCGCCCGTGACCGGTTCCCCCTCTTGCGAGGGCAGTTGGTCCCGCGTTTGGGGAATGGCTTAAACGGCCCGCACCCGAGCCCCGTCGAAAGCCATGAGGACATGGGTCGCCATGTACACGATCATCTGGCTGGCCTTCTTCGAGATCCTCCTGGTGCTCTTCCCGGTTTTCGACTTCACAATCAACGTCACGCTGCACGGCATCCTCGGGGTGGGGATTCTGGCCTTCGCGTTCTACGTGCAGCGCTCCGTGCGCAGGACGTCGTGCCCCGCGAGGATCAAGAGAATAGCGACTACGACCTTCGCCCTTGCCATCTTTCAGGGCGCGCTGGGCCTGGCGCTGGTGGCCGGAATCGAGCTGTCCTGGGGAAGCATCTTCGCTGACATCACAAGCTTCCTCCACGTCGCCACCTCAATAGCCATCATAACTCAGGCCTCCTCCTCGGCCACCGCGTTCGACATGTGGGAGGAGAAGGAGTTCCAGGCCAACCCGGCCTGAGTCTGGGGCCCTCACTCGAAGACGACACAGTCCATGCCGGAGGTGAAGCGGCTGCGGACGGCCAGAGAGGACCGACGCGGCTAGGACTTCTTCCCAATCCTGTTCAGCGTAATCAGGGCGCGCAGAGTGACCATCTTGCTCGGCCTGCCGACCGCCTCCAGCGCGAAGGGCACAGGCCTGCGCTTCGGATGTTTCGCGAGCCATTCGGCCATCGCCCCTTCGACGTCCGGGTGGACGGCGTCGAGATTCCACCTGCCGTCTGACCGCCGCTTCTTTGCCAGCACGCCCAGCGCGTGCCCTAGCCTCGGGTCGCTCCCATAGCCGAGCGCGGTCATGAAGTCCAAGCCAACCAGCAGGTCGTAGTAATAGTGCACCGGGTAGTGGAACCTGAACCAGGGCTCGTAATGGTCGCCCTGCCTGTGGAGCTCCCTCTCGAGGAAGAACTCCGCGGCCTTCTCGACCACGTCCTTCATCCCCTTCGTCCACTTCTCCCTCGGGTAGACTGCGAAGGCGCTCATGGGCTCCCACGAATCGAGGTTCCTTCCGCTCCCGAAACAGGACCAGCCTCCGAGGGGAGCCGCGTTCTTCACCATCCATTCGAAGCATCCCTTCGTCTTTGGGTGGTCGAGGTACCCGAGCTTGACCAAGGCTCGGGCCGCGTTCCCCGTGGTGCACAGGTGGCCCTGCTTGGAGCCGTCCATCGAGAAGCCCCCGTCCTCGGTGGCCATCCTCCTCATCCACCAGGCAGCCGCCTTTGCGACCCTCGGGTCCTTCCTCGTAAGGCCGAGGTCCGCCAGGATGAGAATCATCCAGTTGGTCGACAGGTACTTGGGGACGTAGGCCTTCTCCTTCGACGCCCACCATCCCTCCTCGTCCTGCTTCGCCAGAATGTCCGCCGCCCAACCTACTTTCGCAGTCTCCTCCTTCGCCTCGGCGACCTCGGCGTCGTCCTCAGCCTTTCCGAGGAGCTCCTTCAGCGCGAGGTATCTCACAGATGGCTGGTCCTCGCCGAGCAGCCACTTCGTGGTCCCGTCAGGCTTCAGTTCGCGCCACCAGCCCCTCGCCCGGTCAAGACTTCCTCATCCACCCGTAGGCGAGACCGAGGGCCGCGACCAGAACGCTTGGAACGAGGGAGACTCCGATGAATGGGAGTATCCCAAGGGAGACCAGCAGGGAGACCCACGGCATCGCCCGCCTCAACCCCTTCTCCTTCAGCAGCCTAATCCCGGCAGAGGAGCCGACCACGTAGGTCAACACGGCGGCCCCGCTGGTTGCGAGGAAACCCGTCTGGATGTCGAGCTGCAGCGAATAGTAGATGACGAGGCTCACCATTATCACTGCGAGCAGAGCCAGGAGAGAACGCTTCGGAACGCCGCTCCTCCGGTCCACCACAGCGAGGAACCTCGGCAGGCTCCCCTCCCTCGCAGCCGCATAGACCACCCTGGCCATTCCCGTAGTGTACGCGTTGACTGTGGAGAAGATGATGACCAGCGCCAGCACGGAGACAGCGCCCCCGCCGTAGGTCCCGAAGGCGTTGGACAGCAGCACAGCGAACGGCGTGACCCCGCGGCCAGCCGAGGAGGCGCCTGTCCCGACTATTACGAACGCGACAGCCATGTAGAGCGCTCCGACCAGGAGAACGCTGATGGTAACGCTCCGCCCGAAGTCCCTCTTCGGATTCTCGAACTCCTCGGCGATGTTGGAGACGTTCTCGTAGCCGAGAAACGACCAGACGATCAAAGCCGACGCGACGCCGACCGAGGCGATTCCTGCGGGAAGAAACGGGGAGAAGTTGGAGGCAGCGATCCTCGGTCCCGAAGCGATGACGCCTATTGAGAGGAGCAGGATGATGATCGCGACGACCGCGACCTGGACCCTGCCGCTCATCCTGATGCCGAGGAAGTTGACGCCGTACGCCAGCAGCAGGATGGCCGCAGCCACGGCGAAGACCTCCCCCCGGCTCATCGGCAGAGTGTAGGCAAGATACGAGCCCGCAGCCAGGGTGATGGCGGGCGCGCCCATCGCCACCCATCCGATGAAGAGCCAGGCTGTCATGGTGCTGATTCCCGGGCCGAAGCTCTCCCTTGCGAAGGTGTAGATCCCGCCCGAGTCCGGCTTCCTTGCCGACAGCGTAGCGAAGGTATAGGCGAAGGGATAGCTCGCGACCGACAGCAGTATCCAGGCGACCAGTGAAGCCGGACCAGCTACCTTGGCGGCCAGCCCGGGGGTGACGAGTATGCCCGCGCCAAGGACGGAGCTCACGTAGATTGCGACCGCGTGCCTGAGGGTTATCGCCTTGCGGAGACCCGGGTGCGCCGCCTCGGGCTGGTCATCGGCCAACTTCGTCCGACCTCCGACCTTGGGATATAAGACGTCGCGGGAGCGAATCCAGGAGGGAGTCGGGGCATAGTGAAAGTATTTCGCTGACCGATGCCAGCCTCCCAGCGAGGCTGTTGAAGACAGTCGCCGGCATGGCCTACCTCACCTCCGAGGAGATGCGTCGCGTAGACGAGGTCGCCGTCAACGACTTTGGCATCGAAGTGCTCTCCCTGATGGAGAACGCCGGGCTCCAGACCGCGCTGCTCGCCAGGCGGATGCTGGGCGGAACGGCAGCGGGGAAGAAGGTGGCGTGCCTGGTGGGCAAGGGCAACAACGGCGGAGACGGCCTCGTGGCTGCGAGGCACCTCCACGACTGGGGGGCCGACGTGAGTCTGGCGCTGGGCGCAAGGAGGGTCGAGTTCGGGACCGCAGCCGCGAAGCAGTTGAAGACAGCTGAGAAGCTGGGACTGCCCGTGACCGAGGAGGTCGCAGACCTTAAGCACTCCGAGCTGGTCATCGACTCGCTCCTGGGCTACGGCTCCGCCGGAGACCCTCGCGGCGCGGTCGCGGACCTCATTCTGCTCGGAAACCTCTCCCGGGTGCAGATTCTCGCTCTGGACATCCCCTCGGGGCTCGACCCGACGACCGGCGTGCCCAACAACCCCTGCATAGTGGCGAAGGCCACGATCACGCTGGGCTTCCCGAAGCTGGGCTTCCTGAACCCGGGCTCCCGGCCACACGTCGGAGACCTCTATCTCTGCGACATTTCCCTGCCGAGAGGAATCTATGCGAGCCTTGGAGCCTCAGGACGCATCTTCGAGCGGGAGGCGGTCGTCAGGCTGTCGCTTCCCGGTCAAGGCGGCGCGGCCCCGCTTCGATTGCCTTAAGTCTGGACGCTCCCACCCTCCTCAATGGCAACCGTATCCGCTTCTGCCATCCAAGAGCTGCCGAAGGTCGACCTCCACAGCCACATCGACGGCTCCGTCCCCATCCGAGAGCTTTTCCGCATCGCAAGGCTGAGGGGAAGGAAGCTGCTCACCCCCCAGGGCGCCGAGCTCACGACCGCGTCCAGCTTCGCCAGCCACGTCAGGGGATTGGGCTACCACACGATGCTCGACGACATCGTGAACAGGTTCTTCCCAATCACCAACCTGATGCAGACCCAGGAGGTGCTGCGGGACGTCGGGGTGGCCTACGCGAAGGAGATGAAGAGCCAGAACGTCATGTACGCCGAGGGACGATTCGCGCCGCAGTACCACCTTCAGGAGGGGCTCACTGTCGACGAGGTCGTCCAGAGCATGCAGGAGGGGCTCGCAGAGGGGAGCGAAAGGTTCGGGGTCAAGCTCAACCTCATCGTGGCCATGGGCAGGGAGTCCGACCAGAAGACCGCCGAGAGCATCGCCCGGGCCGCGACCAGGAACAAGGCAGTGGTCGCCCTAGACCTTGGCGGGCCGGAGGTCGGCAACCCTCCCGAGAGGTTCGAGAGGCAGTTCGCCATCGCAACCGCTGCCGGCCTGAAGAAGACGGTTCACGCGGGCGAGGGCGCCGGCAGCACCCAGCAGAACCTGGCGAACATCAGGACGGCGATGACCAGACTCGGAGCCAACAGGGTGGGGCACGCCATAGACCTGGTGAAGGACGCCGGGTTGATGGACCTCGTCGTGGCCAAGGGCGTGACCGTCGAGATGAACCCGCAGTCAAACAAGACGCTCCGCAAGATCGACTCCCTCACAGACCTGGGCATCGACAGGCTCCTCGCCAAGGGCGTCTCGGTGACAGTGAACTCCGACGACCCGGCGCTCTGGCCACACGGATGGACCAGCGAAGTCATGTACCGGGTCTGCCGGTCGTTTCACTTCGGCTTGGACGTCGTGGATATTCTTGTCTCGAACGCCATCGACGGCGCCTTCATAGGCGCAGGGGAGAAGCAGGCCCTGCGCGAAAGGTACGGCGAGGCTCGGAGCAGGATCTCCTGAACGGTCACATGTTGGACCCCGCGGGCTGGGAGCACGCGAAGTTCGACGGCGTTATGTCGCCGGGCTGGGCGCTTATCTGGTCTATGTGGTAGATGATGGTGAACTGCGGCTGGTTGGGTGCGGCCCCCACCGCTATGGCAAGGTCCACGCTGGCCAGGGCCTGCTTCGGCGCGGTTATCGCGAATGGCATGTCGATCATCTGCCCAGCCGTCACCGAGCTCATCCCGAGGTCGCAGACCGGGCTGTTCGCCTCGTCGGTCTGCGGCGACGTGATCTGGGCGTAGAGCGGCACAAGCGCGCCAGTCGAATTCCACTCCACCCTGTAGTAGATCTCGGTCCCGTTGAACTGGGTCGAGACCACGGCTGCGTAGTCGTTGAAGGGCTTCTCCTGGGTCGGGAAGCTGCTGCCGGACCACGCTATGAAGGCCAGGTAGAGGCTGAATGCCACTGCGCCGCAGATCACAATGATCACTGCAGCCCCCGCCCGGGACACGCCACGGGAGCGCCCGAGCCTCATGCAGTCACCTCAGGTCGGCAAGCTTCGATTCGGGCCGCATCAGGGAGAGCACGCGGTCGAGGTAGGCCCCCATGGCTTCCGTGAACTCCATCTCGTTCCACTCGTTCCTCGCAGTCTCGAGGAAGCGCTCCAGCCACTCGAACTCCTTCTCCGAGAACTCGCCCATCGCCGACAGGAATCCCTTGTTCCTGTAGTTCATTTCGTTCTCCCTATCGAGGAGGTGCCTCCTCCTCAACGATGCGATTGCGAACGCGTTCCTGCAAAGAAGCGACGCGTCAAGCACCGGGTCGCCCGACGGCCTGTCGGAGACCCACTCGGCGAAGAACCGTTTCGCGACATCGAGCTCCTTGCCCTCCATCACGGCGAAGACCACGTCGTCGACCATGATGTTCTGCAGGTGGTTGTACGCGTCGATGAGCTGCTCCACCTCCCGCCCGCGGAGCCCGTCCTGCTCCTTCATCGAGTCCAGGATCCTCTCCAGCGACTCCCCGTCGTGGGAGTGCGCCCCCCTCTCAGTGAAGTAGATGTGTGCCAGCTCGTGGAGCACCAGCCCCCCGAGCATGTCCGAGTCGAGAGCCCAGTCCGAGATGACTATCTTATGCGCCTGCCCCTCCTTCTTCGCGTAGCCCATTATGGCCAGCTTGGGGTCGATTGCGAGAACCACGTTCGAGTTCACCACGAAGCCCTTTCCCTTCATCCTCTCCAGGGCCCACGTCAGGGTGCTCTGGAGCGACTTGTCTGCGGTTGCTTTCACTGACCCAGTCGCGCGTCTCTTAGTCATTAATCAATCTCTCGGTCTCGAGGCGTCGGCCGATCCCCTCGGGCGCATCTTCTACTGGTAGATCCGGCCTGCTCCCGGCGGCCGCTCCTCGGGAGGCGTCTTCACCTGGGCCCGCAGCTTTTCCATGTCTATCTTGAATCCGATCATCGAGGACAGGACCTCCAGCATCTTGATCACCGACCTCGTGTGAGGGACGGGCTCGCCGTGGTCCACCGAGATCTTGTATCCTCTCATTCCGTAGTCCTTGGCCATCCCCACAATCATCGAGGCGAAGAAGGGCGCGGGCTCGGGTCCGATTATCTCGACCCCGCGTTCCTTCAGCTGTTTCACTCCCTCCTTGTCTGTGGCGAACCCGTTGACGTGAGGGTCCTCGAAGGCCGGGACGGGCGTCTCCGACCACCTTGCTCCCACGGAGTAGACCTCCTTCACTCCTGCTTTGCTCGCGTAGTCGAGGAGCACCTTCGCAAGCTGATTCTGGTCGTCCGAAGGGCTCGAATCGCCGGCAAAGAGCAGAAGGTCCCGCTTTCCATGGAGCGCGTGGAGCCTGCAGGTCGGGAGCACTGCCGTCCCATCATCCTTGACGATGACCTCCGGAGCGAAGGCCGAGGAGCGCACCGCAGCAACCTCTTCGAACTCAAGCGACTCTAGGAGGTAGCCGGCGAGTTCCCTGGCCTGCGAATAGAGCGCCCTGTACTGCGCTACGGACGTGGAGACCGCGACCAGCAGCGTCGGACGGACGAACTTCACCCGACTCTTCGTCTCAAGATCCAGCCACAAATCGAGCCGATGTGTCGATGGTCGCGCCCCGTTAAATAACTATGTTCCGCCAACTCGGCCACGCACTGATTGACGGCCCCGTCCAAGAGCTAGGCTTATCTTAAATATCGGCGCGGAAGATTCCGAGTGTCCAACCGATGAAGGCTTACTGGACCACTCTTTCGCACAAAGGAGTCTGCTTCCCAGACGAATACGCGCCTGACGGGCTCTCCATCAAGATTCAGGGCAAGCCCGTGAAGCTCTCGCCGCTGGCAGAAGAGATGGCCTACAACCTCGCGAAGAAGAAGGACACTCCCTACGTCCAGGACCAGGTCTTCACGGACAACTTCATGGCCGACTTTGTGGAGCAACTCCCGGACTGGTGCCGCAAGGCTAAGTACGTAGACGCTGACTTTTCCGAGCTCTTCGCGAAGGTCGACAGGGAGAAGGCCCACAAGGAAGGGATGGGCAAGGAGGAGAAGAAGGCCCTGGCGGCGGCGAGGAAGGAAAGGCGCGAGGCGCTGAAGAAGGAGTACGGCTACGCGGTCATCGACGGCAAGCAGGTCGAGTTCGCCAACTACATGGTCGAGCCTCCGGGCCTTTTCATGGGTCGCGGCTGTCTCGCTGCAGAAACAACCATCAAGACTGAACACGGGCCGAAGTACATCGGGGAGGTGACCAAGGGCGATGTCATTGCTGCGCATCACGGTTCGAATAAGATGCACTACAAGCGAGTCGCCGCTGTTGCCCGACAGGGAACTCGTCCGGTCTTCGCGCTGAGGACGCGCACGCACTCCGTCCGCGCTACGAAGAACCATCCCTTTCTTTCGCTTAGGGTAGCGAAAATCAAAAGGAGGGACTCCGATGGAAGCTTCACATCAGCAAGATATCCTGCAACTCTTGTGTGGACCCCTCTGTCCGAACTCAGAGTTGGTGACTATGTAGTTACTGTGAAGAAGTATCAATCTCTAGGGACTCGCAAATACAGCAATGCTCCGAAGAGGGCCTTCAACAACTCCATAGTCACGCCAAAGCTCGCGCGGCTGCTGGGATATTATCTAGGGGACGGTTTCACACCAAAACGCCGGGGCGGCGAGAATTCGCACCTGAGCTTCTCGGAGGGCAACCCTAAGCTGGTTGGGAGATACCTTGAAACCTGCAGAGATGCCCTTGGTATCACCCCAGTAGTTACGAATCACAGCAGGGGGAATTCGGTGGTAATCTCCCTCTACTCACGGGAGTTTGCAGATATCTTCGAATCCATGGGCGTGACGGGGTCCGCTCTTACTAAGCGGGTTCCTGGATGGGTATTCGACCTGGCCGACGATTTGAAGTGTGCCTTCATACGGGGATACTTGGATGCTGACGGCAACTTCTTCGTCAATATGATTCGGCATGTCGAATATGGTTCCTTTGGGTTCGAATCAACCAACCGTCGCTTGATCGAAGACTTTCGCGAACTGGCCATCAGTACAGGGTTGCAAGTTTCAAACCTCTCTTCGCGCGCCGACCACGGTTACAGCCATAGCACACACTACAGATTCTTCATCAACGAGTATGGTTCCGTGAATCGCTTGCTGGACCAGGGAGAAGCTTTGAAGGGAGCGAGAAAGAGGAGGTACTCGCTTTCCGACCGTACAAACGAATTGCGAAAGAAATGGGACTGGTCGCATCTTCGAATACTAGACTCGGACATCTTTGCACTTGAGCGCGTGCTTGGAATCGACGCAGACGGAATGTCAACGACCTACGACATTTCAATGGCGGGGGAGGCGGACCCTAACTTCATCGCAAGCGGATTCGTGGCCCATAATTCTCATCCGTTGCGAGGGCGATGGAAGCCTCGCATCCGCCCGCAGGACGTGATCCTGAACCTGGACGAATCGACCAAGGTGCCGGGCGCCTGGAAGGGGGCGGTCCACGACCATGGTTCGATGTGGATGGCCAAGTGGGTCGACAAGCTCACTGACAAGGAGAAGTACGTGTGGCTGCACGAGAGCTCTCACATACAGCAGTCGAGGAGCAAGGCGAAGTACGACAACGCGGCCAAGGTGGGAGCCAGCATGAACAAGATAGAGGCCAGGATCGAGAAGGAGCTCTCCTCCAAGGACCCGAAAATGAGGCAGGTGGCCACTGTCTGCTATCTGATCCACAAGCTGGGCATGAGGGTGGGCGACGAGAAGGACGAGGACGAGGCCGACACAGTCGGCGCCAGCACGCTGAGGGTGGAGCACATCAACCTGAAGGATGGCTCGGTCGAGTTCGACTTCCTCGGAAAGGACAGTATTCCGTGGAGAAAGACAGACAGTGCTCCTCCCCAGGTCCTCAAGAACTTGGAGGAGTTCAAGAAGGGCAAGAAGCCGGAGACCGAGGTCTTCCACGACGTCACCTCCAGCATGGTCAACCAGTTCCTCTCGTCCATAGTACCGGGCCTCAGCGCCAAGGTGTTCAGGACCTGGCACGCGACTGCCAAGGCCAAGCAGGCCCTGGAGTCGAAGAGCGTCGAAGGCATGGACGACATCGACAAGCTCTACTTCGCGAAGGAAGCGAACTTGCAGGCGGCCGTCTTCTGCAACCACCAGCGGACCCCGCCCAAGACCTGGGAGCAGTCCTACGAGAAGAAAAGGCAGAAGCTCGACGAGGCGAAGGCCAAGGGCAAGAAGGACGACAAGCGGCTCAAGAAGCTGGAGAAGGAGCTGGACTTCTACGTCCGCACCAAGAACTACAACCTCAACACTTCTCTGAAGAACTACATCGACCCCCGGGTCTACAAGAGGTGGTGCGACCAGGTGGGCCTCGACTGGGCGAAGGTCTACTCGAAGTCGTTGCAGAGGAAGTTCTCGTGGGTCGCCGGCTCAAAGCACGAGCAGCAGGGGAAGGCCATCCCCGCAGTGGCCTCGTCACGCTGAACGTGGAAGCCTTCTCCAGAGCTCGTCGACGGGCGCAGCCCTGATCGCGCGCTTCCTGCCGTTCCTCAAAAGAAGGTGGCGGCCGCTCCGCGTGAATCGACCCACCTCCGCGGCGGACGCCACTCCCTTGAGCGCGCGGCGGATTCTGTCCGTGCTCCGCGGAGGGACTGCGATGAGGAGCGCGCCCGAGCCTATCAGCTTCAACGGGTCCAGCGAAAGTCTGCTGCACACCTCGCGCGTCTCACTGGCCACAGGAATCGCGCTCTCCCAGAGCTCGAACCCGAGGCCCGAAGCCAGCGACATCTCGTAGGCTGCTCCCAGGACGCCGCCTTCGGTGCAGTCGTGCATCGCATGCACCGACCCGGTCTTGAAGGCGCGGACGGCCTCTCCGACAATACTGATCTTGTTCTCGAGGCGCCTTGACTTCGCCGCCAGTCTCGTGGGAAGCCGCTGGCCGGTCCGCTTCAATTCAGAGGCGAGCACGGCCGTCCCCTCCAGCCCGGCCGTCTTTGTCATCATGATGGCGTCGCCTTCTCTCGCCATCTCAGAGGATACGAAGTCCTTCACAAAGCTGAAGGCAGTCACTGAGACGATGGGTCTCTTCAGTCCGGGGGTGACCTCGGTATGGCCGCCTACTATCGCCACGCCGAGCCTCTTCGCTGTTCGGTCCATGTCGGCAGCGATGGCCTTGAGGTCCTTCTCCGTCGAACCCTCAGGAAGGAGTATCACAGAGCCGATGAACTCCGGACGGTTGCCGCTCGTTGCCACGTCGTTGGCGCTGACCGTTACCGCGTAGCTTCCTATCCGCGAGGCTACGCCCGTCACCGGGTCCGAGGAGACGATCATATATCCTCCGGAGACCCTGATCGCCGCGAAATCGACGCCCGCCCTGGGTCCGGTCAGCAGGGCCCGCGACCTCGCCCCGGTCATCCGCAGGACCGTCTCGCTCAGGAGTGATATCGGAATCTTCCCGAGCTGCATCAGTCTCTTGCTCCCAACCCGAGTGTGGTCTCTATCAAACGGCCGCGTGGAGCCGCCCTGAAACCCTCCTTATGCTCTTCGCGAGGGGAACCGCGACGAGGAGTCCCACTACGGCCTGGGTGACGTTGAAAGGCACTTCACCCGCAGCCGACACGAATCCGAGCTGGAGGGCGAAGCTCTCGTAGAGGAAGTACCCGAGGACCATTTCTGCACCACCGGCCAGGACGGCCAACGCCGTCCAGCCCAGCTTCTCGTCGGTCCTGAAGCCCGCGACGACGATCAGAAGGAACGCGACCGCCCCGACGACTATCCAGAAGATGCTGGGCACCGCGAACTCGAAGTTCGCCGTCGGCCCGATCGGGAACCCGAGGGAGAGCTCGTACCCTCCGCCAAGGTAGTCCAGCCCCAACCACACGACGAGTCCTCCAACCATGGCTGCCAGGACGAGGGTCGTCGCCCTCCAGGCTGACTTGGATAGGTTGGCGAGCACCCTGCTGCTCAGGTAGCCCACGATGAAACCCTCGATGGCCTTGATGACGAGCGTTCCCGGCGCGTAGGTCGCGCCGTAGCCGAGCGCGACGTCCGAAATCGCGGAACCGACGCCGCCGGCGAACGCCCCCACATAGGGCCCCATCAGCAGGGCCGCGGTGTACACCATGATCTCGCCCACGTTGAAGTAGCCGCTGGTCACTGGTATCGAAAGGCTGAACGCCATGGTCGCCGCGGCGACGAAGGCGGTGAAGACAGCCGAGCTGGCCACGACCCTAGTGTTGAACCGCCCACCCCTGGGCGTGGTTCCCGCTGAGGACGGGGTCGCTTCTGCAGGCTTCGTCATCGACTTTGAATCCGGTTCTGAGAATATATAAGCTACAGCCTATATATCAGCAAGGGCCCCCTGGCCCTGCTTGCCCCGGTTCAGATGCGCCGTCTGCTCCCAGACGATGGAAAGTGACGAGCTGGACCCGGCGTGCAGAAGGTGCGGCTCAGCGGTCGTGATGGTGGACCGGGTGCCGAAGGTCAGCAGGGCCCAGCTGGAAGACCTGCCTTCAGGAGTCTGGAGATACAGGGCGTTTCTCCCCGAGGTGCCCGGCGACGACGTGGTCACCCTGGGGGAAGGTGGAACGCCCTTGCTCCCAGCGGAGAGGCTCGGCAAGGAGCTCGGCCTCGGCAGACTTCTGATCAAGGATGAGAGCCGGAACCCGACCGGCTCCTTCATAGACAGGGGGTCGACCGTCTTGGTGAGCCTCGCGAAGGAGCGGGGCGTGAGAGAGTGCGCCTGCGTCACGACCGGGAACTTGGGCGCGTCCCTTGCGGCCTACTGCGCAAAGGCAGCCATCTCATCGAGGATCAGGATTCAGCCCAGCACCGACAGAGGGAAGCTTTACCAGATGCTCGCGTACGGCGCGCAGGTCGAAGCGCCATCGCGCCGGCCCGGGGCGGGGTCGTCCGAAGGGGCTTCTCTTTCTGTCACCGCAGGGAATCCGTACATCCTGGAGGGCGAGAAGACCACCTGCTTCGAGATAGTCCACGATTTGGGCTGGAAGGCGCCCGACGTAATCGTGGTCCCCGTCGGGACCGGCGGGCATCTGAGCATGATCTGGAAGGCGCTCCTGCAGCTCAGGGAGAGCGGGCTCGTGGGCGGAGGCAAGAGCAGGCTGCTCGGCGTGCGGTTCGAGGGATCCGCACAGCCGAAGGGCTCCAGAAGGTCCCGGCAGCAGGCTGGAACCAATGGCGAACCCTTCACCGAGCTGGAGGAGTCCGAGCCGTTCTTCATTAACGAAGCGGCCAAGGCGATGAAGGACTCTCGCGGGATGAGTCTCATAACGACGGAGAGCGAAACCATCAGGGCGACGAGCC
The DNA here is from genome assembly GCA_029784825.1 of Nitrososphaerota archaeon. The sequence goes on along the minus strand of JAFMAU010000009.1, from coordinate 21 downwards.
TCCTCGCGCGGACGGAGGGCA
>JAFMAU010000099.1 GCA_029784825.1 Nitrososphaerota archaeon | reverse complement strand
GTCAACACGGTCCTCAACCCTCTGAGCGTCGCGTCCCTCCTCGTGCTGACTGCCATGGCCTGGGCAGCGGTCCCGTCCATGGCGCTCCCGCTAGCTGCCGTCTTCGGGGCGACCCTCCTGGGGGCAGTCCTCGCCTACTGGGCCGAGAAGGCGGGGAAGGTCACCGTGTACCTCACCCCGACCGACCCGCCGTACATAATTTTCATGAACCTCTCATACCGCTACCTGCTCCTGCCTGCGATGGCCGCCGGGGTCATCTTCTACACGCCTCCGCAGTACCCCCTGGTGTTGCTCCTCGCTGCCGCCCTCGCCTACCAGGTGTACCTGTATTCGAAGCTGGCCAGGGCACGGGCCTGACCATCATCTGAAATATGGCAGGTTAGAGGCAGGTTTCGAATGCTCGAAGGGTTCGGGGTACTTACCGTCAGGGAGCTGAAGAAGTGGCTGAAGGCCCCCTTCCCTGCCCTGGGGCTCTTCGTGGGGCCGATCGTGTGGGTTTTCATATTCGGGAACGCGCTCAACTCTGCGTTCTTCGGGCAGGGGACGGGGTCGGCGTCCCTGCTGGGGTCCCCGGACTACTTCAACTTCCTCGCCACCGGGATGGCGGTCAACATGACCACGACCTACGCGAGCAGGTCTGGGGGGTCGCTCTTCACCGACAGGTTCACCGGGTACCTGTACAGGCTCCTCAGCTCCCCTGCGTCGAGGGCGACGATCGTGGTCTCGAAGATACTTGCAGGGACCATCCTGAGCCTGGTCCAGGCGCTCGTCCTACTTCTCATGAGCCTCCCCCTGGGGCTGGACGCGTCGCGGCTGACCCCGGTCTCGGCAGTCCTGTTCGCCGTGACCCTGGTGCTGCTCTCGATGGGGTTCTCCGCTTCCTTCGTGGTCCTTTCCCTCAGGACGAGGAGGTGGCAGAGCCAGCAGCTCGTGGGTCCACTCGTCGTGACCCCCCTCAGCTTCCTGAGCACGGTCTTCTACCCTGCTTCGCGGCTCCCCCCCGTGCTCCAGGGGCTGGTCCTCATCAACCCCCTCTCGTACGCGGCTGACGCGGCCAGGGCCCTGTTCTTCCAGCCTTCCCCCTGGCTTTCGGCGACTTTTCAGATTAGCATGCTTTCGCTCGTGGCGTTCGTGGTCGCGGCCTTCGCGGTCCTCACGCTGACGTACCGAAGATGGCTCTGACCGCAGGGGCCCGGGCTGCCGCTATCCTTTCCGTCCCGCTCTCCTTCTGACTAGAAGGATGACCCCTACCACACCCGCTGCGACCGCCGCTACCCCGAGCGCGAGATAGGGTGCGAGGGGGGACGGGCCGACCCCGAGGACGGTCGCGCTGGTCTGGCTGACGAGGGCCGGCGAAGTCATGTTATCCGCGAACCAGATCCAGACCTTGGCGGTCACGTTCTGGGGCTGGTTGGTCTGCTGTAGGGGGACCACCCAGAAGACGTCGTCGACGGTCGCGCCCGGGGCGATGCTCCCCTTGATCACGTGCGGTACCACGTAGAGCAGGGTGGGCGGAGTGCTGACCTCCGTTATCGCCGGGATGGACTGGTTGGAGACGTTGGTTATCTGAACGTGGACTGAGAAGTTCTCCCCGACCCAGACGCCCGCAGGGACTGTCGAGACGAAGAAGCGGGAGTTGATCCTCAGCGAGTGCGCCTGGGTCGGGGTCAGCCCGCTGGAGCCTGAACTGACCTGCGCCGAGGCTGCGGGGAGGAAAGCTGTCGCAACTAGCAGGACGGCTACGGCCAGGGCGCCGGTCCCCCGGACCGGGCGGGAGCCTAAGAGGAGCCCTTTCTGCGACACTCGCTACCCGCGCTTCCTAGTCGCCAGATAGCCCACGATGACCAAGACGAGGACCACGGCTATTGCGCCTATCGCGACCTCTTCGGTCGGGAAGTTTCCTGAGCTCGGCGGTGGAGCGGTGCTCCCGGTGGTCGTCTGCAGGGTAGAGCTGGACTGTCCGCTGGTGGTCGTGAAGCTGGTGGTCGCCGTGGACCCCTTCGGTATGTTCTCCAACCCCGCGGTTATGCCCTGGTACATGCTGAAGACCGGGGTCCTCTGCTGGAGCAGGTTCAGGATCTGGCTGGGGTCCGTGGGGGTCGTCTCGGCGAGGCTGTATGAGGCGAACGTATTGGTGAAGAAGGGGATCATCATCGAAGCGTTCTCAGTCTGTGCGAAGTAGTACTGGGCCTTTATCCAGTTCGCGTCGAGGGTCGCCCTGCTGGAGTCGTAGGCAGTGGTCGCGTCTGTGGCGCTCCAGCACTCTGCGATCCAGACCGCGAGCCCTCCGTTACCGTGCTGGGACAGGTACGACTGGGTGGCTGTGAACCCGGTGGTGGTGTAGAGGTCGAAGCCCATGAAGTTCAGTCCCGTTATCTTGCTGAGCCCCTCGAGGTAGGCGACATAGAGGGTCGGGCTGTTGTTGAGGCTGTCGGCCGCGATGGCCACCCCCACCTTGGTGTTCGGCGAGACGGAGTGCACGGCGTTGGTGAGGTTCTGAGTCAGCCCCAGCCACTGGTTGGGGTCGCTGACCTGCGGGTTGGTGGTCGCGTCGGATATCATCGGCAGGTACCACCCGGGCTCCTTGACCACTTCGTAGTACTCCGGGTGGAAGAAGGCTGCGAGGGTGGTGACCCGCTGCACCCAGGCTTGTTTGAACTCGCTCCAGGGGAGCCGCTTGCTGAGGGGCCTGTACGCCTCGGCCGAAGCGTCCGCGAGGATGAACCCCTTCCCTGCGCTCTTCGCCTGGCCCACAAGGGACTGCAGCTCCGACTGGACGGTCTTGTTGTTGCTGAGCCAGGCGTCGAATCCCACGTCGATCCTGATGTACCCTGCCCCCGACCCGTCCATCACGTTGAGGTATCCCGAGAGGACCTGGAGGTTGTTGAACGGATACTCGATCTGGTCGTAGGAGGCGGGTATGACCATGGCCCCGAAGCTCATCTGATGATACTGCGTCGGCTGCCACTGGGCGGTCATCTGGTCGACCCAGGTCTCGTTTATGGTTCCGGAAGACTGAGCATGGACGGTGAAGATCATTCCGAGGACGGCGGCGCCCAGGAGGAGGGCGAGCGCAGCGGACGTGAGGACTACCCTACCGCCTGACCAGTCTTTCGCTAATTGCACGGCAAAACCTCCTGCTTGACTTCCGGGATTGGGCGGATATGTAAGACTGTCGGCCCGACGTCCAGCCTACCTCCTTTCCCTGAGCATCTTCTCCCGGACTGTGAACTTCACCTCGTCCTCGTCCGACGCCTGCTCGTCCGCCGAGGAGACCGTCTTCATGAAGACCTGGTTGAGGCTGGTCTTCACGACGTCCATCGCCTCTACCTCGATCCCCTTACCCGAGAGCTCGACCACGAGCCTCGGCGCCACCCCCTCCCAGCCCGAGGTGACCACCTCCAGGACCCGCCCGTCCACCTTCGCCCCCAGGACTGACTTCATGGGCGAAAGCAGCTGCTCCGCCCTCTTGGCCTCCTCCTCCCCCTTCAGCCTCAGGACCACCGTCTCCCCTCCTGCGCTGTCCTTCAGCTCCTTCGTGGTCCCCTGCACCTTTATCTTTCCGTGGTCGATGATGGCGATCCTCCCGCAGAGCTCGTCCGCCTCCTCGAGGTAGTGGGTGGTGAGGAAGATCGTGACCTGGAACTCCTTGCTCATCCTCCTCACGTAGTCCCAGATGGTCGACCTCGTCTGGGCATCCAGCCCGAGGGTCGGCTCGTCCAGGAAGACGATGCGCGGCTCGTGGACCAGCCCCATGACCAGCTCGAGGCGCTTCTGCATCCCCCAGGAGAAAGTGTTCACGCTCCTCGAGGCAGCCCCCTTGAGGTCCACCAGGGCGAGGAGCTCCTCGGCCCTGCTCGCCAGCTTCTCCGGGGGGAGCCCGTAGAGCTTCCCCTGGATCATGAGGTTCTCCCTCCCGGTCATCTCCCGGTCCAGGGTCATCTCCTGCGGGACCACCCCGATCACCTTCCTTACTCGCCCGGGCTCCCTTGCGACGTCGAAGCCCCCGACCGTAGCAGACCCCGAGGTGATCTTCGTGAGGGTGTTGAGCATCTTGATGGTGGTCGTCTTCCCTGCCCCGTTCGGGCCTAGGAAACCGAAGACCTCCCCCTGGTCCACGCCGAAAGAGACATGGTCGACCGCGAGGAACTTGCCGTAGTATTTCGTGAGGTCAGTTGCTTCGATTGCGCGCAATTCCAGAAAACGGAGGCAAGAACGGGGTTTTCGATATTAAGGTTTACCCTGGGGCGGGGCCGCCGGGACGTCCACTGGCCTGAGCCTCTCCGGCCTCCCTGCAATGGCGAACCAGAGGACCAGCAGGCTGACCATCAGGGTGGTGCCTGTGAACACGAGCCCCACGACCGGCCTGTACGGGAGCCTCACGCTCGAGCCGTCGTCGAGGGAGAAGGCGGAGCTGTTCAGCCAGGCGCAGAACCCGAGGACAGCGAGGAAGGCCCCCGCAGAAGGCAGGGACCTGAGGAGGGCAAGCCCGAGGAACGAGGCAGCCAGGGCGTAGGAGCTCGCGACCTTTGCGAAGTGCAGGAGCGAGCCCTTCCCCATGAGCTCCCGGTAGGTCACCGCCGAGTCCTTCATGAACCGGAGGTAGAACGAGGGGTCAACCCCGATCTCGCGGAGGTGGGTCCCTTCCGACGAAGAGTCAGAGACTATCTTGAAGCCTCCCTTGCGCATCATGAAGCTGAACTCGCTGTCCTCGTGGACGACCAGCCGGGGGTTGTACCCCCCAACCTTCTCGAACGCCTTCATCGAGACCATGTTGCACCCGCTCCCCACCTTGTACGCCTCGTGCGGGCCGCGGGGGACTGTGAACGCGCGGAAGAGGAAGCCAGCCCGCCTTCTGGCGTTCCTGTTGTCCCAGGGGAGCGCGGCCATGCCGACTCTGGGGTCCTTGAACATCCCGACCAGCCTGCCGACCGTGTCCGGAGGGGCGGTGATGTCCGAGTCCAGGAAGAAGACGTAGTCGCTCCCCCTCGCGCAGTCGAAGATGATGTTCCTGGCTTCAGGGATGTTCGACCGGGCGGACTTCACCACGACGCCCTCGTACTCGGCCGCGTGGGCGGCGACGAAGCCGTCGATGATCGACATCGTGCCGTCGGTAGAATATCCGTCCACGAAGCAGACCCTCAGCCTGGCCCTGGGGTAGTCGAAGGCGAGCAGCGACTCGAGGACGGCGGGGAGGCTCCACTCCCTGTTGTATGTGGGGAACCCGACCGTCACCAGGGGCCTGGAGTGCTCGGCCGGAGGGCCCTGTTCTTGGACCTGGGGACTCAACGCAAAGGGGGCGGAGTCCGGCTCTGTATTTGACGGTATTGACCTCAGCCCCCCGACACGTTTATGAAACGAACCGGGACCGAGCGGGCCCCGCCTTGAAGCCCGCTTCCACCGATGCCGATCTGAAGAAGGTCCCAGGGGGCCTCAAGCTCGGATACTACAGGGACCCGGTGAAGGTCCTCGCCGAGGCCGCCAGGAAGTGGGGGGACGTCTGCTATGTGGACGGGGGAAGGTACCGACTCTACGTCATCAGCCACCCGGACTACGTGAAGGAGGTCCTGGTCACAGGGCACAAGAACTTCGC
>JAFMAU010000098.1:298-5733 GCA_029784825.1 Nitrososphaerota archaeon | reverse complement strand
GCGAGGCTCGGCACGGACCCCCGCCTGCGTGAGGCAGACAGAAAGCTGATCCTGGCGTTCCACAAGCACATCAAGGCCCAGGACGTCTCGCTCGGAAGGCAGGCGAAGTACCTCAACCAACTCCACACCGCGTCGACGCTGATGCGCGTGCCCTGGAGGCGGGCGAAGAGGACCGACATCGAGGACCTGATGACGCAGCTTGCCGATCACGAGATAGTCACTGAGAAGAACGTAGTAGACGAGAAGACGGGGGAGAAGAAGAAGGCGGAGGCGGTCCGCCACTACTCCGCAGAGACGATGGCGGACTTCCGTCAGATAGTGAAGAGGTTCCAGAAGTTCGTCAGATACGGAGACTCGGACAAGGACACGCCCTATCCCGACGAGGTCAGGTGGCTTCGAAAGAGCGTCAAGGAGTCTGACAGGAGGGCACCGCTGTACTTCACCGACCAGGAGGTCGAAGACATGGTGAAAGCCGCCGACGCGCTCCGAGACAAGGCGTTCATCGCAGGGTACGGAGAGATGGGCGGGCGGCCCGCTGAATACCTCCTGCTGAGGGTGGGGGACATCGCGTTCGATGACAACGGCGCCGTGGTGACCATTGCGAAAGGCAAGACAGGCTTCAGGGTGGTCAGGCTGATCACGTCCGTCGCGTACCTCGCGGACTATCTGTCGACGCACCCGTATCGGAACGACATGCAGGCGCCCCTTTGGGTCACGTCTTCGACCAACCATCTGAACCAGGCCCTCTCCTGGGTGGCTGCGACGCGGATCGTCAAGGACGCAGCCAAGAAGGCAGGCATCAGGAAGGACAGGATCCACCTCTACATGTTCCGCCACGGCAGCGCGACGCGAAACGCGAAGTACCTGTCGGACGCAGAGCTCCGTTTGATGTTCGGATGGTCGCCGACGAGCAAGGTCCCGGGACGGTACATCCACCTCGCAGGGGGGGACCTGGACGAGAAGTACATCTCGGTATACGGCACCGGGAAGCCGGTGGAGCCGCCCAAGCCAGCATTCGCACCGACCGTGTGCCCCAGGTGCGGCGACAAGGCGTCCCCTGGGATGAGGTTCTGCCCCAAGTGCGCAGCGCCCCTGGAACAGAAGGAGAGGGCCAAGATGACCGTCAGTGAAGAGCAGACGAGGCAGGACATAGCCGAGCTCAGGAAGCTCGTTGAGAAGGCCTTGCGCCTTCCAGCTTCTGAAGGAGGGCCAGGATCATCTCCAGGTCCGACCTCCTGATCGTCACGTAGTCGTCGCTCGCCGGTCCGGCCGCATCTGGCTTTGCGGGCATGTAGGAAGGGTGCGGCCCGGCATTTAAGCCAAAGAAGCAGGACTAGACGTGATATTCGTCATTGAATCAAAAGCAGCGGCGGTCGAGGTCCTGCGTCAGCTAGCCTTGGCAGACAAAGGAGAACCTGTCGGATAAACCTGGCTGATGCTCACACATGGGCGGGCAGGTTGAGCCGCGCTCTCGGCCGGGCATAGAAGTACCGGAACGGGTTCGGGCCCGACGGAGTTCGCTGCGAATTCGCAGCTAGAAGCGGGCCCGACAGCTTTCGCAACTCGTTAGCCATGTCACGCTCCTCAGGGAGTGGCGAAGGATTCCGACGACTTCTCGCAGGTGCCAAGCAGGTTTTCTTCGTCTCCCATCCAATCGACAAAGTTCTCTATGACTCGGAACCAGTCATCGGTCTTGATTGTCTCTTCAACCCTTTCCACCTCTCCCTTCCCTAGATCTGCTGCCATCCTTGTCATTCAGCTTGTCCCCTCCCTGAAGAGATGAGGTGCCACTAGCAGAGCTCTGAAGCGACAGGTCATCCCCAGTTGTGCTCCTTTTGAAGAGAAAGGCAGTCCCTAGCAGAGCCCCGAGTCCGATGAGGAACCCCCCGAAGACAGCAACGCCCAGCAAAGCGAGATTGAGGAGGGCCATCGTGTAGGCTTCTCCGAACACAAAAGTAATCAGCACCCCAGAGAAGATCAAGTAGCCGACCCGTCTCCTGGTCTTGCCCGAGATGCCGTAAGCCTCGAGGACCAGGACCAGCGTGACTACCGCGGGGAGCAGGAAGAATGCGAAGTCTTGGTGGAACCTCGTGAACGCAGCGTCGAAACCCGCCCCGGTGGCCTGGTAGAAGTTCTCGTTCAATTCGATGTAATACCCGGTGACCGGTATGACGAAGTAGATGACCAACCAACTGGCGACCACCGAGCCAAGCAGGGAGTCGGAGAGCCTACGCCTTCCGTTGCCGTCCCTACCGAGAGAGTACCCCAGAAAGCCCGCGAGGACGAACGCCGCGCCAAGCCCCACGAAACCTGTCACTATGTCGTCCCCGGCAATCCCATTCAACCCAGACTGGAAGAACGTCGGTATCGCATAATTCCCTACACCAGACACAATGTATATCCACATGGCTCCCAGGAGAGATGCTATCATGACGCCGAAGCCGAAGTCCGCCGCCAACCTCGACCTCCTGGACCACGCATTGTAGCCGAATGTCACAGCGACCAGGGCCACCACGCCAGCCATCAAAGAGACTAGCATCAGGTGAGAGTGGCTGCCGACCACGTTCTCGGTGAACATGATCAAATTCGTACTATTGGAATTCCCTAACTGTGAGCTCACGTACTGAGGTACGATCTGTGGCCAGGGCCCGAACCAGGTTATCCAGCCTCCGATGTGCCCCATCACCGCCGCAAAGAGCGCTCCCGCCACCCCTGCCTCGATGGTGTAGAACGGCATGCCCGCCTTCCGGTATCCTCCATGCGTTCTGGGATAGAACGCGATGGCCAGCAGCAGCGCAATCGCCATCTCGTCGGCAATCAAGAAGGCCCAGATTTGCGTCCAGAGAGGGGCACCCAAGGCGAAGTGGTCATAGACGTCGAAGATGCCGGCTATCCCACCTATGGGCACGGCAAAGTACGCGCCGAGGAAGACAGAGTTCCTGACTAGGTGACCCGACCACCCTGTCGCGTCATTCAGGCCGAACTTCAAACAGACCAGCGCGGCCAACACGGTCACCCATGGGATGAATATCCCACCGTGCCAGTAGAGTACCAACCTCCAGTAGAGGTCCGGAGTCCACTGGTTCGCGTACGAGGGATTCAGGAACGGGGTGATGAAATTGACGAGAGGAGCCAGTGCCATTACGGCGATCGCCCAGGCGATGCTCCACCAGATGATCAGCCTTGGGTCCCGAAGGCGCCTCATCCGGGCCTTCCATCCCAATGCACGCGCCTGCTGGGGCGTCAATGGGCTACTCGTTCACACCAACCATCCGTTAGGAATGAAGAAGGATTTCGATTCCAGCGCACCGTCAGGCGGGATTCACGAACCTTGGATGCCAATAAGCTGCCTTATAGGCTCGACCGTGGTTGTCCGTACTAAGCCCGGAAATTCATATCCCGGCCGGGACTCGAGCCCCGGGTTAGCGGCAATCAGAACTCGTTCTCGCCGTACGTAGGGCTCGTCGCGCCTCCGCCGGGAGCACCCTCATCATGGAGTTGGGGTATTGGTGGGTGGGCAGGGCGGACCGCCTGGAAGCAGGTCGGATTGTTTATCAAATATGTGAAGACACATAATGCAAATAGGCGAGATGGACAGTTGACCAACGTCACGCTGGCAGTCCAGGAAGAACTTCATAGGATAATGAAGAGCCACCCCGAAATCAAGTGGAGCGAAGTGGCAAGGCAAGCCATCTGGGAGTATGCGGGCAAGCTCGAGCTGATGGATGAGATGACAAAGAGGAGCAAGTTGACGGACAAAGATGCGTTGGATGTTGGGCACAAAGTCAATGCCGCTCTCGCCTCTGGGTACAAGAAGTCAGGAAATGCCGATTGAAGTTCGTGCTCGACACCGAGCCCAAGCGCGTGGTCACCCGTTGGTGTGAAACTTAAGTATGTAGTCACCCATCTTATACTGTGCACGTCGAAATACGCGTCGTCAACGGGAGGAGAAAGTACTACCTTGCGGCCTCCTACCGCCTTGGCCCCCGCGTGGCGAAGGCCCGCGTCTTCCTTGGGACGGACCTCAGCAAAGCCGAGGTTGAGAAGCGGTCAAGCGAGGCCAGCGGGGAGCTCGAGAAAAGAGTCCGGTCGGCGCAATCGATCGGCGATCCCTACCGCACAGTCCTGTCGGCTGAGGAGATGCGAGAAGTTGCGCTCCTTTCGACGAAGGTCAGGATAAAGCTGGCACACCTGAGCGAGGACGACTGGAGGAACTTCACCGAGGAGTTCACGTACCACACGAACGCCATCGAAGGCTCCAAGGTCTCGAGGCAGGAAGTCAGACAGATACTCGGCGACCGGCAGTGGCCAGAGAAGAGCAAGGAGGAGATATCCGAGACCCTCGGGGTCGCAGAGGCGGTCAGGTACATCAGGCGAACAGACGACCCTCTGTCGATGGACTTGGTCAGAGAGCTGCACAGGATGGTGTTCAAGAACTCGAAGCCGGTCGCCGGAGAGACCAGGCGGAAGAGCGGGGTCGAAGTCTCAGTCGTCGGCAGCGCAGGGAGGGTGATACACCAAGGGGCCCCCGCCAGCCAGGTCGATGCCATGCTGAAGAGGCTGGCCGCATGGCATCGAGAAAACAAAGACAACTATCCTCCGCTCGTGCTGGCGGCCGTGGTCCACAACCAGTTTGAGACGATCCACCCGTTCCAGGACGGCAACGGGCGGGTTGGCAGGCTCCTTCTCGTCTACGTTCTTCTCAAGCACGGGCTGCCGCCCCTCAACATCGAGATTGAGAACCGGAGAGAGTACTACGGCGCCCTGAGGGAGTACCAGACGACCGAGAACCTCCGGCCCACCCTCGACCTCATGATGAAAGAGCACAGGAGGCTCAAGGCTGCGATGAAGAGGTGACTACAAAATCGGAAAATGTAGTCACCCGCCGGCGAACAGGATGAATTAACTTCGCAGCCCCGATTTTGGAGATGCTAGGGGTTCCCCCGGCGGCCGGCCAGGCCCCACGAGTACCGCCCGGAAGCAACCGCGCCCTGAATGGATATATGCGAAGGGGAAGGGACGGCCCTGTGAATCTCTCTGGAGCGGGCTAGGGCCTCAGCGCTGGCCCTCGGGCTCCTGCTGGCGGTCCAGGTCTGCGCCGTCTCGGCTCCCCTGGCCCCGGCGGCCTTCCAGCACTCCAGCCCCCGTCAGCCTGCTATGAGGGGGCACGTGGACATCTACGCCGGCTACTACTCTGAGCCCGCCCCCACCGGCATCGCCGACTACGGGATACTCAACGACTCCGGGACGGTGACCGCCTACACGGAGGCGGCGACCGCCGTGACGGGGACCGCGGTCATCGACAGCTTGCAGTCGACGATCCCGAACCCTCCCCAGGGGTCGAGCCCCAACGGCGCGGGGCTCCAGCTGAACGTCGTGATGCAGGTGAACACGACGGCCTCGAGCTACGACTACTGGCTCCAGAACACGGTGAC
>JAFMAU010000098.1:0-288 GCA_029784825.1 Nitrososphaerota archaeon | reverse complement strand
CACCTTCTACTATGTCTCCAACGTCTGGAACTACTCGTCCCCCACGGCGTCGATGATCGCCAACGACACCGCGGGCCTGGGGTCCATCAGCCCCTCGGGGAACCAGTCCTTCTACGGCTACGCGACCAACGAGACCGGCTACACCCTCCCGCTCGCCCTTGAAATCCCGATCAACGTCTCCTACTCCGGGGACGCCGTGCGCGCTTCCTTCAGCTACCTCCAGGCCCAGGGGGGCGCCTCGCTCGCCGGGACCCCATCGCGATATGACATGGTGACGATAACCGAGCC
>JAFMAU010000097.1 GCA_029784825.1 Nitrososphaerota archaeon | reverse complement strand
CTCGAGCCCACGCTTGAATTCCTCCTTGTCCCCTTCCGTCCAGTCGCCATGGTCCACTGAGAGGGGCCTGAGCAGGGCCCACTCGGAGTCCGGCTTCGCAAGCACGTCGTCGAGCTCCTCCAGCACCTTCTCCACCGCTGCGCGGACCGCCACCCTGCGCTCGGCTATGCCATTCTGCAGGTTGACGATGTGCTGTCCGAGATACTGGCGAATGGCTTGCCATCGCTTCACCATGGCCCGGCCTTCTTCGACTGTCCGCACGGGCTGGTACGACTCGACGTTCATCAGCTCCACCTGTATTCCCTGCAGGGGGTCGACCACCCACTCGTCAAGGCCGCAGGAGCAGTAGTCCACGACCGACTCGGCGTCGACCAGCAGGGCCGTCCTGGTGATTCCGTCCCGACCGGGAAGCCTTCTCTCATCTATCGACTTGCAGCGTCGGACCACCTCTTCATACTGCCTGATTGCCCTCTTCCTCCCTTCAGGAGAGATGTCCGGAAACCTGTCGTCGAACCTCCTATCCCCCAGGGCAGTCGCGAAGAGGGGTTCGTTGTACATCCTCTCTTCCCAGTACTCCTTCGCCAGTCTCGCCAACGCGTCTGCCGAGTCCAGACTCGACTCCACCTCGACTTCCTTCGGCCCTGGGGGTTCCTAAACTGTTGCTAGTTTGGACTGCGAGATGGCGGTCGGACCGTCCTACCAACGGGGCGGCCCTTCGTTCAGAGGGTGCCGGGCTACCCCTGCTTAGTGCGCAGGGGGCATCCGCGCCGGGACTCCGGTGAGGAGCAGATTGCCTCGGCGAATGCCTGGCCTATTTCTCTCGACAAACTGCCGAGAGCGCACTCATAGCCCGCTCCTACGCTCCTCAGGAACCTGCACCCGGGGTATTCCATCGCCGCAGGCGCCCCCACTTCGACAACCTGTCCGCTCATCACAGTAAGTTCGCGCCGGAGTCCCAAGGCCGATTTATAGGAAGAGCACGTTTGTCATGTTTGGCAACGGGTTTCCGATCGGTGCGAGGGTGGACTTGCCTCGGGCTATTGACAGAAAGAGGAGGAGAGGCGGGGTTTGGCGTCCGACGCCCAGCACGCAATGAAGAATCGTCGCCGATATTCGTCGATAAGGTACGCAATTGGGCGTGAAAAGCACACATAACGAATATTAACGCGCGCCGGTATTCGGCGTTCGCTATTATTGGAACGAGGGATCAGCATCCTTGATTCGACTCTGAGGGAGGGAGAACTCTTCCGGGCCTTCGGGGAGAGTACCAGATTGAGTGTGGCATCACTCCTGGCAAAAGTTGGCGTCAGCAAGGCCGAGCTGACGGTCGATTACCCACGGAGGACAAGCGCAGACGAACTCGACCGAGTCATGAGGGTGCTTCGTGACGGAGGGGTGGAAGTGGTGTTGCACGGCCGAGCGTGTGAAGAGGACGTCGAGAGGATAGCGGGTCACAACCCCGATGGGTGCGGGCTCTACATCGCAATAAGCCGGTCCCACAGGGAGCACAAACTCCATGGGATGACCGAGGAGTCCACTGTGGCACAGCTCTGCAAGTCTGTAACGGAGGCGAGGAGCCAGGGGATGAGGTACGTCCGTGCAACTCTAGAAGATGCATCTCGAGTCTACTTGGAAGAGGGTGGTGAGGGCATCAAGAGATTTGGGAAAATCATCGAAAGGTTGCGCGAGGCGGGGGCTACGATGGTCAGCGTCCCAGACACGTCAGGGCTGATGACCCCAAGGCAAGCGGCATCCTTCTTCCGAGCTCTCAGGGACGCAAGCACCCTTCCACTATCGGCTCACTTCCACAACGACTACGGCTTCGCCTCAGCAAACACAGTGGAGGCTGCCCTAGAGGGCGCCGAGGAGTTACAGGTATCCTTGATGGGCATCGGAGACAGGAACGGCATCGGCGACTTTTACGAGGTCGTCGCGGCTCTCAACGACGCCCATGGGACACCGACCGACGTAGTCAGAGGCAGGCTCAGCGGGGCTTACAGGGAGTTCACGAAGTCAACGGGCATCGACCAGTACTGGAGGCACCCGCTCTCGGACGAGGCCCGGACCGTGAGAGCCGGGGTCCACCAGTCGATGACAACCCGCAGGCCTGACGGCTACATACCGAAGAAGAAGCTGGAGAGCGACTTCGAGGGACCCCGCTATATGGTGAACCAGTTCGTCAGTCACAGTCTCATACGGGCCATTCTGACAAAGGTCAGCGGTGACGTGGACGAGGGCAGTTCGAGGCGGGTGGCCGAACGGGTGGCCTCCTCCGCCCGGGTCCGGGGGAGCGTCACCATATCATACATTCAGGAGATCATAAAGGCCGAGACTGGAATTGATGCGTCTCGCAGCCAGATCGCCGATGTCATGGGGGGACAGAAGGTCTACGTCCTGCTCAAGCTCCGGCCACAGCTTCCCGCCGCAAAGATCGCAGGCGAAATCGAAAAATGGGACGACGTGGAAATGGTGGAAGAGGTCTACGGGGAGTCGGACATGATAGTCAGGGCGGCAATGCGCACCGACGGGGACAACGTAGTCACAAAACTGAGAAAACGGTACCCAGACGCGATTCTCGACTTGAAGACGCTCTTCTGTGACTGAGGAACGCGCGAAGGCACCGAGAAGACGCGGTCGAGAGAAGGTCCTCAGGCGCCCAGCGTTCGGACTATGTTTCGCGTGAATTCGTCTGTCGATGCACTCCCCCCAAGGTCAGCCGTGAGAGCACCCCTTCTCCTGCTGCTCAACACCTGGATTACACTCCGTTCGATAAACCTCGCCGTCTCAACCAGGCGCTTGTCCCCCTCGAACCTTGAACCGAGCCACTCAAGGAGCATAGACGCCGACAGAATCTCAGCCACAGGGTTGGCGATGCCCTTCCCAGCGATATCTGGCGCACTCCCATGAACGGCCTGTGCCATGGCGTACCTTTCTCCCGCGTTGAGCGACGGCGCGAGGCCGAGCCCTCCGACAAGCCCCGCCGCCTCGTCTGATAGGATGTCTCCGAACATGTTCGTAGTAAGTATGACGTCGAACCTCCGAGGCGAGTCCACAAGCTGCAGCGCCGCCGTGTCAACGAGAAGCTCCTCGAGTTCGACCTCCGGGTACTCCTTGCTCGCTTTCCTCACCTCTTCTAGGAAGAGGCCGTCACCTTCTATCAGCACGTTTGCCTTGTGCAGAGCAGTAACCTTCTTTTTCCCGTTTCTTGACTTCGCAAGTCCAAACGCGGTTCGGGAGATTCTTTCGCACGCTTTTCTGGTGACGACGCGAAGTGATACTACCGTGTCCGGGTCGGTCATGAACTCGCCATACCCTTTGTAGAGGTTCCTGTCGGGATAGAATCCCTCGGTATTCTCGCGTACGATGACAAGGTCGACATCGCTTCTGGTCCCTCCTCTCGCCTCTCGAGGGAGCAACGATTTCACGGGACGTATGTTCGCATAGAGGTCAAACTCCTTTCTTATCCTCCCCGACGCCATCGGATAGTCCTTGTCGTCCTTCGGATAAGATCCGGCCATGAGCGGCCCCAGGATCCAACCGTCACAGTCTCGCATCGTGTCGAGGGTCTCCGGGGGCAGAGTCCTGCCGAACCTCCTGTACGCTTCAAGCCCAATCGGAAGCTCGATGAGTTCCAGGGCAAGCGAACTCTTCGATGCGGCTGCTTCGAGCACCGACCGAGCGCTCGACACGACTTCATGCCCGATGCCATCCCCTTGGAGCACGGCGATTTTGTATTGCTTCTTACCCGCCCTTCGGCGCTCAGAGGGTGGAATGGGGGATATCATCGGTCGTCAGGCGAGGAACAGGTCACCGTGTTTTTCAACATAGGCGATGAGGCCCCCTTCGCTGAGTATTGCCTCCATCGTCTTCGACATCTTAGGAAAGGAGACTCTTGTCCGCTTCGTCAGGTTCTCAACGTACCCTCCGGAGAGGTCGAGTTCGATTTCGTCGCCTTCGTCTATCTTCGAAGTATCGCACACGATCGCCGGCAATCCGATGTTGATGGCGTTCCTGTAGAAAATCCTCGCAAACGACAGCGCGAGGACGGCCCTTACTCCTACCATTTTGATTACAAGCGGCGCGTGCTCCCTGCTTGACCCCATTCCAAAGTTCTTTGAGGCGACCACGAAGTCACCAGGCTTTACATTCAGCGCAAAGTCCTTCCTGGCATCCTCTAGGGTATGCTTCGCCAGCTCTGGAAGGTTTGACCTGAGACCCATGAACCTTCCGGGTGTAATCTCGTCGGTTGTGACATTGTCGCCGAACCTCCAGGCCCTCCCTACCAAAGCCTCTCTCCCCCACCCCGACTCAAAGGAATTCTCTCGGGTCAGAGATGTACCCGTTGACCGCCGTAGCGGCAGCGGTCGCAGGCGACCCAAGGTATGTCTCCGCCTTTGGATTCCCAGTCCTGCCAGGAAAGTTCCTGTTCGAACTAGAGAATATCACCTCGCCGTCGGCGGGTATCCCACCAAGCGCACCAAAACAGACGCCGCACCCCGGAGGAGTGACCAGCGCTCCTGCGTCCATAATCGTCTCGATTATCCCCTCCTTTATGCAGCCGAGGAAGACCTTGCGCGATGACGGGGTCACGATTAGCTTCAGGTTGTCCGCCTTCGTTCGATTCCTCAGTATGCTGGCAACGACTCTCATGTCTTCCATTCTAGTATTGGTGCAACTTCCGATAAACACCTCATTCACTTTCACATTCTTCACCTCTGAAACGGGCTTGACGTTGTCGGGGGAGAAAGGCAACGCCACCTGCGGTTCCAGCTCAGACGCATCGAACGAGAATTCGGTTTCGTAGACTGCGTCCTCGTCAGCCCTGATGCTCTTCCACTTGCCCTCCCTGCCGAATTCAGACATGTATCTTCTCGTGCGTTCGTCCGATTTGACCAGCCCAGTCTTTGCGCCCGCTTCGATGGCCATGTTGCAAATTGTCAGGCGCCCGTACACGTCTAGCTCATCCACGGCGCGTCCGTCAAACTCCATTGCCTTGTACGTCGCGCCATCCGCCCCCACCATCCGGAGAGTCTCGAGGATCAGGTCTTTGGCAAACACCCCTTTCGGAAGATGACCGTCGATCGCTATTCGCATGGACTCCGGCACGCGCAGCCAGGTCTTCTTCAGCTTCATCGCGACGGCGATGTCCGTCGCCCCCATGCCCGTCGCAAATGCGCAGAGCCCCCCAGAAGTGCAAGTGTGCGAGTCAGTGCCCACGACCAAGTCCCCCGGCGAAGAGTAGTCCTCTGCCATCACCTGGTGACAGATCCCGTTCCCGGCGTCCGAAAGCTTCAGGTTGTTACCGATCGCATAGTTCCTCACAATTTGTTGGTCGTTCGACAGCTCCTTCGAAGGGCTGGGCACCGCGTGATCTATGAAGAAGAGTACGTTGGGATCAGACGCCTTCGTCGTCCGGCCGACGTCCAGTTTGTTCAGCTGGCTGATCAGGAGGGGACCGGCAGCATCGTGGGAGAAGGCGTAGTCCACGTTGACGATTACAACTTCCCCCGCAGTCACGCTCCCGCTCGCAGTATGGGACCCGATGATTTTTTCGGCGAGGGTCTTCCCTGGCATTCTACTTTTCTCGCTTACCTTTTCTCCCTTTTTCTTCTTTTCTGCGCGAATGGTAACGCGCACGCGAGTCGGCAACTCTCGGTGAGCGACCGCCCGGGCCCCTCCTTCCTTTCAGGCATTCTTCGAGCATGCGCTTCAGGTCAGCGTCCTCCGCCTCAGGCTTCCGCATTGTGTCTTCGAGACTTTCCTGTTTTGGTATGACGTGGCCACCGTCT
>JAFMAU010000096.1 GCA_029784825.1 Nitrososphaerota archaeon | reverse complement strand
GCCTTCTTCAGGGTCACCGACAGGAACGCCATCGACTTCCCGTTCGCCAGCGTCGCCGTGGCTGCCACGTTCAACGGTAACGCGGTCTCGACCGCGAGGGTGGTGCTGGGCCACGTCGCAACCAAACCCATTAGGGCGCCCGCCGCAGAATCATACCTCGCAGGAAAGACTCTGACGGAGGACGTGTTCGCCGCGTCGGCCGACCAGGCCCTCGCCAACGCGACTCCACTGTCTCACCCGGCAGTGGCACAATGGGGCACGGGGGCCACGAACGCGTTCCGCGTCTACATCGCCAAGGGCGCGGTGATCAACGCGCTGCGTCTGCTGAAGTCCTGAGCCGGTAAGGTCGAAGGAGCCGGGGTGGACTGGACAGCCGCATCCCCGGCACTTCCTTCATGGACGGCCAACGAGCGTCTGCTTTCCCGCCCGATTGATTCGTCGCACCGTCCCGGAAGGAGGGGCAGGGGAATCGGCTTTGACCCGCTTATGACCCCCCGAACCAGTCAGCCCGAACGTATTCGATTTGAGATATGTCCCCGAACACGTTCGGGCAATCCGAGATATATCGGAAGATGGGTCGTCCGCCTGTATTGGCAAAAGGGAAGAAGCGCGCTATCTCTCCCTCAAAGGAAGGGGGGGAATCGCCCTGGAGTAGGCCCATATCCAGGCGCGACTTCGTGAAAACAGGCATCGCCGTAGGCGGCGTGGCGGGCGCCTCGGTGGTTGTCGCCGGGAGGGGTGGCCTCCAGGCACTGCAGGTTGGTCAAACTACGGGTGCAGGTGCTGCATCAACTACTGATCCCTTCGCCGCCCGAACGATTACCCTCCACGTGAACGGGAAGGACTACCAGGTGATGGCAGAGCCGAGAACCATGCTTGCGAACGTCCTGAGGGACAGCATCGGGCTGACAGGGACCAAGAGGCCTTGCAATAGGATGGAGTGCGGCGGCTGCACCGTCCTGATCGACAACGT
Organism: Nitrososphaerota archaeon; assembly: GCA_029784825.1. The sequence continues at coordinate 5,002 of JAFMAU010000096.1, read as the reverse complement.
CCCCTACGAGGCTTGCCAGTTTCCTGCCCTGCGCGCAGGGGGCGGGCAGGAGATTCTGACCATAGAAGCCGGGCCTGGCTACGACAGAGTGGTCGCTGCCCTGCAGACCGCGTGGGTCAACGCTGACGCAGGCCAGTGCGCCTTCTGCAGTCCGGGCTTCATAATGTCAGCGGCTGCCCTCTTGAAGAGCAATCCGAACCCTTCGGTTGGTGACATTAAGACGGCCCTGAGCGGCAATATCTGCCGCTGCGGTGCCTACCTGAACATCATCGAGGCAGTGCAGAACGCGGCTGCCGGCCTGAGCGGGACAGGAACGTGATGGGAAGATGAGCTCCAGCCCTTACACCGTCGACCACGAGCTGGCCATAGTGGGCAACCCTAACGTGAACAGGCGGACCACCATGGGCCGGGTGACTGGCCAGACTGTATTCTCCAGCGACATCCTCCCCAAGCACATCAACGCGCCGAGTTTCGTTTACATGGCATACGTAACCTGTCCGTATCCTCGAGCCAAGATCGTCAGCATCGACGTGAGCAGGGCCGAGGCAGCTGGGTACGTGACTGTGACGCCCAACGAGCTGCCTCCCTACGACCTGTACAACGCTGGTAGGCCTTACTCTCCTCTTGGCAACAGGGGCACAACCCTCTCGGCTGGCCAGCCTGTGGTGGCCGTGGGTGCGCCTTCGCCCGACGGAGTCGAAGATGCGAAGAGCCTTGTCAGCGTGAAATTCGAACCGCTACCCTATGTCATGGATGCCGAGGAAGCGCTGCAACCGGGCGCGCCCCAGATTTGGCAGAACGGCAACTCTCCTTCTGCCGGGGTGGGAGAGGGAGGCGTACCCGTACCATCCACGCTGCACATAGAGTACGGCGATGTCGATACAGCCTTCAACCAGGCCGATGCCATCGTCGAAACCACCCTTGAGACGCAGCCTCAGCAGCACTTCGACCTGGAACCTGTCGGCGTGGTGGCGAACTGGGTCGGGGGAACTCTCTACATCTACGACAAGGACACCTACGCTGCCTCCACAGCAAAAGCGTTGGCGAATTACTTCGGCATCCCTGCAACGAGCGTGATCGTCAGGAGCGCCCTTGGCGGCTACGAGGGCGGCAGTGCTCTGGGTAGCGCCTTCGGCAACGGCTCTTCTGACAACCTCGTCATAGCATCCTTGATGTCCAAGAAGGCGGCGGCACCCGTCAAGTTCGTTGCTACGCGGTTCAACAACAGTCTTTACACGACCTACCGCTTCCCCATCCGTGGCTACGTGAAGTTCGGCGGGACCAAGGACGGCAGGTTCACTGCAATGCAGGCCGACCTCTACGTGAACGTGGGGGGTACCGGCGGGTCCTCGGGCTCGGATGCGGTCAGCGACTTCTACAACGCCTACGCAGTACCCAATGTGAGGCTAGACAGTGTGCCGGTAAACACCAATATTTTCTACAAAGCTGCCTACATGCGAGATGTGGGCGAGAGCCAGGGGCACTTCATAATGGAAAGTGCGGTTGATATGCTTGCCGAGAAATTGGGCATCGATCCGTTGACCTTCAGGCTCAACAACATGCGGGCAGGCGCCACAGCAGTGGACCCTGTCTCGAAACTGCCGTACAGCGGGTTCGGGCAGCCCGCGGTCACGCTGAAGGCCAGGGACGCCTTTGGGTGGTCCTCCAAATGGCAAGGCTGGGCGTCGCCGAGCTCAGTCAGCGGCACTCTGAGGAGGGGGGTCGGCATAGCCATCCTGAACGCAGCCAAGGGGTCGCCGTTCGTTTTCACTTCCGGTCAGATACAGATTGACCCAGATGGGACAGTGACCGTGTTCACGGGTCACACGGACCAAGGCGCGGGGACGAGCACTGCCATACCGATAATGGCTGCGGAGGCTCTGGGCCTGACTTCCATGGATAACGTCAAGCTGGTGGCTTCTGACACCAGCCTGACAACGGACACAGGTATAACCAATGGCAGCGTCTCCACGAGGAACGCCGGGCCGTCCTACATCCTCGCCGCCCATGACCTGGCCAGGCAGTGGTTCCCGATAGTCGCGAAGAAGCTCAATGCCGACCCCAACAACCTCACCTTTGGCGGCGGCATGGTCTACGACAAAACCAACGCCGCCAACGGGATGACGTTCAAGGGCGCGGCTGCGCTGCTCCAATCCTCGATCAAGGGCTACGGCGGACTCTTCTTCCCGAACAAAGTCGCTTTCCGCGTCGGCGGGATGAAGTTCGTAGAGGTGGAGGTCGACACCGAGACTGCGGACGCGCGCGTAGTGAACTACGTCGGAGGAATCGACATCGGCAAAGTCGTCTTCGCCAAGGGGGCGCAGAGCCAGGCGCGGGGCGGATTCATAGGCCTGGGCATCGGCCAGGCGTTCTACGAGGAGCTTCTGAACGACCCCTCGGCAGACTTCCAGTACTCCGGCAGCTACCTCAACCCCAACTTCCTCGACCTCAAGGTCCCGACGATAATGGAGACCCCAGACAGCGCCGAGGGCGTCTGGGAAGAATATGTCGACCCGATTGGACCCTACGGAGCGAAAGGAATCGGCGAAAACGTTCTGATAGGGGCCAGCGCCGCGATAGCCAATGCCATGAGCAACGCCTTGGGCGGGTACAGGTTCACAAGCTTACCGATTAGGAAGGAGGACATAGTGGCGGCGATTCGGTGGATGAAATCCACGGGGAAGCTATAGGGGGCGATTGGATGAGTTCTAACGAGCTGCAAAAATTCGGGTACATCAAGGCTACGTCGATCAGCGACGCAGTCTCCATCCTGTCCAGCTACGGCACCAAAGCAAGGGTCGTAGCCGGCGGCACCGACATAATAACGCAGATGAAGAACGGGATAACTCACCTGACCCCGCAGTACCTCGTCGACGTCACAGGCCTGGGCCTGAACTACGTGAGATTCTCCCAGAGCGACGGTCTCAGAATCGGGGCAACAACACCGCTCAGTGCCGTTGAGAGCAACACTGACGTGGCCTCGAACTTTGCGGCTCTTGCCCAGTCGGCAAGCTACGTGGGCTCGCCGCAGATAAGGAATCAGGCGACGATGGCGGGGGACGTGCTCCAGGAAGTCTGGTGCTGGTACCTCAGGAACAACTACGACTGCTGGCGAAACGCCGGCACCATCTGCTACGCGGCCTTCGGAGGAGACAACCGCTATTACCACAGCGTGTACGGAGGGAACCTCTGCTACGCGGTTCATGCTTCAGACATCTCGACCGCTCTGTTTGCCTTCGACGCAGACGCTAGCATCGCGGGCCCGGGTGGTGTTGGCGGCAGGAGCATGGACCAGCTCATACAGGGTGTGAGCATCGTCGATGGCCTGGTGAAGGAGAACAGCCTCAGGTACAACGAACTCCTCACGGAGTTCCATGTCCCGACTCCATCTGCAGGGACCAAGAGCGCCTTCTACAAGGTACGCGACAGGGGCTCCGTCGACTTCGCCCTGGCAAGCGTAGCGGTACGCGCTACCTTCAATGGTGGCACCGTCTCGGACTCCAGAGTCGTGCTGGGCGGGTTGGCCAACAAGCCTCTGCGGGCCCATTCTGCGGAAGACTACCTCAACGGAAAGAGTCTGAGCGAGGACGTGATATCCACCGCAGCCGACAACGCGCTCGAAGGAGCCACACCGCTCACGGAAGGGACGGGAAACGCGTTCAGGGTCGACCTAGCCAAGGGCGCTGTCAAGAAAGCGTTAAGAAGCCTGACCTGATAAGGATCGTTTCATGAGTTCGCAGGGTGTCCCTTCCTCCGATGGCGAGCAGGAGGAGCTCACAATCCAGCAGGTCAGCGAGAGACACAAGGGCTGGTGGGTAGGCATTCTGGTCACCAAACGCGACAAGAACCTCCAGCCTGTCTCAGGGAGGGTTGTCGCCGCGGACCCGGATAGGTACAGACTTCGGGAGTCTTTGACCAAGTATACCGACGTATGCATACTCTATGCCGGTGAGCCACCTTATCCCGTTCTTCTCTGATTAGTGTCAACTTCACCACGCTCCCCAGCGTTTTCGCGAGGCTCCGCGGAAGAAACAATTGCGTGCGGGAGTATCGGGCGCTGATCGACACGGGGAGTGATTACTGCGTTCTTCCGAGGGTTGACGCCTTCCGGCTTGGATATCCAGAGGCTGCAAACGACGACCTGATAGTCCCGGCCGAGAACACGACGTCCTTTGTCACACACAACGGCCACGGACAGGCGGCGTCGATCAAGATGGCGAAGGTAGACATTGGGCAGGAGACGTTCGAGAACGTCGAGTTCCTCGCTTTCGACCTTCCTCAGGTCACCGGCTTTGACGTGGTACTCGGGGGCAGCATCCTGAAGTTCCTCAACCTGAGGATGGACTACTCTTCGAAGCACCTCGAGATACAGAAAGGGGCGTGAAAGGAAGGATTGCGCTTCCCGCTGAAGCAACCCGCGATCCTCATGAGCAGGGTTGAGGGGCCGCGCGGCACCGTGAGGGAATTGAGCACAGTCTTGGACCAGAATTTCGCATACTCTGTCATCCTGTCGAGAGACGCCGTTGACCTGGGCTACCCTCAGGCGTCTTACAAACCACCGGACTGGTCGAGCATAGACAGAACCCAGACCCCATACGTCATCGGTTTCCGAGACATAGAAAGAAGCATCCTTGTGACACTGTCCAAGGTCTCGGTCGGAAAGCTCGCCGCAAAGAACGTCGAGGCCATTGTCCTGGAGCAAGACCTGGCGAGGATGCTCCCGGTCGACCTCGTGCTGGGTCGGACCTTCCTGAAGAAGTTCAAGCTTACACTGAATGGGAAGAGTGGCTATCTGTCTCTGAGCTGACGGCAAGACTGTTCGTTCCCGTTGACTTCGGCTCGGGCTCGGATGGCGAATCCGAGGGGCAGGGTCGAGGTACCTACCCGAACCTGTTCGGGCAATCCGAGATATACCGGAAAACGGGTCGTCAACCTGTATGACAAAAGGGAAGAAGCGTTCGGGTTCCCTCTCAGAGAAGGAGGGGGGATCGCCCTGGAATAG
>JAFMAU010000095.1 GCA_029784825.1 Nitrososphaerota archaeon | reverse complement strand
GCCCGACCATCCTGACCAAGGATGGAAGTGTAATCAGGGTGTCGACCGTGTCGCAGGCCGAGGAGCTCCACGACTCCCTGGCGAAGATCATCGACCTGGGAGACGTCCTTGTCAGCTACGGTGACTTCCTCGAGAACAACAAGGCCCTCCCTCCGTCACCCTACGTCCCTGAGTGGTGGGCGCAGGACCTGGGGAGGGCGCTCGCCGGAGTGCCCGGAGCCAGGCAGATGCTCGAAGCCGCTGGGGTCTCAGGCGGCCGGGCGTCGGAGCTGGCCGGGTCGCCGTTCATCACCCCATCGGCGGCCGAGGCGATTGCCATCTCAAAGTCTCTCGGCATCCCGCTGCATCCATCGCATACGCCCAGATTTGACCGGGTCGGGGCGACGGACCTGGCCGAGCTGAGGAGGAACGCGAGGGTGGACGGCTCGGAGGTAGTCATAGACGCGGCCGACCCCAGGGTCCGCTGGATACTCAACACCTGCCTGATAGAGCACAGGGTCGAAGGAGACCGGGCCGCAGTCGTCGGCGGGGCCGCCACGGTTCTGCGCACGCTGCTGAGGCTCGACGACCCGGAGTTCGCCTTGGCCGTCGAGGAGCCGGACTACATCAAGCGCCTCTCGGGGATCCAGCTCGGCCGCCAGAGCACCACCACCATCGGCATCAGGGTGGGCAGGCCTGAGAAGGCAATGGTCAGGAGGATGAAGCCTCCGGTCCACGGCCTGTTCCCGGTAGGGTATGGAGGGGGACCGATGCGAGACGTCTTCACCGCGGCCAGGGCCCAGAGAGCGGAGATCGAGGTCGTCAACTTGTATTGCAGGAAGTGCAGCGAAAGGCGGCTTGCGGCGAAGTGCGAGGTCTGCGGAGAGCCCACCGAGCCCTTCATGGCCTGTCCCAGGTGCGGCACGATGGCCCAGGACAACGTCTGCCCCAACTGCCGGGCGAAGACGCTCCCCTATTCCAAGATGAACTTCGACTTCCGGTCGAGGCTCGAAGCCATCAGGTCGAAGATACCCTACAACTCCGCCCGGCACGTCAAGGGGGTCAGGGGGCTGACGAGTGTGACGAAGTTCCCAGAGGCCCTCGAAAAGGGGATCATAAGGAGCAGGCATGACGCCTACGTCTACAAGGACGGCACCCTCAGGATAGACGCGACCAACGAGCCTCTCACCCACTTCAGGGTGAGCGACGTGAAGGGGGACATCCCCACCCTGGCCCGCCTGGGGTACTCGCACGACATCAACGGGGCTCCAATACAAACGGAGGACCAGGTCCTCGAGCTTATGCCCCAGGACATCGTCGTCCCCGCCGACATCGGCTCCGACCTGGTGAAGATGGCCCAGTGCGTGGACGACGAGCTCCAGAACCTCTACGGCCTGGAGCCGTTCTACTCCGTGAGGGGACCAAACGACCTTCTGGGCAAGATTGTCATCGGGTTGGCCCCGCACACTTCCGTCGGGGTGGCAGGGCGGATAGTCGGGTTCTCGGCCACAGAAGTGTGCCTCGCCAACCCATACTGGCACTCCGCGAAGAGGCGCGACTGCGATGGGGACGGCGACTCGCTGCTCTTGTTGATGGACGTGCTGATCAACTTCTCTCTGCAGTACGTCCCTGCCCAGATTGGAGGGTACATGGACACCCCCCTTCTGATACAACCGGTCATACTTCCGTCGGAAGTAGACGAACAGGCTCACAACTTCGACATAACATCCAGCTACCCCCTGGAGTTCTACGAGAAGACCCAGGGCACGCCGCCGGCCGCAGCGCTGGCGCCAATGATAGAGAGGATAGGCTCTCGCCTCGAGAGCGACAGACAGTTCTACGACTACGGCTTCACACACCCGACGAGCTCCATCACAGTCAAGCGCCCACGGGCCTCCTACTCAACGCTGCGCACCCTCAACGAGAAGATATCGAAGCAGATCGAGGTCGCTTCATTGATCGAGGCAGTGTCCACCAAGGACGTGGTCGAATCGATAATCAAGACCCACCTGATCAGGGACATCATGGGGAACGCGAAGAAATACGCGACCCAGTCGTTCAAGTGCAAGAGCTGCGGCCTGACGATTAGGCGCCTTCCTCTCTCGTCGAAGTGCCCCAACTGCGGCGGGGAGATCAGGGGGACCCTGACGCGGGCTTCGGTGGAAAAGTACCTCTCTATCGCCCAGAAGCTTGCCCGTGACTACGACGTGGATCCATATCTGAAGAGCAGGCTGGACATGTTGCAGCGGGAGCTCGACCAGCTGTTCCAGGGCCCACGGAAGGCGGACCAGCTGGAGCTGACCGAGTTCCTGAAGCCCGCCCTAGCCAAATGAGTAGGCCGGCGAGTCCCTGAAGGAGTACTTGACCTTCTGGAACCTCCGCCTCAGCTCTTTGGTCCTGATGACGACTTCACGTTTCCTGGCTCCCCCCATGCCCAGATGCACCAGCTCGGCGATCTCTTTCATCTCCGACCTTCCCATCCCCAGGCGCGTGAGCTCCGCCACCCCCAGGCGTATGCCGCCGGGGTTGGTGTAGTGCCTGCCCGCCTGCAGGTCGCCGGGGATCGGTTCCCTGTTGCATATGATGTTCTGGTCCTCGAGGAGCTTCTCCACGACTCCGCCGTCGGAGTACTTGGTCACGTCCAGGGCCACCTGATGGGACTTCGTGTACCCATGTTTTTCGCCCAGGACCTTCTCCCCGAGCTCAGCCAGCCTGACGGCGAGCGTCTGGGCGTTCGCCACAACGTCCTTCGCATATCTCCGCCCGAACTGCAGGAACTCCGCGAAGACCATAGCCTTCGCTGCGACGTTGTGCAGGTGGTGGTTGCTTGCCGTGCCAGGGAAGACCGCTTTCTTCAGCGGCTCGGCCAGCTCGGCGGTCGACGCTATCGCTCCGCCCTGGGGGCCGAAGAGCACCTTGTGGGTGCTGAACGTCATCACCTGGGCCCCTTCCCGCAGGGGGTCCTGGAACTGTCCGCCGGCGATGAGCCCTGCTACATGGGCGGCGTCGTAGCAGACGGTCCCTCCCTTGTCGTGAATCGCCTGCGTCAGCTCCTTTACGGGATGAGGGAAGAGGAAGAGGCTGCATCCGAACATCGCGAGCTTCAGCGAGGGCAGGGCGGCTATCCTCTTCTTCGTCTCATCGACGTCGATGTTCATTGCTTCTTTGTCGAAGGCGAAGTATGATACTTCCAGAGAATGAACGAGGCCGGCGGTGCCGCCGAAGTCCTTCTTCCCGTGCGAAATATGCCCCCCGTTGGGGATCGAGAGCGCCATCAGCGTGTCTCCAGGCCCGCTCAACGCGGAATAGACGGCCAGGTTGGCGTTCACCCCGGACACCGGCCTGACGTCGACGTGGTCCGCCCTGAAGAGCTTCTTCCCCAGCGCCATCGCCTGGAGCTCTATCTGGTCGATGTACCTGCACCCCGCGTAGACCCTCTCTCCGGGCCAACCTTCGGCATACCTGTGCCCGAGGTCCGAGGAGAGGACTCTCCGGACCGGCTCCGACGCCAGGTTCTCGCTGGCTATCATCGGGAGGCTTTGTGAGAACCATTTCTCGTGCGACCTGACTTTCCTTATCACCGACTTGAACTCGGATTCGTACGAGGGCATGGGCCTTTGGCGCCCGAACGTCGATTATACGTGTTTGGAGATAAGCGGGCCGCATGTCGGGCGGGTTCGTTTATACGCCCGGGGGGCTCAGGGTCGGAACGTCTAGGTTGGCTTCTTCCAATGATGGTTCGCGCGCCAGCATCGAGCTCACTCACGTCAGCAAATCGTACGGCCAGGTTCCGGCCCTCAGCGACCTCACCTTTGAGATTCCAGCCGGGGGGAGGTTCGCGTTGCTTGGGCCGAACGGAGCAGGGAAGTCGACGACGCTGAAGCTCCTCATCGGCTCCCTGAAACCTGACACAGGATACGTCAAGGTCCAGGGCTTCGCACCCGACAGCAGAGAAGCCAAATCCCTGGTGGGGTATCTACCAGAGGACGCCCTCCCCTACAGGATGCTTTCTGTCCGGGAGAACCTCGAATACATCGGGGCCCTCAGAGGCGTGCCGGACACGAAAGACAGGGTCGACTTCCTCCTGGCCGAGCTGGATCTCCGACAGTACGAGAAGGCGAACGTCGGACGGCTTTCTAGGGGGAACACACAGAAGCTGGCCATCGCGCTGGCCCTGGTGCACTCCCCCAAGATACTCCTCCTCGACGAGCCGCTCAACTATCTCGACATCCCGACCCAGGAGAAGGTGATCGGCCTCCTAGACAAACTGGAGGGGACTCACCTCGTATCGACCCACATAATGGCGATAGCAGACAGGCTCACGGACAGCGTCGTCATGATCACGAAGGGTCAGTTCCTTTGGGAGGGGACCATAGCCGAACTCAGGAAGAGAGGCTCGCCAGACGAGCCGATCGAGAAGATCGTGGCGAGAATGATGACAGATGCTGCCTAGGCTGCTGAAGTTCATCATCCGGACGCGGTTCTCCAGGCCGTTCCTGATACTCATGGTGATCTTGGTCGTCTACGAACTCGGGATATCGTCCGTCGTCCCTCCCCAAAGTGAGAACCTCATCCTGAGTTACTACGGCACTGCGATAATCGCACTCTTCCTCGCTATGGCGCTAGCCACCGGCGGGGTGATGGTGCTGAAATCTGACCGGGACTACCTCTTCACGCTCCCTCTCAGTCACAGAGACCTCTCCATCGCGATCTTCTTCTCACAGTTCATCGCCTTCGGAATTACAATCCTCTTCATGTTCGTCTACCTGTCGCAGTCGCTCGCGTCTGTCTTCCTGGTGGCGGACCTGGTCGCCCTGGCCCTGACCTTCACCTCGCTCGGGATACTCGCTACGTCGCTGGGCACCAAGGTGCGCCTTTCTCTCGCCGTCGCGGTAGCTGTCTGGACCCTCCTCGGCATCGCCAAGTTCCCATTCTCACCAGGCGCCCCGTTCAACGGGAACGTCTATGCCGGGACCGCGACGCTGTTGGTGTTGGGCGCTGCGACCACCGCCGCGGCGTTCAGGGGCCTTTCACGGATAGAGCTGGACATGATGAAGAACCTGGTGAAGTCGTCTTCGTCGGAAATCAAATCCCAGGTAACCTATTCGGGCAAGAGCCCTGTGGGAGCCATCTATTCGATGAACCTCTCGGCACTGTCTCTCGCCGGCAGGATGAACATGGCTGGGGCCTCGAGGTATGTCTCGAGACGGGTCAAGACCCGCTGGGTCGTCACCGCGACATCGGTGGCGGCGGCTGCTTACTTTGCGTCTGTGCTCTATCTGGGACCGCCTGCCCAGTTCGCCGCCCCCAATTCGCTTCCGGCCGCGCTCGCAGTGGCCATCGCATTGGCGTTCATGTCGTTCTTCTTCTCTCAGTCGGCGATAACCAACGAGCGGATCTGGCTTTGCCTTACGTCTCTCCCACCGAGCGTGTACTTCCGCCATCTGGTGGCGTCGCGGGTGGTGGCTCTCTTCCTCATCCTGGCCCCCTTCGCCATCGCCGACCTGGGGCTCTTCGCGCTGGGGTATGCCGAAGCCCTCGGGGCCTTCGTCGTGGTAGCGGTCGTCATCCCTGGTTCCTACGTCGTCGAGATACTGTGGGCCGCGTACGTGGCCCCGATTCAGGTGAAGGGGGACGACCTGATGATGCCGGCCCAGTTCAGCCTGAGGCAGATGTCCACGGCCATCCCCCTTGTGGGGGTCTTCCTGCTCGTCTCCGTCGCGACCATATTCCCAATCATCGCCGTGATTGGGGGAGGGGCGCTCGTCGGGCTGTCCGCCCTCTTCACTATGAGCGGGAGGTTCTGGGGGGGCGTGGTCACGAAGCTCACTGAAAGCGGGTTCGTCTGATGCCCGGCGCTAGGCTTAAGAACTCTGGAGGAGCTCCGAACTCCTGATGAGTAAGAAGGACAACGCACCGATGCCCGCTTCGAGCGCTGGCCTGCTCACATTCTTCAACGAAGAGACTCAGGGCGTGAAGATCAGGCCCGAAGTGGTCCTGATCGGTTCAGTTGTGCTCATAGCTGTGTCGATTGTCATCAACATCTTCGCGTGACCTGAGCACAGCCTCTGCCACGGAGACACTCGCAAG
>JAFMAU010000094.1 GCA_029784825.1 Nitrososphaerota archaeon | reverse complement strand
CTCTGATTCTCCTCACCGCTCTCCCCCTTATCCGCACAGGCCTGCCGGACGGCTTCCTCGCTCTGATCCCCTCTATCCCTCGCTTCCTGTAGGCCCTGAGCCACCTCTCGATTGCGTCTATCGAGACATCGAGCTCCCTGGCTATGTCCTTCACCCTCTTCTTCTGGGCCCGCATCAGGACCCCTAGAGCCCGCCTGTACTCCTTCTTGTCCCTCGTGACAGAGAGGAGCCTCTTCAGCTCCCTCTTCCCCTTCCTGTCGATTCCGAGTCTCATATGAGGTCATGGCTCCGCGCATTCAAGGATACGTGCATCAAACGGATGTGACAGATTAGTGAGTCGGGGTTAGACTAGCTTACTGGACTCGACTTAGATACACCAGACGACAGATTCAGGACCTCGTATTCCGCTAGTAAGGCGAGAGCTGGCGTTCAGTGTCCGAACTGTGGCAAACGAGGAGCAGGGCCATACCGCAGGCGCGTGGGGAAAGGCAACCACTACGGCATCTACTACAGACATATTGCAATAGAAAACGGTCGAAGCCGGACGGTCTGGCACTACGCCCCCAAGCGGGGACCTTACTGGAGGCGCGAGAAGCTGGTGCGGCTCATCAAGAAAGTGGGATGGCAGGGGATGAGACACTTCGCTTCCCTGCTGGGCGTCTCTGAGCACACGATCAGGCGGGACCTGGATGCGCTTCGTAAGGAAGGGCGGATCATCCACCAGAACTACGGTGGATACATCGCAGACCCCTCAGGAACCCTCCTGAAGGAGAAGCCCTGGATAGCGTGGACCTAGTTACTCGCAGTTATCGCACTTGATCGAAGGGTGGACGCCCTTCTTCTGCCTCAGGAAATGCGAGATCCCCAGCCCGTCACGGATGACATAGTACTCGTACTCGTCACCCTCTCCGGCATAGGGGTAGCCGTCGTCACTGCTCAAGCTCGATCTCCACCCCGCGCAGCATCTCCCGAAGCTCACCCGCGAGCCTCCTGATGGTGTTCTCGTTGACCCCCGTGATTTCCGCCAGTTCCCAGCCTGTGACCCTCCAATTCATGAAAGCTTCAACTTTGGCTGTTGGGATTTAAGGCGGGGCCGAAAATTCGGGGGATGGCAGGGCAGGGAGGGCCCCGAAAGTGGTGTCATGATTAAGGTTATGCGATGCTACAGCGAGCTTTAATCCGCCGCGGGCGTCTCCAGGCATGTCCCTGGGGCCAACCTCCAAGTGCTTCTTCTGCGGCGCATCCTACTACACGGAGAAGCTGGCTTCGCACGAGTTCATCTGCTCAATGAGGCCCAGGAAGCTCACAGTACAGAAGGCCATCCAGATGGCAATCGCGTACAAGCCCGAATCGTCGAAAGATCTCGCCCTGCTCGTGAGGCTGGTGTGGCAGTTTAGGGACGCATACCGGACCGAGCAGCCCTTTGCCCGCCTGACAGACCCGCGGCTGATTTTCAGAGCGTCTCTGCAGGACAGAAGGAAGCAGCGCTGACGCGTCCACCCGTTATTATCACACGCCCACCACTTCCTCATGCGACCTGTCCCAACCGAACCGCCCGGAGAGATCCACAGCATCGCGGGGGCGCTCGGAGTGAACAGCCCGAGGCTCGAGTGGGCCGCTGTCCAGCTTTACTTCAAGGCGAAAGAGCGCCCAGGACGCCCATTTGATGTGCTCAGGGCCGCGGCTGTCTACGCTTCATGCCGACTGCTCGGGGTCCCGAAGACGCTCAAGGACGTGTCGGCTGCGACGGGGGTCAGGGCCGGCGACATCGCCAGAGAATACAGGAGGATGCTCCTCGACGAGGACCTCAGGGTCCGCCCACCAGACCCCATCGCCTTCGTCCCAGACATAGCACGCAAAGCGGATTTGGAGCCGACGGTCGAGCGCCGTGCCGTCGAGATTATTTCGACACTGAAAGAAGCCAGGGCCTTCGCCGGGAGAGCTCCAACAGTCTTCGCGGCGGCCTCGCTCTACGTGGCATACTCGGAGCTGCATCCCATACGAGCGGATGGCCAGCAGACCCAGAAGAGCATAGGAGATGCCGCGGGCGTGACGGAGGTGTCGGTCAGGAACCTGTCTCATGCGATCCGTTCTAGCCTGGCTTGGGCCGCCGAACGCGTTAATACTTCATGAGAAGTTCGAGGCGGCGCGGATGTCCGAGGAAGACGAAGAGTTGGAAGACGACAACGGGGACGAAGACGAAGAAGGCTGGGGCGACGAAGAGACCAAGGAATAAGGTTCTTCAAAGCAAAGCTAGGGGCAGTCCAGACCGCACAGCGTGGGAATCACAATGGGATTGCCCACAGAATGATGATTGCGAGCAAGAGTATTGAAACGGAAGCCCTACGATATCCTCCTTGTGTCCTAATCCTGTATCTCCAAAGTACGAGGACAAATGCAATTGTTATGACCGCCTTCATGCTCGAGCCCAGAATGAAGCCTTCCTGCGGGGCGACGGAGATACTTGTGAACGATCCATAGATCAAATAGGCGAAGAGTACCGCCGCAGATATTGCATCCAGGATTGCTAGCGCCTTAAACCCGGTAGGATAGTCCCGGAACTGCATCTTCGCGGGAGTTGACAAGCTGTACCTCGCCGCTTTCGAAGCGGTCTCGTTTTATTACGATTTTCTCTTCACGTTGAGTTGAAAGGACTCCTCGTCCTCGCCGTGCTGGCGATTCTGATGGTATCTGTACTCCCCGTTACAGTGCGAACCCTTCATGTGTCCCGGGACCCCTGCGACTCTTACGGCGACTGCGTCTCGAGCTCGATTAGCTATATCCGCGCCAACCCGGACCACACGATCTATCTCGGAGACAGCTTCCAAATCCCGATTTCTATTACCACCGGCCCGAACACGACCGACCATTCGCTCTCTTGGTCATACGACCAGTCCGAATTCCGAAGGGCTGTAGACACGTTCACAGTTTCGGGAAGCGCAATAGGCATCTACTCGGTCACAGTATCAGTCACATTCGCAGGGTCAGTGATTGTAGGCAATACCACGCAACCGTTCAACTCCACTCTCACGACAGGCCAGACGGTCGCCGTGGTCCGGTACGACCCACAATTCACGACCTACGCTTACATGGAGTTTAGGAACAGCACCGCTCCCAGCAGCCTGCAGAGGCCATGGGTGCTCTTGGTCAGGTACGACGGGAACCTTCCGGGTTATTCCTTCGCCGGGGACGGAAACACCGGCGCCTTTAACGGGAGCAGGACGCTGGCGCAGAGAGCCTACTTCGACAGCTTCCATTTCTCGACGCTCAGCTACCAGCCGTTCACGACGGGGGCCGGCACGTTCGATTTCCACGTGCTCAATAGCACAGGGATGGCGCTGTATGGATGGCTCAACCAAGGAGACTCGGCCCCGCTCTACGATGGCAACCGCATAGAGAAGTACACGTTCCAGGCCATCGCCTCGAGCCTCTCTGCCCTGCTAACCGAGGGTTTCAGCTATCAGAATGTCACCATGGTCGGGTGCTGGCAGCAGGAGAAGGCATGTGACCTAAAGCAGTCCTACTGGCTGGTCCCCTTCCTCTGGAGCGGGAAGCTGAACGTCGTTTCAGTAGGCTCGGACGGGAGCATCTTGCCGAGCACCCCGGTTTCCGTAACAATAGAAAACCCCTTCCCCCTTGACCATCTGCTGATTTCGGACTTCGAACAGGCCTTCGTGAACGACCCGCAGGCACTCCGAGCTTTCCAGGAGGACCTCTACCAAACCAACGGGAGTATGGCCTTCAGCGGCCGGGGTTCGCTGAGCGTGCTCCTCAACCAGACCAGCCTCGTTCCGCCTCAGATCACTATCACTGCGGGAGGTATCACATCGTCGGGCAACTTCACATTCGTCCCGACTTTGGTGGACACCGCAATCGCGTCCGTCGCCGGCTCCATCAACGGCACAGTCTACTGCGCAAACGCGACGATTCCTCTGTGGTCCTACAATATGATTGAGGGGAGCCTTTCGTTTCTCCCCGTTTCCACCACGGTGGCATCTCCGACATCTTTTCTGGAGCTTGTGAATTCTTCTGGCTGGATAGCGGGGAACGCGACGGTCCCTCAGACCCCTTGGGCCTTCACCTCTCAAGAGTATGGTTTCTGGCCAATGGGTGAGAACCTGACGGTGTACGTTAACCTGCAGGGCGGAGGTGTGAGCCTCCTAGGAACGCAGAAGCTGGGGACGAGCGAATACCAGGCATCATTCTTCGTCGAGCCGTGGAGCGGAGGCATTTCGAGCGTCCAACTGCTCGAGGGTGGAAGAGTGATAGAGAACATATCGACCGTGAACCCATCAGCGTATCCCTCTCCGGTTCAGACGGGGCTCTCGGGACCATACGAGCTGTCCTTTCCCGCCACCGGCCAGGACGCAAAGGCCGTCTTCACGAATGTCTGGGGGGCGAAGACAACCATAGACCTGGGGGCGCCACTTGCCCCTGCGCCGTTGACTCAGCTCATTCCCGAGACCACGGTCGCGGCCTTCGGCATGGCTGGAATCGCATGGCTGATTGTGAGCGGGATTCTGAAGACTCGGAAGGCAGACGTCCACCAGTGAGCCGTTCGTTATAACCGGACATCGCCTGTTCTGGCATGGCGCTAGGAACAGCGATGCAGAAGATCGAGTCCGCGGTGATAGCGGTCGTCATCGGAATAGCTTTCCCGTTCATTGTCACCTATCTCGTCTCTGGCGGCGCTTCGTCTTCCTTTCTCATCCCATGCACCGCCGCGGGGAGCGGGGTCTGCCAGGTCGGGACCGTGTCCGGCAACATCATCACCCTCCCACAGATACTCGTTAGCACCGCGAACCTGGTCATCACCCTCCTCACGGGAATCCTGATCATCTTCGCTTCCATCTTCGGGATATGGGGGGCGATCGAATACGTGGGCGCCCACGGCGGGTCAGGCAGGGCCGGGGTCTGACCTCGTTTTAGCCGATAGCCCAACTCTTGACTCGGGTGCCCTCGGGAAATGAACGTCAGACAGGACCTGTACCACGTTTCCGGAGCCTACGTCCGCATTGCTCGCTTCTTCTTCCTCGCCCTAGCCGTCGCAGGGTTGCTGGGCACGATCACCGGGGTCTTCGCACAATCCACCCAGGTACAGCTGACCATCTCCAACGCCGGCTGCCAAGCCACGTCGGCCAGCAGAGGAGGGGTAGGCTACACCTGCCACGGGACCGTCGGCGTGACCAGCCAGCTCAGCAGGGTCGCGCTCAGGGGGAACGTCACCTACGTCGAGAGCTACAGGAACTACTCCAGCTACACCTATGCGGCATCTCTCAGCTTCTCTCCAGGCAGCACGGTCAACGGCCCCGGGACCGCCGTTGTCAACGCCAGCGCCAGCTACGTCAGTTACCTGGGCGTGAGCCGATCCACTATGTACGTCCAGGCATACGACCCGAACAACCCCTCGACGGTGTACGCGACTGCTTCCGCCTCGGCCCCAATCTCCTTCCCCAGCCAGCAGGGCTCCTCTTCCGAGGGGAACCTCTTCATCCTCACCATGGAAATCCCGCTCTTCCAGGTCCCCGCCCTGGGCATCTCGAGCAGCAACCCTGACTTCGCCACCCTCTTCTCGACCTTCGACCAGCTCCCCCTCGGCGACTTCTACATGCTGGTGGCCGAGGTCGCCGTCATCCTTCTCATCGGCGCCGGGCTGATCAACGTCATCATGTACCTGACCGGCGCCTCCGAGCAGCAGAAGGGAGGGACGGGCGGGACGCTGGCCGGGATCAGCAACGTCCTCGTCACCCTCCTGCTGATCCTCCTGCTCCCCTACGCCTACAACGCCGTCGCCGGGTTCGTCAACATCCTCGACCAGCAGATTATCGCCGGGCCGGGGAACCCCTACACCCAGTACCTCGCCAACAGCCAGCTCATCTGGAACACCCTCCCCACAGGGGGCAATCTCCTCACCGACTTCATCGGGGCCATCGCGAGCATAATGGCCTGGGCGATGTCGTGGCTCCTCGGGAGCGCTCGGCTCTTCCTCATCGGCGCGGTGACCGTCGCTATGCCGATCGTTCTGGTCCTCAGGAACGTCAGGTTCACGGCGAGGTTCGCAGGGGTGGTAGAGGACACATT
>JAFMAU010000093.1 GCA_029784825.1 Nitrososphaerota archaeon | reverse complement strand
TGAGGGCCATATCGTCGGCGTCCGGTCTCAGCGGGGAAAAGGTCCGCGCCGCCTACATCAAGCACGGCGACCTCGGGGCGACCGCCGAAGACCTGCTCAGGCACAGGAGCCAGGGGACGCTCTACAGCGAAGGTCTCACCCTCGGGAGGGTCTACGAGACGCTCCTCAGGGTAGCGAGGCTGGGTGGCGCGGGGTCGGTCGAAGCTAAACTTCGCGAGCTCGCTTCGCTCCTGAACGACGCGACCCCCCTGGAGGCGAAGTACATCATGCGGACCGTCACCGGTGAGCTGCGGCTGGGGGTGGCCGACTACACGGTGCTGGACGCAGCCGCGACAGCGTTTCTCGGCGGGAAGGAGGCACGGGCGGAGGTCGAGCGGGCGTACAACGTCCATCCTGACCTCGGCTTCGTGGTGGAAAGCGCCGCAGCCAGAGGGGCGAAGGGAGTCAAGGCCATCGCCCTGCAGGTCGGGGTCCCGATCAGGCCGATGCTCGCCGAGCGCCTCAGCTCCGCCGCCGAGGTGGTCAAGAAGATGGGGGACAAGGCCGTGACGGCCGAGTACAAGCTCGACGGCGAGCGGCTCCAGATCCACAGGGACGGCGACGACGTCAAGCTGTTCTCCCGGAGGCTCGAGGTGATAACCTCCCACTACCCCGACGCGGCGGACCTCGTAAGGGAGCGCGTCTCGGCAAAGCGGGTCATCCTCGAGGCTGAGGTGGTCGCGATCAACGAGGACACGGGCGAGTACCTCCCGTTCCAGGAGCTGATGCACCGCAGGCGGAAGCATGGGGTCGAGAAGGCGATGGCCGACTACCCCGTCGCGCTGAACTTCTTCGACATATTGCTCTCCGGCCGGTCGGACCTTACCGGGCTGCCGTACGTCGACAGGAGGAAGAGGCTCGAGCAGGCGGTGGAGCAGACGGACAGGACCAGGCTCGTCCCGGCGAAGACCACCTCTGACCCCGCCGAGATCGAGGGCTTCATGGAAGAGGCGATCGAGAACGGGTGCGAGGGGCTGGTTGTGAAGGACCCGTCCTCGACCTACAGGGCAGGGGCGAGGGAGTTCGTCTGGATCAAGCTGAAGCGCGAGTACCGGAGCGAGCTGACCGACACGATCGACCTGGTCGTGATAGGAGGTTTCCACGGCCGGGGCCGGCGGGCGGGGACTTACGGTACCTACCTCCTCGCCGCCTACGACGGCGAGAAGTCGGCTTTCACCAGCGTCGCGAAGGTCGGGACCGGTTTCTCGGACGAGGCGCTGGCCAGGTTCCCCGTGCTTCTGAAGCCCTTCGAGAGCCACGTCAAGCCTCCCGGCGTCGAGTCGGGGATGGTCCCCGACGTCTGGTTCCGGCCTCACGCCGTCATCGAAGTCATCGCCGCCGAGCTCACCCTGTCCCCCATCCACACCGCGGCCATGGGGAGGATACGCCCCGGGGCGGGGATCTCCCTGCGCTTCCCGAAGTTCACGGGAAAGGTGAGGGACGACAAGCGGGCGGAGGACGCGACGACGGTGGAAGAGATTGTCGCGATGTACAACCGTCAGACGAAGAAGATCGGCTGAACGGCGCTAGGTCGCGCTGCCGATGTTACGCCAGACCCTCGCGAGCTCCCTCATCGAGATCAGGAGGAGCACCGCGCCAATCAGCACGCCGAAGTTGGCGTACGTCACCCCATAGGCCGCGAGCGGGTCCTCGACGCCGAGCAGGTCCAGCGGCACCTTCGCCAGGAACGAAGCGCACATCACCACCAGCGCCACCAGAAGGTAGCTGTACGCCCGCCTGATCGCCCCTCCCTTGAACGCGGTATGCAGCACGTATGCGTACATAATCACCAGCAGGAGCGACACCCCGGTGAGGAGGTTCCAGAAGGCGTCGCGGAGGAGGATCATCGTCCCGTCGTCTTCACGCGGGAGGTATAAAGCGGTTGGGCGGGACAGCGCCGAAATAGCGAGCTATCTGGGGGCGCCGAACGACCTGTCCCCCGCGTCTCCGAGCCCAGGGACGATGTATCCGTGCTCGTTGAGCCCCGGGTCGATCGCGCAGGTGTAGAACTCCGCCTTGGGGAATGACTTTGACACGTACTCGATCCCCTGCCGGGTTGCGATCACCGAGAAGAAGGCGAGGCGCTTCGGCTTCCCCTGCCTCGCAACCCTCCTGGCCACCTCCACGAGGGTGTGCCCCGTGGCGAGCATCGGGTCTGCTATCACGACGACGTCGTCCCTGTGTATCTGCGGAATCTTGGCGTAGCTCACATCGATGGCGAAGTTTGGCGCAGGTCCCCTCCAGGCGCTGATCACTCCTGTCCTGGCCATCGGGATGTTCTTGTACATCCCCTCGACGAACGGTATGGCTGCCCTGAGGACGAGCACGATGACCACCTTGTCGTTCCCTTTCACCTTCTCTCCCTTCGCGGCCCCGAGAGGGGACTGGACGACGAACTCCTCGGTCTCGAGCGTCCTGAGGAACTCGTACGCCATGAACCTCCCAAGCCTGTAGATCGCCTTCCTGAAGGCGACCTGGTTGGTCGTCTTGTCGCGCACGAGCGACAGCTGCTCCTTCACCATGGGGTGGTCGACCACCGTGACCTTGGGCTTCACCTGAACGACCACCGCTCGGTCGCGCCGTCGGTATGTAAGCATACCAATGGGCTTCGCGACCCATCTCGCTAGGGAGGGCATCTTTATGTGAGGGCATGGCCGCGAAGGTCCGTTTTGAGGCGTCTCAGGGCGGCGGCCGCGGTTACCCTTCTAGTCCTGGCGTTCGCCGTGCAGATGGCTCCTGCGCACGCCCAGTCATGCGGCCCGCAGCCGGGGACGTTCTACGTCGCGTCGATGAACGGGAACATCGACCCCGGCTCGGCAGACTTCATGGCCACCACGGTGAGCAACGCCGAGTCCCTGTGCGCGGCGAACATCGTCTTCGTCCTGACAACGGACGGCGGGGACGGCGCCAGCATGCAGTCGATGGTCGGGTCCATACAGAGCTACCAGCAGTGGGGCGGAAACTTCACGACGTTAGTCGCGCCTGAAGGCTCGTACGCCTTCTCCGCCGGGTCATACATCGCCGAGTCTTCCAACAAGATCGTAATGGCGCCGGGGACCACCATCGGTTCCGCCACCCCGATAGTCTCGGGGATCCCCACCGGAGAGACGAACACCACCCTCACCAAGGACATCAACGCGTTCGCCTCGTACATGCAGACGCTCACTTCAGCCCACGGCCGCAACGCGACCGCAACCGCGCTCATGGTTACCAAGGGGGTCTCCTACTGCAGCACCCCGGCGTCCTCCGCCATCCCGTGCCCCTCGGCCTTGAAGGAGCACGTGGTCGATGCGGTCCTCAACGTCACCACCCTGCAGGGAGCGCTCTCCTATCTCGGCGTCCCGGCTTCCACGCCGATCAACACCCCCGGGGTGAGGTCGTCGCTCATCTCTGTGCTCAGCGACCCGAACGTTTCCAGCCTGCTCTTCCTCCTCGGGGTGTTCGCAATACTGGCCGACCTCTACCACCCGACCGTGGTCCTTTCGGCCATCGGGGTCGTGATAGTCGCGCTCGCCCTCTTCGGCCTCGGGGTGTTCGGCGCGTCCCCGCTCGCGGTCCTGCTGATGGTGATCGGGACCGCCTTCATCTTCCTCGAGGTCAAGACCCAGCACGGCATCAGCGCCCTCCTGGGGGTGGTCGTCTTCGTGTTCGGGTTCCTCCTGCTGTACCAGTTCCCGCCGGCGGCACCCTCTAATCAGGGCACTTCGCAGCTCCCGCCGGTGAACTTTTCGGGCATCCCCGACATCACCTACGGGCTCATCGTAGCGCTGGCGGCCGCGATCGTGGTCGGGAGTATGTACCTCCGCTCCATAAGGGAGGCGCTCAAGAAGCGCCCCAAGGTGAACGAGCCGTCAGCCCTTATCGGGAGGGAAGGGACGATGGAAGCGGACTGCGCCCGCGGAGCGAGGGGGGTCGCGGAGATAGCGTCGGAGGAGTGGAGCGTGCTGTCCGACGTCGACCTCAAGCGTGGAGACCTGGTAAGGGTTAAAGAAGTACGCGGAAACACGCTAGTAGTAGAGAGGAAGAGTTCTTGAGTCTCATCGACGCGTTGCAGGTCCAGTCGCTCGGCAGCATAATCGACTACGTGATCTACGGCATCGTCGTGGTGGTCATAATCGCGCTCATCGCGTCCACCATCAAGATAATCAGAGAGTACGAGCGGCTCGTTGTCTTCAGGCTGGGGCGGCTCATCGGGGCGAGGGGTCCCGGCGTCGTCTTCATCATCCCGATCATCAACAGGGTAAACAAGGTCGACCTCAGGGAGCGCTATCTCGAAGTCCCCCACCAGACCTGCATCACGAAGGACAACGCGCCGACCGACATCGACTTCCTGATCTACTACAAGGTGATCGAGTCCACCCAGAGCATCGTCCAGGTCCAGAACTTCGAAGGAGCCTCCATCGGGATCGCCACCACGACCCTCAGGGCGGTGGTGGGAGACATCCCCCTCGACGAGCTGCTGGCGAAGAGGGAGCAGATCAACCAGGTCCTCAGGACGAAGCTCGACGAAGTCACGGAAAGATGGGGTATCAAGGTCACTAACGTGGAGATCAGGGAGATCAGGCCGCCGCAGGACGTCCAGGAAGCGATGGTCCGCCAGATGTCGGCCGAGAGGACCAGGAGGGCGACCGTCACCGAAGCAGACGGCAAGAGGGAAGCTTCGATCCTCGTCGCAGAGGGAGAGAAGAAGTCGAACATCCTCAGGGCCGAAGGGGACAAGCAGGCTCAGATCCTCAGGGCCGAAGGGTACGCCGGCGCGCTGAGCCAGATATTCGGGGCCGCGAAAGGGATCGACTCGAAGACGATGGTGCTCCAGTACCTGGACACGCTGAAGGCGCTCGGCGCTTCGCCGTCGACGAAGTACATCTTCCCCATGGAGTTCACAGGGCTGCTGACCAACCTCCGCGACCAGGTCAAAGAGTCACAGTCGGACGAAAAGGCAAGGAAGTAGTGCAGTCGCCGGGGGGACGCGGTTGAGGGTCCTCGTAACGGGCGGGGCGGGTTTCATCGGCAGCCACCTCGTCGACGCCCTCGTCTCCGGCGGCCATGAAGTGACCGCGGTGGACGACCTCTCTGCGGGCAAGACAGCCAACCTGGCTTCGCGGATGAATGGGCCCCGCTTCAGTTTCATCGAGGCAGACTTCGCCGGCGGACGCGTGCTCTCGGAGGCGGTCCCCAAGGCCGACGCGGTCGTGCACCTCGCCGCCAGGGTCGGGGTCGCCGATTCGGTCAAGAACCCCGAGCTGGTTCACGCGACGAACGTCACGAAGACCCTGAGCCTGCTGGGCGCGTGCGCGAAGGCCGGGGTGGGCCGGTTCGTGCTCGCGTCGTCTGCCGCTGTCTACGGCGACGCCGTCCCTCCGGTCACCGAATCGATGCCGACCAGGCCCTTGTCCCCGTACGCGGCGTCCAAGGTGGCGTGCGAAGCCTACTGCGCGGCGTACCAGCGCTCGTTCGGCCTCCCGACGGTGGTCTTGCGGTTCATGAACGCGTACGGCCCCAGGGCCGGAGGGGCGTACGGCGCGGTGATGTCCGAGTTCGCAAGGAGCCTGGAGTCGGGGACCCCGCTCACAGTGCACGGGGACGGGGAGCAGACCAGGGACTTCGTGCACGTGGCCGACGTGGTCAGCGCGATCATGCTCGCGGTCACAAACGAGCGGGCCGCAGGCGAGACCTTCAACGTCGGGACAGGGGTTCCGACCAGCATCGGGCGCCTCGCCCGGATGTTCATCTCGGCCGCCGGGAAGGAGGGGGCGGCCGTGTCGAAGGGGAGCCCAAGGCCCGGGGACGTCCGGCACTCGTGCGCAGACATCTCGAAGGCGAGGCGGCTGCTCGGATACGACCCGAAGCGCGGGCTGGAGGAGGGGGTCGCCGAGTTCCTGAAGTGGCACTCGGAAGAGCGGATTCCCGACAGGTGAGCGGCGGCGCCGAGGCCTTCCTGGAGCCGACGCAGCTACTGGGATGTCCGGAAGGAGCGGCAGGCGACCTAAACCTGCAGTTCCTTCAATAAACGCAACGATAAACGCCAGTAATCCTCGATATTTTTGGTCGGGGGAGTTTTAAATCCAATCCTCTGAAAGGGTTGGAGCGAGCGGAGATTGTCAGGACAAGAGGGAGAGATTCAAGCCAGGC
>JAFMAU010000092.1 GCA_029784825.1 Nitrososphaerota archaeon | reverse complement strand
TTTTGGTCCGCCGTGTTAAGCGTCCTCAATGCCTCGGATTTCTTCTCGTCGAATTTTGATATGCCAACGACGCCCTCTATCATCTTCCTCTTCTCGTCTGGGGTCATTTCGGCCACTCCGGACGAGGCTCCCTGGAGGACCATGTTCAGCCCCCCGGGGGAGAGTCCCGCCAGGTCCAGGATCTCCGAGAGGTTGCCCCTTGTGGTCTTCTTCCCGTTGAGGTAGTAGGCGTTCTCTCCGTCGTCCCTCAGCTCTCTGGTGACAGTGACTGTCTCGGCGTCCACGGGTATGGCTCGGTCGGAGTTGTCGAACTGCAGCGTCACGCGGCACTCTTTCGGTTTCTGCGAGTCCGGAGACTCGTCCTTCTTTGGTTCGTAGATGAGGCCGCTCATCTTTCCGTTGGCCGCTCTGAGGTTCCTGGGCGAGTTCTCGCCGAGGGCGAAAAGAATCGCGTCGCCTATGTTCGACTTGCCGCTGCCGTTGGGGCCTGTGACTACGGTGAATCCTCTCTCGAAGTTGACGACCGAAGACTTTGGACCCGCCGACTTGAAGCCTCTCATCTCTAGTCGACGGATGTACGCCAATGCGCAGTATCCTCTTCGATTTGACAGACCCCCAACCAATATAAGCGCTTGGTTGCCAACGTTGACAGATTGGCAATTTTCCGTGACAGGCGTCGGAGACTGCTTGGAGCTGCAAATGGGAGCAGAGTCGTGGCCGCAACCCCAGCCAACGTTTTCTGGCTCACGGATTTCTGGGGCGGAGGGATGGCGATCGTCTTTGAAGACAAGACCATGATATTCACCAGCCCGCTTGAGGCGGACAGGGCGGAGAAGCTGGGAAACGAGGTCGAGGTGGTGACGGCAAGGACCTGGGCGGAAGTTCCGGTCGCGGTGATGAAAAAGCTCGGAAATGCTCAGGTGATGATAGATGACGATATGGCGTTCCGGGCGAGAAGGGGCGTCCAGTGCAAGCCAGAGGCCTTCTTGCAGGCGCGCAGCGTCAAGGACGAGGTCGAGGTGGGCAGGATCAAGCGTGCGTCGGCCGTCCAGGACCGGATCTTCGGGGCCTTCGAAAGGGAGATACGACCGGGCAGGAGCGAGCGTGAAATAGCCTCGGAGGCGATGAAAATCGCCATTTCCAGCGGGCTTACACCGTCGGGCTCGGACTCTGCGCTCAGCCCCATCATAGTCGCCTCCGGGCCTAACGGAGCCCTCCCTCATGGGGAGCTGACCGGGAGGCGCATCAAGCGTGGGGACTTGGTGGTGGCAGACATCTTCTTCCGCTCTGAAGGATACAACTCCGATGAAACGAGGACGTTTTCAGTGGGAACTGCTTCAGCAGAGGTGAAAGGGCGCTACAGGGCGGTGCTCGAGGCCCAGAAGGACGCCCTGGGGGCCATGAGACCGGGGGCCAGGTGCAGCGAGGTGAACGAGGCGGCCGTGGCCGCCCTGCGCAGGCACGGTGTCGACAAGTACCTCAACCACAGCATAGGGCACGGAGTGGGAATCGACATCCACGAAAGTCCTGCCATCAGCCGTACGAGCAAGGAGCGCCTCGCCGAAGGGCAGGTCGTCACCGACGAACCGGGGGTCTACTTCCCTGGCAGGTACGGCATCAGGATCGAGGATACGGTCCTCATAGGGAAGAAGCCTCAGCCGCTCACGCACTACACCAAAGAGCTCGTCACTGTGGGGTAGGTCAGCCCGAGGCCAGGGAGATGACCCCAGCCTTGACCCTTCCCAGCTCAAAGACGTCCACACGCGGTTCGAGAGAGGAGCTCCTCAGAGCCCGGGCGACGCTGGCAGCGCTCCCGAGCGGGACGACCGCGTGCATCGCCTCGCCCACCATGTTCTGGCTTGCGTAGGCCGCCCCCGTTCTCTTTGCAAGTCGGATCAAGGAAGCAACTTCATTGTTGATGAGCCCGACCTTCCTGGTGAACGTTTCGCCTTCCTTCGCCATCCGATCGAGTGTCGGCTCGGCTAGGACACGCCGCAGCGCGTCGTCGCCGAATCTGTTGACCCTGGCGACCTTCCTTTGCGAAGAGAGAAGGCCTGCGAGTCTCAGTGGCGCGAGGGATGCCGTGACTATTCTAATTGACGCCGAGGTCCTCACGTTCCTGAACTTGGCAACCCCCGGGGCTCCGGGCTCGTAGACAAGGCCCGCGCCCAGGCCGTCGTAGACCGCCGAGACAGTCCCCAAACCCGTCCGCTGAATGATCTCGGCATCGTGTGCGAACTTCGCCGTCTGCGCCTTGCTGAGTCTCAGGTCAAGCGCGGCTGACGCGGCCAAGACGGCGGAGAGTGCAGATGCTGCGCTTGCCCCGAATCCGAAACCGATGGGCACGTCGACCTGCTGTTCAACTCTGAGCCTGGCGTTCTTGCCCGCGGCTTTCATCAACAAGCGGAGCGCCTGGCGTGTCGTCCGCGCATGGTAGCGCGAGTCGCCGTTCACTGATGTTTCGAAAATTGGATGGGCGGAGTTGCCAACAAGCTCGACCCTGGAGACGACACCCTTGGAGAGGATGTAACCGCCGCCGGTCGCGCCGCTGCGAACAAGGCCTCCCCGAGATTTGTCTTGGTGGACGGAGAAGAAGTTGGTGATGGTGGCAGGCGCGAACGCCTTTGCCACTCTAGCTAGCAGGCTGGGCCGCCTCTGGCTTGGAGCCTGCGATCAGATTGGCGAGGGGCCCGAAGACAAGAACGATGACGGCCGAAATCGCGAAGTAGAGGCTCAGACCGCTCCAGCTCGGCAGGACCGATCCACCCCCGAGAAACAGCGCCGCCCCCAGCGCGATGAACACGGCCGCGAACGCCAGCGCGACACTTGCTTGACGTCCGCTCACTGAGGCGCCCCACTGGGGACGATACCTCAGAATCTTTGATCTGTCCATCATCGGCCTGGTGGCTCGAACCAAGATCGGAACGCCGACTATGACAGCCGGTATCGACCCGACGTTCCAGAAGACCACGAAGCCAAGTATCAGCCCTGCCGGCAGAGCGAGCGTTTCGACAACGCTCGTCGCGGCGATGAGGTTCCCGAGCGTGACAAAGCACACTGCTGCCGCGACGAATGCGGACCACGACTTGTACCTCTTCACAAACCAGCCAAAGATCAAGAAGGCGATGAAGTTCGCTGGCACACCCGCCACCAGGCTGAGGAATGGGGTGGTCTCGTTCAACGGGGCCAACACGAGCACATCGCCAATGAACGTGCCGAGACCCGCTCCTATCGCGACGGGAATCGTCTCCGAGACGACGGCGAAGTAGGCGGGGATGAAGAGCCCGATTAGGAACTGCCCCACCCCGAACGGCGTCGGGATGAACCCCGTGACGGCCTTGCCCACAGTGTAGAGTGCAGCCGTCATCGCGATGATGATGACCTTCGTGGAAAGCGAGGAGGCAGCCTGAGCCGAACCGCCCATAGGTGTAAACTTGCTTGCCCTGTATTTCAACATGTACCCTCCGCTTCGTGAAAGACTCGGGCGCCGCACCCGGCCGAGCTAACCCACTAGAGCGTTGAGGGCCCTCTCGTCGAGCCGAAAGACCGACCATTCACCCATTCGTCTGGCGCCCATCCTCCTGTAGAAGCGAATCGCCCTTGAGTTCCAATTCAAGACAGACCACTCCATCCGCCCGCACCCTTGGATGGATGCTTCCTTCACGCACCGCACGAAAAGAGACTTGCCCACACCGAACCCCCTGAATTCCTTGAGAACGAAGATGTCTTCGAGATAGAGCGTTGGCTTTGCGAGGAATGAGGAGTACGTGTAGAAGTAGAAGGCGTAGCCGATCGGCACGCCCCCGCGAATCGCCATGACGAGGCTGGCTCGTCTCTTCTCGAAGACGTCCTTCAGAATCCGCTTCTGGGCGGCTGGCGTGGGGGGGTCAAGCTTCTCGTATTTGGCCAGCGCGACCAGGAGCTTGAGGAACCCTTTCGAATCTGCCTTCCTCCCCCTTCGTATCACCACACCGCCCGCCATCAGCGGTTCCCAGCATTTCGAAGTAGATAAACGGCAAGCACATTCTCATCGTCCCTGACCCGACCTCAACTCCACGTTCGTCAGGTACTTCGGGACCAGCGTGACCAACCTCGAGAGGTCCGCGAGTTTCTACGAGGATGCGCTGGGTTGGAAGGCCCTCAGGGCAGGCGACTTCGTCAGGGCCGGAGGCGGGAAGTACGTTCTCATTGGTGACCCGGTTTCAGGGCGGAGGATTGAGCTGAACTGGAATCCCGAGGACTCGAATATGCGACGACGTGTGTGCTTGGCGAGGGGCTCGACCACATCGGAGTCAAGGTCGTCGGCGCGGCCGAGAAACTCAAGCAGCTCGCGGCCAGGGGCGTCGAGGTCGTCGACATACCCGAGTCGCTGGCCACCCAAGAGCCGAGCGAGAAGTTCACAATGCACATCGGATTCGTGAAGGGCTCCGATGGAATCTGGGTCGGCCTCTACGACCACCCCGACGGGCTCTCGGCCTTCAGTCCAAGCGCGTACTAGCGGACTGCCCTGCGTCAACAGCGAGGGAGGCGGTGATCAGACCGCAATCGGTACGAAGAGCTGCAGGACGAGGGAAGCCATGTAGAGCAGGGCGAACTTGAGCGCGAGGCTCGCGGTCCTGGGGTCCGCGTTGTCCGGGATCTGACCGCGGAACATCTTCCATAGCCCGCGCGACTCTGGTAGGGTGAGGAAGACCAGCAGGGACCAGACGGGGAGAAGGCGGAGGACGACAAAGATCGGAACGAGCAGGTAGGTCATCGAGAGGAGCGCGTCGTAGAGGAGGATTCCGCGCCGCTCGCCAAGCAAGACCGGGACCGTCTTCATTCCCACGCTCCCGTCGTACTCGATGTCCCTGATGTTGTTCGCCAGCAGGACGAGCGCGACCAAGAGCCCGATGGGCAAGGCCAGGGCAACTGGCAGGGGCGAGAGCATTCCGGTCTGGACGAGGAAAGCCCCTAGCGGAATGAGGGGTCCCCACATCAGGAAGACTGTGACCTCTCCGAGCCCCTTCGCCTTCAGGACCACTGGGTCCGCCGTGTAGAGGAGGCTTCCTACCATGCCGACCGCGACGATGGCAAGCACAACGGGACTCCTGAGAATGGCCAGATAGCCCGCGGCCAAGAGTGCCAGTGCGTAGAAGAGGGCGGCCCAGCGCCTTATGGTCGCCGGAGATTCGGCGCCCGCAGCCACCGGGTGGGGCCTGTACTTCGTCGTGGGTGCGCCCGTCCGGTCAACGTCGTGCTTCACGTCGTAGAAGTCGTTGATCAGGTTGGTGCCCGCGTGGAAGGCCAGCATGCCCCCGAAGGTGAGGAGGTAGAGGACGAGGTTGAAGTAACCTGCAAGGGCCGCGACAAGGGCGCCCAGCGTGACGGAAGAGAACGTCATCGTGAACGACCAGGGCCTGGTCGCCAAGAAGAGCGTCTTTGCGTCCACGGACATCACTCGGGGCCCGCCGGCCGTATAAATGTAGAACCCCGTGGCGAAGAGATGTGATTGGCGCCGCAAGGGCGGGCCCGGAAGGATTAGCACCTAAATGAGTTCGTAGAGTGGACTCCGAAGGCGTTGCCCGCGTAACTCATCACGAGCTTCGCATTTCGCCCAGACTAAGATTCGTTTAGGCCGAAACTTTGCTCTCGACCTGACTGAGTCTGGCCTTGATTTCGGCGAGGTCCTGCACCGTTGGGAATCTCTTTTCCAGAGAGTCTATCTTAGCACCTATTGCTTCGAAGCGAGCATCCAGGACTTTCTCTAGGCTGCCCACTTCCTCCTTCACGATGGCTCTGACCCGCGATTCCAAAGTGGGAATCAGCAGTCGTTCCACCCATCCGGGGATTCGTTCTGCGGTCCGGGACACGCCTCTGGCAACATTGCTCGTTTCCTATTTAAGCCCAGACCGACGCATAGCTGGCCAGGAAAGGCGCAGGGCGAGACATAGCGGGCCCGGAGGGATTTGAACCCTCGATCTCTGGTCGGAATCTCCAGCTTCGCAGGCTCGCGCGCCATCTGCTTGACGCCCTGATCCGTGCTAGGCTACGGGCCCGGGCGGCGGTCGACGCGGCCGGCTTATATGCTAAAGTCCCGCTTTATCCGGTTCAGCACCGAGACCAGCATCGGCTTCGTCAGCTTGCCCGTGTTCGTGTTCCTCGGGCTTGGGTGGTAGCTCGCGTAGAGGGTCGGTCCGTCCGCCAGGCGATAGGACGCGCCGTGGCCGAACTCGAGCCCTCCGACGTCGGCGCCCTCCCGCTCCAGGTACCCTAGGAACGCCTTGAACGCGTAGGACCCCAGCGC
>JAFMAU010000091.1 GCA_029784825.1 Nitrososphaerota archaeon | reverse complement strand
GCACCGAGGCCAACGCCTCGGTCACCAACGCGCTGGTCAAGGCCTACATGGCCAAGAACCCCAACGTGACCATCCAGGTCGTCAGCCAGCCGGCGGACAACTACTTCGCCCTGCTGAAGGCCGCGGCGGTCGCCCAGTCCGGGCCCGACATCATGACGATGTGGACCGGCCTGTTCGCCCTCCAGAACCAGACCTACCTCGAGCCGATAACCCTCAGCCTCGACCACAACGGGACCAACGTCCGCCTGGTGTTCGAGCTCTGGGTCTTCCAGACGAACACGTCGTCCTTCGCCTTCGACAACAGGATCAACCAGCTCTACCTGAATGTCACGGGGCCGTCGGTATGAGCGTCCCCGAGGACCCGAAACAGACCCGCGCGAAGGAAGTCCTGCTCTCCGCCCTCACGACCGAGATGTCCCTCCCCGACGCCCTCGCAAGAGCCAGGCAGGGGACTGGCGCTTCGCAGGCCGACGCCTCCAGGGCCCTCTACGGCCTGCTAGAAGCGAAGAAGGTCGCCCTGACCGACCCCTCCCCCCCGGGCTCGACCATCGAGTACCTGGGGAGGGGCTACTCCTTCTGGTTCTGGGGGTCGATGGCGTACCTGGCAGTGACCGTCGCCTCCATCTACCTCCTCCCACAGTACGCCCCCTTCGTCTACGTCAGGTACGTCTTCGGCGCAGTCGCGGTCCTCTACTTCCCCGGCTACACCCTCATCGAGGCCCTCTACCCCAAGAAGGAGGACCTCGACAGCCTCGAGCGGCTCGCGCTCTCCATCGGGCTGAGCCTCGCCCTCGTCCCCCTCGTCGGCCTGCTCCTGAACTACACCCCCTGGGGGATACGCCTGGAACCCATCGTGATCTCGCTCTCCATCCTCGGCGTGGGGCTCGCCCTCGTCGCAGCCGTGAGGAAGGAATCGTATATCAGGCTGGCAGCCAGAGCGAGGTAGTCGCTTGGCCGGGCTCAGATACTTCTCGTTCGGGGCAGGGATCGCATCGTTCGGTGCGGTGGTCGCCTTCGTCTCCTACTACTTCCTCTTCAGCGTCCCCTTCGCCGCACTCGGGGTCGCCTGCGTCATCCTCGGAGGCGCGACCCTCACCCTCCCGGAGTCCCCCGTCCCCAGCGGCGCGGTGCGGGGGGTCATCCACGCATCCGTGATGAACGTCGAGGCCCTCCTCGAGGAGTTCGACGTGCGCGAGAAGGCGTTCTACCTCCCCCCCAAGGACGGCCAGTCTGTCGCCTTCGTCCCCCTCGCCACGAACCCGCGTTCCCCTGAGCCGCAGGCCCTCATCGACGCCCCCAGGCGGCTCGTCTCCGACGCCGGCGGGGTCCCCGTCCTCCTTGTCGTCCCCCCCGGCTCAGAGATGGTCAGGGCCTCCGAGCTCTCCGAGGCGTCGGGGCTTGAGGACGCCATCCAGTACATCCTGACCGAGGTGTCCGAGCTCTGCTCCTCTGCCAAGGCTGTCGTCGCAGGGGACAGGCTCGTCGTGGAAATGAAGGGTATCAAGGTGAAAACCGAGGCCGCGAAGTACCTCGTCTCCCTGGGGAGCATCCCTGCCAGCATCGCCGCGTCCGTAGCTGCGACCGTGCTGAAGAAGGGGGTCACCCTCGAGTCCGAGGAGATCGAGGGGAAGAACTCGACTGCGACCTTCAGGGTGTTCTAGATGGAGCGCCAGAACTTCTACCTGATGACGCTGGCCTCGCTCCTGCTCCTCTCCACCGCCGGCCTCTCGATGATAGGGGGGTACACCCTCGACGTCTACGTCAGCATGTTCACCATCTGCTACTTCGTCGCCTCCACCATCTTCCGGCCCCGGCGTCTGACCTTCGACTTCGTCGGCGTCACCCTCTTCATCGTCTTCGCCTACATAGTCGCCCTCAGGGTTCTGGCGATCCTCGCACTTTGAAAAAGCTCCTCGCCCTCCTCCTGGCGGCGCTGGTCCTCGTCTCCGTCCCCGTCGCGCTCGCCATCCAGTTCCCAAGGCAGGTCGACCCGGCCACGGCTCCCGTCGACCCGGCATACGGCCAGGGGCTCTACGTCTTCTACGGCTCCATCGTGGCCGCCCTGAGCGGCGGGAACTACTCGGCCGCCAAGGCGCTAATCGCCCAGACCTCCTTCATCCACATCCCGCCCGAGATCCTCGACGCCGTCAACAGCTTCAACGGCCTGGTCAACTCCACTTCGAACCTCTTCACGGTCATCAACTCGCAGCTCATCAACGCCTCGGGGTACATCTCGACCGGGCGGATCGAGCTCGCCCGGTCCAACCTGACCGGGGCAGTCTCCAACCTCAGGGTCGCGAACCAGACCCTGACCCAGCTCTTCTCCGCCGAGCCCCAGCTCGCGGCGATGACGGGGATCCCTTCCTCCCTCCTCAGCCAGAAGCTGCAGCCGCTGGAGACCGTCTACAAGGGCGACTCCGCCCAGGCTGACCGGCTCCTCGCCGTCGTCACGGGCCTCTCGAAGTTCGACGCGACCGCAACCACGCTCGCGGTCGGCCAGAGCACCATCGAGGTCGGCTCGAACGTGACCGTCAGCGGCGAGCTCACCGGCCCCTCGGGGGCGCCCCTCGCTTCGCGGAACGTCACCATCTTCTTCCAGGGGAAGCCCATAGGCACGACCCCGACCGACGGCGCAGGGCGCTACTCGGCCCAGCTCCCGACGCCGTTCTTCTACCAGCAGAACGCCTCGATGTTCGCCTCTTTCCTCCCTGCGGGGAACGACTCCCTCGTGTACGCCCCCTCCACCTCTCCCCCGGTGAACGTCACGGTGAGCTTCGTGACCCCGGCCGTCTCCTTCGCAGCCCCCGACACCGTCTACGCCGGGCAGCCCTTCACCATCAACGGCACCCTCTCGCTGGCGGGGGCGCCGCTGAAAGGATACACGGTCACGCTGTCCGGCTTCAGGGAGACTGCGCTGGGTCCCCTGCTGACCGCCGATGCCCTGACCGGTCCCGACGGCTCCTTCTCGGTCACCCTGACCCCCCCGACGAGCATCGAAGGCGGCAGCTATCCGCTCTCCCTCAAAACGTCCAGCGACCTGGACATCGGCCCGGCGGTCATCTCGTTCCACGTCGACCTCGTCAAGGAGACCCCCGCCGTGACCTCGAGCGTCCCCGGCTTCGCCCTCGCCGGGCTCCCCATCACCATCTCCGGCACCGCCTCGGTCAACGGAACAGGCGTCGCGGGGGCCCAGGTCCTCAACACCAGCCCGAGCCCCACTGTGGACGCCAAGACGTCTTCATCCGGCGCGTTCTCCTTTACCGTGATCCCTCCCCTCACGACTGCCAACGGGGCCTGGGCCTACACCGTCGAGGTCTACCCGGCCCAGACCTGGATAACCCCCGCCCCCCTCAACGTGAGCGTCTTCGTGATCAACCCCCTGGTGCTGATCTTCCCCGCTTCCAGCCTCGGACTCCTCGGGCTCGTGGTCAGGCGGAGGCGGCCGCCGGCGATGGCACCTGCGCAGGCCCTGGTCCGGGCCGTAGAGCCCGCCCCCGAGAAGCCCAAGCCCCACATCACCACCGGCCTCCCCGGGGTCTACTTCGAGGCGGTCGGGTTGGTCGAAAGGGCCACTGCCGTCCCTCTCCTCCCCCAGGCGACCATCCGCGAGTACCTCGGGCAGGTCAGGGGCGTCCTGAAGGGGTTCGAGCACTTCCGATACATCTCGTCCGAGCTGGAGAAGCACCTCTACGCAGGCGGCGCCTCGACGGCAGACGAGGCGAAGGCCCGGGCCGAGCTGGAGTCGATGAGGAGAGAGATTGAGAGCTAGGACAGCCGTCGCCCTTGGGGTCGTCGCGGCCCTCCTCTTCGTCTCGTTCGCCGTCTACTTCGCCGCTTCGTCGAGCATCCTCGGGAGCCCCGACGACTTCGGCATTTCCAACACGTCCTGGAACGGCTTCAGCGTCTTCGCCTCCACCGAGCACCCCATAATCCTCCGCAACATCTCGGCACTCCCCCCTGACGGGGCCGGGTACGTCCTCCTCGAGGACGGGCCGTCGAGCCCCTACACGCCGGCCGAGTCGGCCCGCATCTCCTCCTTCGTCACCAGCGGCGGGACGCTCATCGTCGCCGACGGCCAGGACGCCATCGCCAACTCGCTCCTGGCGGGCATCGGCCTGACGTCCAGGTTCAGCGGGGGCATCCTCACCGACCCGCTCTTCAACTTCAGGAACTCCTTCCTGGTGGTGGCGCCGACCGTCTCCCCCTCCCTGAACAACGTCACCAGCATCGACTTCAACTACGGGACGACGCTCACGGTCTCCGACCCGGGGGCCTCGGTCCTCGCCTACTCCAGCGACTTCTCCTACCTCTACCCGACTCAGCCGGGGGGCTCCATCGCCAACGCCCCCCACGGGCCCTTCCCTGTCCTCGCGGTGGTCCCCGACGGCAAGGGGAAGGTCTACCTGGCCGCCGACGACTCGCTCTTCATCAACTCGATGATCGCCCGGGGGGGCAACGGGAACCTCCTGAAGGACGTCTCCACCGGGACCATGCTCCTCGACACCTCGCACTTCTCGGTGAACCCTGCCACAGTGGTCAGGAACGCGGAGGTCTCCTTCTACTCCGTGATCTCCCTCTGGGAGTTCAAGTACTCCGTGGTCATCGTGGGCCTCGCGGGGATCCTCGCCTACCGCTTCAGCCAGCAGCCATCGGCCGGGGAGGAGGAGTTAAAGGCGCTACTGGAGGAGCATCCAGAGTGGAGCGAAGAGAAGCTCCGAAGGCTCAGGGAGGAGACGGGCGCACGGTAGCCGACGCTGACGCTTACAGGAAGATCACCGACAGCGTGGAGTCGGTCATAGTCGGGAAGAAAGACGTGGTGGTAAAGCTGCTCATGGCGCTGATGGCGGGGGGACACGTCCTCATCGAAGGCCCCCCCGGCATCGGGAAGACGACCATCGCCAAGACCTTCTCGTCCACGATCGGCGGCGCCTTCAAGAGGCTCCAGCTCACGCCTGACCTCCTCCCGGCCGACATCCTCGGCTCGAACGTCTACAACCAGAAGACGGGCTCCTTCGAGATCCGCGCAGGGCCGCTCTTCGCCAACGTGGTGATGCTCGACGAGCTCAACAGGGCCACCCCCCGCACCCAGGCAGCCATGCTCGAAGCCATGGCCGAGGGGCAGGTCACAATCGAAGGGACCACGCTGCAGCTCCCGAAGCCCTTCATCGCAGTGGCGACCCAGCTCCCCTCGGGGGCCGCGGGGACCTACCCCCTGACCGAGGTGCAGATCGACAGGTTCGCGATGCGCATCAACATGGACTACCCCTCGGCTGAAGAGGAGGAGGAGATACTCGCCAACATAGACGCCCTCGACTCCATGTCGCTGAAGCCCGCCGTCAAGCTAGACCAGGTGATGAAGCTGGAGGAGAGGACGAAGTCGATCGCCGTCTCCGACAAGGTGCGGGAGTACGTCGTCGCGCTCGTCAACAGCGTCCGGTCCAACCAGAGCGTCAGGACGGGGCCGAGCCCCAGGGCCACCATCTGGCTCTACAAGCTGGGGAGGGCGAGGGCCCTGCTCGAAGGGAGGGACTTCGTGCTCCCCGACGACATCAAGTTCGTCGCCGCCGACGTCGTCACCCACAGGGCCATACTGACCCCGGACGCCGAGAGCGAGGGGGTGACCCCGGAGAAGGTCGTCTCCGACGCCCTCAACACGGTCCCAGTGCCAAAAGAATGAGGCTGACAGGGCGCGGCAAGAAGGTGTTCGCCGCCTTCGCGCTTCTCCTCGGGGCGGGGGCGACCTTCGTCGACGTCTTCCTCTTGGCCGCGGCGGCCGCGGCTGCCGCGCTGATGGTCTTCGACGCCTTCGACGGCTACCTCGTGGCAGGGAAGCCAGGTAGCTTCAGCTTCGAGCCCTCGGGGTTCGAGGGGAGGATGCTGAGGGGGAGGAGCAGGGAGTTCAAGTCTGTCATCCAGGCGCAGCGCCCCGTCACCTTCGACCTGGCCTCGGTGGGGTGGCTCAGGGCCCCGGTCGTTTCGTTCTCGCCCGGCTCGTGGCCCTTCGACTTCACCCTGGCGTCGGAGCTCTCGGGGACCTACGCGACAGGCTCCCTGCCCGCAGACGCCTCCAGCCGGTACGGCCTCTTCTCCTCGAGGGTGAACGTCCCCTTCGACGTGAACCTCCGCGTGTACCCCCGCCTGATAGCCGCAGCCCTCGCCGCGCTGGAGTACCTGACCAGGGTCGGCTCAGGGACCGAGGGGGAGGTCGAGAAGAACGTCCACGGCACGAGGCCGACGAAGAGGAACACGGCGTAGTTCACCTCCTCGCCGCTCGCCACCCGCGGGCGCACGCCGAAGAGGACCCCGAAGAGCACCCAGAAGACGAGAAGCTGCGTGAGCGGCATGACGAAGTGCCAGGCGAACCCGAGCGCCGAGCCCTTGTAGCGACCGCGCAGGTCGCGCCAGGCGAAGTCCATGAGC
>JAFMAU010000090.1 GCA_029784825.1 Nitrososphaerota archaeon | reverse complement strand
CAGGACAGTAGCCTGCCACGCTACTAACTCGGGAAGTCATGAAAATGACTCGAGAATTCAAATCCCGGCCACCGCACTTTTACTTCTGAATGAGAAGATGTGCGCGCGGCTGCTGTGGGAATAGGCCCGGCCGCTACTTCCTAGAATTGAACCCGGCGATGAGGTAAGTCAGTACCGTCGCGGCCACCCTCTGGGAGCCTCCCGTCGGGTCAAGGTTGGGGGCGAGCTCCACGATGTCTGCTGCCGCGACCCTCTCCTTCCTCGTAACCTCATAGACGAACCCAAGCAGCTCGCTGGAGCTCAACCCGCCGGCACTAGGCGCGCTCACCCCAGACACCTGCCCTAGATCGACCGCGTCCATGTCTACGCTCAGGTAGACTGCATCTGCGCCCCTCGAAGCGCGCTCGTACGCCTCCTTCGCTATCGATTCCGCACCCTCCATCCTGACGTCTTGGGCAGTGTGCACCGATATCCCTTGTTTCTTCGCCCGGTCGAAGTACCTCCGCGAATTCAGGAACCCGTGGGCGCCGACCTCCACCACTCTCCGGGGGTCGAGCGACGGCACGGCCTCGATCGCCAGCCCGTAAGACGACCCATTGGTCGGTTTCCCTTTGATCTTCCCCCGAAGGTCGAGGTGGGAGTCTACCACTATCAGGCCGAGTTTCCCGAGCTTCCTTCCGCTCGCCCTCAGGGCAGGAAGGGAGACGCTGTTGTCGCCGCCCAATAGGACGAGGAGTGAGCTAGGCGCCAGGCTGGATGCCACCTCGGACTCGATCTCCGAGTGAGCCTCCAAGACGCCTTCGCCCTTGGCAAGCACGACGTCCCCCAGGTCGAACACCCTCGCGTGCTCGATTCCCACCCCCAGCTCGGGGTTGTAGTTCGAGAAGCCGACCATCGCCTGACGTATCCCTGCGGGCCCCCCCGCGGCCCCTTTCCTCCCGAGCACCGCCCCGTCGAACGGAATCCCAAGGACGTTCACCGCCCGGGGCTGTGGCCGGACCGCGCGCCTGACGATCTGCACCAGCCGCCTATCGTTGGGGTCGTGGTAGCTGGGCGCAGCGTAATCCGCAGCCTTCCTCAACGGCCCCGTCGAAGGGTAGGTCGGGTTAAAAGCATGTGAGCTATTTATCGGGCTCAGGAAGGGGTCGGTCCGTTGGTCGTAGCCGTCGACGGGCGCTCCCTCACCCTCGCCTCGGCGATCGATGTAGCCGAACGAGGGGCCGAGGTCAAGGCGAGCCCCGCCAGCCTCAAACACATGGAGAAGCTACGTGCTCTGCTCGAGGAGAAGCTCTCCAGGGGAGAGGTAGTCTATGGGGTAAACACCGGGTTCGGCTCACTTTCTGACAAGGTGGTCAGACCCGAGAACCTCGAGGAACTTCAGCTCAACCTCATCCGCAGCCACTCCGCAGGGGTCGGAACTCCGCTCCCACCGGAGGTAGTTCGCGCTGCGATGCTCATCAGATTGAACAGTCTCCTCAACGGCAACAGCGCCGTCCGCAAGGACGTGGCTGAGTTGGTCATCGGCATGCTCAATCGCGGCGTAACCCCCTACGTCCCGGAGTTCGGCTCGCTGGGCGCATCGGGAGACCTCGTGCCGTCTGCTCACATGGCCATGACGATGCTGGGGGAGGGAATGGCGTACCGGCGGGGCAGGCTGATCGACTCGAGCAAGGCACTGTCCGCCTCGAGGCTCAAGCCCATCAAGCTGCGCGCAAAGGAGGGGCTGTCCCTGATCAACGGCACAGCCTTCACCACCGCCCTATCCTGCGTGGCCGTCCATCGGGGGAATGTCCTTCTCAGCGCGGCGAACTCGACACTGGCGGTGACGGCCGAGGTGCTGAGGGCATGCTCCCAGGCCTTCGACGAAAGGCTCGTAGGGGTGAAGGTAGACCCGGGCCAGGCGTTCGTGGCCAGGGAGATACGATCCATGTGGAAGGGGAGCCGACGAATTCGCTCGGAGCCGGTCCCTCAGGACCCCTACTCGATTCGCTGCGCCCCTCAGGTCCACGGGTCCCTCAAGGACGCCCTTGGGTTCGCGGAGAAGATCACCGTAGACGAGATGAACTCGGTGTCGGACAACCCGGTCCTTCTTGAAGACGGTTCCGTCCTTCATGGGGGAAACTTCCACGCCCAACCCGTGGCGATGGCGCTCGATCTGATGTCCCTCGCGCTCTCATACCTGGGAGTCATCTCACTAGCTAGAATCCACTACCTGCTCTCCAGGACTCCCCCTGAGTCGAAGTACATGGCAGGGAAGCCGGGGCTCGAGTCCGGACTCATGATCCTCGAATACACTGCCACCGCCCTGACCAACGACAACGCCAAGAACATCTACCCCGAGTCCTCCTACCCTGCCAGCGTCTCCGGAGGCATCGAGGACCACGCGAGCCACGGGGTCAACGCGGGCGTGAAATGCCTCCAAGTGGCCACGAACGTTTCAAGAATCATTGCGGTCGAGCTGATCTGCGCCTCCAACATCCTGGGCTCCAACGAGAGCGGGATCTCGGAACACGCCAGGAAGGTCAGCGCCTTCGTCCGAGCCCACTCTCCGCTCCTCAGGGGCGACAGGGCCCAGGGGGGCGAGATAGAGCTGATTGCGAAGGAGACCCTGGCCGGAAAGCTCCCCTAGTCAGTCCTCGAATACACTTCACGGCCACGTTTGACTACTCTCTTCACGTAACTTCCCCCCAGGCGATATGGAAGGAACCTGTATCCAGGGACTGAATGAAGTGCGAAGTCTGCCTCGCCCCCTACATGGAGCGACCCGATGTCGTCCCTGGAAATCGCCTTCGCCGCATTGACGGTGAAGCCGAGCAGGGCCTCCGCCGGCGTCATCTTGAGGCCCGTGCAGGCCAGGCCCATCACCAGCTGAGGCGACTCGATCCAGGAGTTTGGGCTCAGGTCTGTCCCCAGGGCGACCATGCACCCCGCCCTGACCATCCCTCTGGCATCCGCGAACGGGATTGAAGAGTACAGCGAGGTCCCGGGGAGGAGGACCGCCACGACCTTACCCTTCGCCAATGCCTCGACTCCGTCCGCGCTGCTCCTCCCAAGGTGGTCGGCCGACGTGCACCCGACCCTTGCCGCAAGCGATGCCCCATCCGAGTCTGCGAATTCGTCCGCGTGAATTTTGAGTTCGAACCCTAGCTCCCTCGAGGCTCTCAGGTACTTCGCGCAGTCCTCCTGGGAGAAGACCCCCTCCTCACAGAAGCAGTCAGAGAACCGGGGCGGATTCCTGGAACTGGCCACGCGAGGCAGCATCTCACGGATGGCGTAGCCGGCGTACTCCCCCGGTTTGCGGAACTCGGGGGGCTTTGCGTGGAGCCCCAGGAAGGTCGAGACCACCTCCACGCCGGACCGTCTCCTGAGGATCTCAATCGCCTGGAGCATTTTGAGCTCCTCTCTGGCGCTCTGCCCATACCCCGTCTTCACCTCGACCGTGGTCACGCCATTGGCCGCGAGCTGCAGCAGCCTCTGGGTGGACTCCTCGGCAATCCTCCGGGCGGACGCCTTCCTCGTCTCGCTGATCGTCCTCTGAATCCCCCCGCCCTCCGCCAGTATCGAGACGTACGACTCGCCCCTTGCCTTCCTCTCGAGCTCGTCTTCCCTGCTCCCCGCGAAGGCAAGATGGGTGTGGGGGTCCACGAAACCAGGCGTTACGAGTCCCCCTTCGGCGTCGATGGTCCTCTTCGGCCTCCCAAACGACTTCCGCTTCAGTTCTCTTGTGGTCCCGACCCACGACACCCTGCTTCCGTCTACAACCATTGCCCCATCTTCTATCACGCCCAGCCTCTCTTCGTCGCTCCCTCTACTCCCGGCGCAGGTGACGAGCTCTCCGGCGTTGATCACGGCTAGGTCGTGCATCCGGTCCCCCATGAAAGAGCGCCTGTCAAACATGATAAGCATTGTCGGTCATTCACCGGCGTGAAGTCTTAAATCGCCAGCGGCCCGCCAACGACCCATGCAGACGCACGCGGTCAGGGCGCCGCGAGGCACCGAGATTTCATGCAAGAGCTGGCATCAGGAGGCCGCCCTCCGGATGCTGATGAACAACCTTGACCCCGAGGTTGCCAAGGACCCCGAGCACCTCATCGTCTACGGTGGGACTGGAAGGGCCGCCCGCTCGTGGGAGGCGTACGACGCAATCGTCAAGTCGCTCAGGGACCTCGCCAACGACGAGACCCTCCTGATACAGTCTGGGAAGCCCGTGGGGATCTTCAAGACCACCAAGGCCGCACCCAGGGTGCTCATCTCCAATGCCATGCTTGTCCCCAAGTGGGCGGACTGGGCTTACTTCCGGGAGCTCGAAGAGCGCGGCCTGACCATGTTCGGCCAGATGACCGCAGGGAGCTGGATGTACATCGGGACCCAGGGGATCCTCCAGGGCACCTACGAGACCCTCGCCGCGGTCGCCTCCAAGCACTTCGGTGGCTCCCTGAAGGGGACGATCACGCTCACCTCCGGGCTGGGCGAGATGGGCGGGGCGCAGCCGCTTGCGGTGACCATGAACGACGGGGTCGCCCTGGTGGTGGAAGCGGACAGAAGGGCCATCCAGCGCAGGCTCGACAAAGAATACTGCGACGTGATGGTCGAGGATCCGAAGGAAGCGGTATCGATGGCCAGGGAGGCGGCGAAGGAAGGGAAGCCGCTATCCATCGCCCTGCTGGGCAACGCAGCAGAGGTGCTCCCATCCTTGGCGGGTTCGGG
Organism: Nitrososphaerota archaeon; assembly: GCA_029784825.1. Next base: position 1,844 of record JAFMAU010000090.1, on the reverse strand, counting down.
CTTCAAACCTGACGTCCTTACCGACCAGACCGCGGCCCACGACCCGCTCGCGGGCTACATCCCTGAGGGGCTGGACGTGAGAGAGGCCGCCGACCTGAGGGCCTCGGACCCCAAGAAGTACCTCGAGCGTTCCATGGCCTCCATAGCGAAGCACGTCAGGGCCATGCTCCGGCTCCAGCAGGCCGGCGCGGTCGCGTTCGAGTACGGAAACAACATCAGGAAGATGGCAAGCGAAGCGGGGGTAGAGAACCCCTTCAGGATACCCGGGTTCGTCCCCGAGTACATCAGGCCGCTCTTCTGCGAAGGGAGGGGCCCGTTCCGCTGGGCCGCCCTCTCCGGGGACCCAGAAGACATCTACGCGACCGACGAGGCGGTGGTCCGAGAGTTCTCCGGAAACCTCTCCCTGGTGCGCTGGATCAAAAAGGCGCACGAGAAGGTCAGGTTCCAGGGGCTCCCTTCCAGGGTCTGCTGGCTCGGCTACGGCGAGAGGGCGAGGTTCGGAAAGATCATCAACGACATGGTAAGGGAAGGGAAGATCTCGGCGCCTGTCATAATCGGCAGGGACCATCTCGACGCGGGGTCCGTCGCCTCTCCCTACCGTGAAACCGAGGGGATGAAGGACGGCTCGGACGCCATCGCCGACTGGCCCGTCCTCAACGCCCTCCTGAACGCCGTATCGGGGGCTTCGTGGGTCTCTGTACACCACGGCGGCGGGGTGGGGATCGGCTATTCGATACACGCTGGGCTGGCGGTCCTCGCGGACGGCACCCCGGAAGCTGAGGCTAGGATCGCGACGGCCCTCACCAACGACCCGGGGATCGGGGTCGCCAGGCACGTGGACGCGGGCTACGAGGAAGCGATACGGACAGCGAAAGCGAAAGGCGTCAAGATACCGATGATGGAGTAGGCTTCCTGGCGCCCGCCAGGAAGTAGTATGCGACATAGGCTGCCGACATCGCGGCCACGGCGGCGGAAAGATAGTCGATGATCACCGTCGACGACGCGAACGCGTTCAGGGCGCCTTGGCTCGAGCCCGCGAGAAAACCCGCGTACACGAGGACCACCGACCAGGCGAAGCAGCCCGCCAGGGTCATCACCACGAAGCGCCAGATGTTCAGCTGGAACAGCCCCGCTGGCAGAGAGATGATGGTCCTCAGCCCGGGCACGAACCTAGCTGCGAACACCGTCCACTGCCCGGACTTCTCGAACCACGCCTCCGCCCTGTCCAGGGCGCCCCTGTGGAGCCTGAAGAGCCTGAGGAGTCCCACCACGAACGGCCTGCCCAGCCATACTGCCAGATAGTAGTCCACCAGCGCGCCGGTGATGCTCGCCGCTGTGCTGACGGCAACCACCGCCCAGAAGTTCATGGTCCCGACGTACACGAAGTAGCCCGCAAGGGGAAGGACAACCTCGCTCGGGACCGGAAGCGATGCGCTCTCCAGAGCCATGAGCGCGAAGAGGCTGAGGTATCCCCACTGGGTCATGAACCCGTTCAGGAAGGCCGATGAGAACAACGACCCGCTGACCGCCGAGAACCACGCTCCGAAGGGGAGCTCGATGAAGTCTGCGGCCTGGAGGGCTCCCACGACGAAGGTCGCGACGGCGATGACCAGGAGGTACCTGCTCCGGGGGACGACCGATTCCGCTGTCGGCTGCAATTTGGCATCCGCGTCTGTCGTACCCTTATAGGAGTTCCAGGACTAGACCGGCTCGGGCCTCAGCTCTTCTTGACCTTCGAGAGCTCTTCGACTAGCTCCTTGGCCCTGTCGAAGCGTATCTTCTTCTCCTCGACCATCTTCTGCGCGACCAGGTCTATCGGCTCCCCCGTGGCCCCAGCCGAGACG
>JAFMAU010000008.1 GCA_029784825.1 Nitrososphaerota archaeon | reverse complement strand
GTGATGGCCGTGCTGGCACCTGCCGCCCCGCCACCCTCGGCTGCCCCCGTCACCGGGACCGCCGCCCCGGGATCATCGAACGCCGCCTCGCCCGCGGCCGGCGCCGCGGCATCGGCCGGGCCGGGTGCGACGGCAGGATCGAGCGCATTCCCGGCCCCGGCAAGCCTCGCCCCGGCGGTCACGCCCGCGCCGTCGCCGACCGGCACCCCACCGCCCACGCCGAAGCCGACGCCGAAGCCGATGCCGCTGCCGCCGCCGACGCCGACCCCCGCGCCGTCGTCAGTGCTTCTTGCCGCCTCCCCCCTTGCCGCCGCCACCGCCGCGATCGCCGCCACCACCGACCGCGATCGCGCGTCCCACGAGGGACGGATCATCGAGGATCTCCACCGACGCGAAGAAGGCGTCGAGGTCGACGTGGAGGATCGTCCGGCGCTGTGCCTGCATCATTCAGGAACTACCCGAAGAGGGTCTGCTGCTGCGGACCCTGGGCTTTCCAGTCGAGCTCCATGAGGCCGAGCAGCCTCCTGAACTCGTTGGCCGATTCAGGGCTGAAGCCGGCGAAGTGGTTGTTGAAGAAGACGTATCCGGACTCGAACTTGCCGGAGTTCTTGACCGCCTCCGCCCAGCGTTTCATGTCTTCGGACCTGTCCTTCTGGATCCCCTTGAACTCGGTGATCTCCCTGTCTCCCACCATCCTCAAGTAGACGAAATCGGCTGTGACCTCAGCTGGTGACTCGACGTACTGGTTGAGCGTCCAGATCATCGCTATGTTGTTCTTCTTCAGGAGTGAGTAGGTCTCGGGAGTGAACCACGACTTGTGGCGGAACTCGATGGCGTGCCTGAACTCCGGGCTGAGCTGGGAGACGAACTCTTTCATGACGCCTTCGTGGGTGCTGAGCTTGATCGAAGGGGGGAGCTGTATCGCGATGGGGCCGAGCTTGTCCTTCAGCTTGCTCATCACGCTGTAGAAGTAGACCAGGCTGGACTCGGAGTTCTTCAGCTTGTTCTCGTGGGTTATCTTCTTGGGGAGCTTGGGGGAGAAGACGAAGCCGTCGGGGGTGCTGCTCCTCCACTTGTTCAACATGAACTGGTTCGGCACCCTGTAGAAGCTCGAGTCAATCTCGACGCAGTCGAAAACCTTCGAGTAGTAGGACAGGTAGTCACTTGCTGGCAAGGCCCTGGGGTAGAAGACCCCCTGCCAGTCCTTGTATGACCAGCCGCTGCAGCCTATCCTAAGCTTCTCAAGGTCCATGGCAGATGAGACAGTTCCTAGAGTTGGCAAAGGCTCGCCATATTTATTTAGATGGAGGCGGGGTCGATTCTCGTACGGCGTTGTCTCAGGGTAACCCGGACATCAGGCAGCAGGTGGAGGCGAACAGGGGCATAGCGAAGAAGCTCGAACTCCTCATCCCCGGACTCAGGGGATACAGGAGCAAGGAAGACATCAGGGTCTCGGATGAGCTCCTGAGGAACCAAGTTGCTGACAAGCTCGACCATGTCAGAGACAACCTGCAGCAGCTCAGGAAGCAGGTGGCGGCCAGCAACGACCTCACCAACCTCACGAGCGTCGGGTCCCTCTTGTCGCAGGTGCAGGCGCTGAGCGGAGAGGTGAGGCACGCCGCCCAGGGGTATTCGGGGTGGGCCGCCTCGATTCAGGTGACCGAAGACAAGCTGAACCAGCTGTATAACTACGATTATTCCTTCGTGAGCGCCGTCTTCCAACTCGACCAGGCGACTTCGCCCGGGAGCCTGAGCTACGACCCGACGGCCCCCAACTCGGTACAGACCGCGCTGAACGGGTTCGTGAAGTCTGTTGCGGACATCAGGCAGAAGTGGTCTCAGAGGGTGGAGGCCATGGAGGGCATAGCCCTCGGGCAGTGATCGCGATGGTATTCGGAAAGAAGAGCAACCCGGAGGTGCCTGCGACAGGCGGAAGCGCGTTCGGCTCGACCACGTTCGCCTGGCCTGACGACCAGAAGGTCGACAGCGCCCTGTGGAAGGCTCCGCGGCAGATCAGGCTCAACGACAACGTCGTGGTCAGGGAAGACGAGATCGCGGTGTTCTACAGGGACGGGAAGGCGCTGACCTACTTCGACCAGCCGAACAGGTACGCCCTCACGGACTTCAACGCCCCGGTGGTAGGAAAGCTCCTGAAGTTCTTCACGGGCGTGACCCAGTGGGCCGAGGTGTACTACGTCCCGAAGCGGTACATGGACGGGAAGTTCGGGAGCACTCAGCCCTACCAGTTCACCGACCCGACCTTCGGGATCATCAACCTGAGGGTCTTCGGGGAATACAGGTGGAAGATTTCGTCGCCGGAGCTTTACATCAACCAGTTCGTCGGGACCTTCAGCGCGGAGAGCTCCGACGAAGTCGAGGACAGGCTGAAGGAGCAGCTCGTCATCCTGGTCTACAACGCCCTCGGGAAGATGAAGCAGCAGGGGCTCAAGGTGACCGACCTCGCGGCGAACCTGACCAACATCGAGCAGGAGGTCCTCGCGGCCGGGCCCGACCATCTCGGGCAGTACGGGATAGAGATCAACAAGATATCCGGGCTCACCATCAGCCTCCCTGACGAGGTGCAGAAGGCCATAGACACAAGGTCCGAGATGCAGGTGCTCGGGGTCAGCTACATGCAGTACCAGACGGGGAAGGCGATAGACGACGCGGCGAAGAACCCCAGCGGGGGAGCGGGGACTTTCGCTGGCCTGGGAGCCGGCATTGGAGTCGGAGGGGCGATCGGGGGCGCGATGGCACAGGGGATGGGTCAGACAACGACGAACAGGAGCTGCCCGAACTGTGGTTCCCTGGTCCCGGCGACCGTGAAGTTCTGTCCTAACTGCGGAGCGAGCATGCCGGCACCCAGCGGGCCACCGGCCCCGGCCGGGACAAGCAAGTTCTGCCCGAACTGCGGCTCCCCGATAGCTGCGGGAGCGAAGTTCTGCAACAACTGCGGGACAAAGCTGTAGGTGAGCATGGTTGTTCTGCCCAAAGTGCGGTGCCCAGCTCCCTGACGACGCGGGCTTCTGCTACAAGTGTGGCTTCAAGTTGGCAGTCGCGTCCGCCCAGCCCGCCCAGGCCAGTCCGCAGGTCATCGCGCCGACCGGAGCCACCTCCCTGAAGTGCCCGAGCTGCGGTGCGCCGATAACCCCGAAGTTCGGCGAGATGCTGGTGACCTGCCAGTACTGCGGAAGCAGCGTGTCGCTCGGGAACGAAGGGTGGAAGAGCATCAACAAGCACACCATGCTCCCTGTCAAGATCGCATCGCAGGACGACGTCATGAAGGAGATCCACGGCCTGATGGACAAGGGGTTCCTCCACAGGCACCTCCAGGAGACGTCGATCCTCGAGGAGGTCAACCTTGCCTTGGTCCCCTACTGGCTGATGCCGGTCTCCGCAAGGACGTCGCTCGTTGCGGTCGACATGGCGGCCGAGGCTGGGCAGATAGCCACGACTGCGGCGCTGGCCGGAATACTTGGGGCTGGGATGAGCGGCGGAAATAGGGGCGGCTTCGGGGGTGGCGGGATGTTTACGGGGGTGATGCTGGGGACGATGATGGGAGGGGGAGGAGGCTTCGGCGGGGGGCAGGGGAACAAGAGGGCATACCAGATGGACAACGACTACAACTTTCCCATCATCGCGCTAAAGGCCCTGACCGAGTACCAGCCGAAGGAGTATCAGTTCAGTCTAGCAGACAGGGTGATCTTCGACGAGTCGAAGGTGAAGGGGATCAAGGTGCTCAATGGGGACATGGGGGAGGACATCGCGAAGTCGCAGGCTAAGACCCTGGTGGACCAGCTCCAGTCCCAGAAGGCCCACGAGGCCCACCATATGATCCAGCAGCTGTCGACCGAGTCTGACGTAGGTGAGGCCGAGCTCCTGCATGCGCCTGTGTGGTTCGCGAGATACGACCACAAGAACGGCAAGATAGTGCTCGTCATAGACGCGAACTCGGGCGGGGTCATCAACAGCATCGGGCTCTAGCGCCAAGCCAGAAATACCACGGCCCAGCGCTCGGGTGCCATGGCGACGAGCAAACAGGGCGTGCCGGTGCAGGTGCCCAGTGACGTTTGGCAGCCTCTCATGGAGATCAGGGCGCAGCTCGACTCGTATTGCCCAGGGGCGCCGACCCCTATCGAGGAGCTTCTGAGAGAGGTGGTGGGCCACTACAGGCGGTGCGAAAGGGCGGTGGACGAGGCAGACGAGTTCTGCAAGAGGGCACAGGCCTGGAAGAAGCCCCGCTGAACATGCATCACTGCGCCGGGACTGGCCCGTCTCCTTTGACAGGCGAGCTTCGTCCGACGCAGAGCGATGAGGTTCGGCGAGATCAGGCAGACCGTCTTGGTCGATGCGAGCCCGGCCGAAGTGTACGAAGCGTACGTCGACCCGAAGAAGCATGCGGCGTTCACAGGGCAGGGCGCGACCGGGCACCTAAGGTGGGAGGCAGGTTCACAGCGGGGGACGGATACATTTCATGGAGGAATCTCAAGTTGGAGAAGGGGAAGAGGATCCTCCACGAGTGGACCACCACCGAGTGGCCACAGGGCTGCCCGCCGTCGCTCCTCGAACTGAAGCTCGGCCCCAAGGGGAAGAAGACAGAGCTGACGATGATGCACAGGAAGGTCCCTCTAGAGCAGGTGGAATACTATTCTGAAGGGTGGAAGGAGTTCTGCTGGGAGCCCCTCAAGAAATACTTCGCCAAGGTCAGGGCGTCCGGTTGAAGTGCCCGAAATTCGGGACGGACAACCTCGGGCCTGCAACCCAGTGGAAGGGCGGGGCAAAGACTAGCAAGCAGATGAAAGTGCAGAGGTTCGTCTGCTCGTCCTGCGGAACCAGCTATGTGTCTTGGAAGGATTCTGAGACCGGGGAAACGAAGACGATGACCCGGAAGAGCTAGCGCTGCTGAAGCGGGCGGAACTCAAAGCCGCACTTCACGCAGACCCGCATCCCCGGGGCGTCGGTGACGACCTGCTTTGTCCTGCACCTCGGGCACTCGGCGGTGACGCTGGCGTGCTTGATCGAGCCGGAGTGTTGAGAACGGACCCTCTCTATTGCGTCGCTGTATGCGTCCCTCCTGCGGCCTGGAGCCATCGGTGGGCCGGGAGATAGCCTACTAATAGGGATGACCTAACTGACTTCTTCCAGCGTGAAGGTGAACCTGGCGCCTGCGAACTCCCCGGTGCTGACCCGCTCCCAGGTGACGTTGTAGGTCTTGGTCAAGTTGGCCCCGATGATGCTGATCCGCTTCGGGACCTCCGCGAACAGCTTCTCCACCTTCGCCGGGTCCTTCGTGAAGATCAGGCTCCTCCGCCGCTTCATCAGGTACTTGACCGCCACGTTCTGGTGGGCGTGCCCCTCGACCTGGATCTTCTCCGTCCCAATGTCTATCGTGAACGCTCTCTTTGCCATCTGTATCACTAGGATAGCCTATCCGAGGGTAAATAGCTTCGGTGTCAAGGCGAATACACCAGTCGCTCGAAGGGTTGAGAGGGCGCGGATGTGTGCAAACGAAGGGTCATGACGTAGTACAACAGACATGTGAAGGCCAGGCAGACGGGTCTATGGCTTCTTGATGTTGGTCACAAGCAGTCTGAACTGGAGGGTCTTCCCCGCCATCGGATGGTTGCCCGACCTGCCGTACGCCTTCTCAGGCGGAAGGGTGACCTCTTTTGTCTCGTTGATCTTCATGCCCATGAGGGCCTCCTCGAACCCGCTGATGACCTGGTGCCTGCCGAGGACCACCTGGAGGGGCTTGTAGTCGCGGGCCGGGTTGTACAACCCCGCCTTGACCGCTTCGGCTTTCATGCTCGTGTCGAAGGCCTTCCCGCCCGGGAACTTTCCCAGGTAGTGCACCGATATGGTATCGCCGTTCTGCGCAGTGACTTCGCTCAAGGTGACACCCCGCGGAGGGAGCCGTAGTTAAGGACAAAGCCGCCCCTCGCTGTCTTCGTCTGCCCGTCAGAGTCACGTGCGGCCTTCCTTCCGCGCTCCGTTCCGGCTTCGAGTCGCAGGCAAGGGTGGAAGCGCATTCCGGATCCAGCACGACCTTGGGCTCGAACACTTCGCCGTCCGGGTCCGGTGCTAAGCATGGAGCTCTGCACCTCGCTCGGACGAAGAAGGGTTCTCATCCTCCTTCGTGCCGTCTCCTTCGTGCGCTCCCACTGCGCCTGCGCTTCTCCGCCTTCCCGAAGCGTGGTCGTCGGACCACACCTGGCTCTGGCGTGCACAAGACTCCGCCTCGGACCGAGGGGCAGCCCGGAATATTCCCGACCTCGCGCGTAACCGGCGTCGACTCGGACTGCGTCCCAGGCCATCGGCAGAGCCAACAGCGAGAGAGCTACCAGCATACTGGGTTGAACGACTGTTATCCTTGCTTGACTTCACTTGATGACAAACAGCAGATTTTCTGTTGACCACCATATCATGTACTGCAGAACGCCAGGGGTCGGGGGCAGGGCGGGCGTCGGCCTCCGATTCCGCGTCTGTAAACTGTGACATTTGGTGCACGGTCGCACATCCCAAGGGTCAAATCGGAGGCGAACGCGGTTGGCCGCATGGAGTCGCAGCTCCACAGGTCGATGAAGGCAGTCGTAAAGAGCGAACTGGAGCGGGAGGACTATGCGGTGGTCGAAGAGCCGCCCTTCCCACCGAGAGAGAAGGTCTCATGGTCGTCTTACAGGCCCGACCTCCTCGGGTACAGGTCAAGGGGAGGGAGCGAGGAGCTCGTCCTGGTGGAGTGCGAGACGCGCCCCGACATGCGCAGGCTCGACAAGAAGAGGCACAGGTCGGTCTGGTTCCAGCCCTACCTCTTCAGACGCGGCTCGATGAGGAAGATACTCGCCGTCCCCCAGGGGAAGCTCGGCTCTGTTGACATGAAGGTGAGGGACGAGTGGGAGGTCTGGGTGGTGGGGGCGAATTCTCCGCTGGAGGTGTTTCCCAGGGTGAGGAGACCTTGACCGGCCTACTCGGACTCCTCTAGATAGACGGAGTCGTACTTCTCCGTCTTTGGGACGATGCAGAGGAACTCTGCGCTTTCACTTCCCGCGTTCCTGTACCAATGGGCAGTCCCCTTCGGGATGTATATCGAGTCCCCCGCCTTGACGCTGTGGACCTCCTTCCCTATGCCAACCTTGTACTTCCCCTTGAGCACATACTGCTCGTGCTCGATGTCAGGGTGGTAGTGTTTGGGGATGCTCCCGCCCGGCTTGATCGTGAACCTCCTCATCTCAAAGTTCGGGGCCCCGTCGCGCCTGTCGACGAGCCATTCGATCTCCGTCTTGACAGCCCTGTCCGCCTTCTGGGGCTTCGCAGTTCCCGCCCGCTTCACTGGCATGCCTGCGGGCGTTCGGCGCGTCCTGCTTTATACCCGTAGCCCTGATCCGGACGCTCAGTACCCGCTTTTGAGGAGCCCGGCGTAGTCGAATACCATCACCCCGTCGCTGTTAGCAAGCGCGTACTGGTACTGCTGCTGGTAGTCCGACCGGCTCGAGGTGGCGAAGACGCCGACTGAGGCTACGACACCGGGCCTGATGTACTGTTGCAGTGAGGGGCCGTAGGTCTCAAGGATGAGGAGGTCTGGCTTCAGTGGTGAGCCCATGTCGGTCGTGGTGACCCCCGTCTGGCAGCGGCACTCCGACAGTGCTTGCAGGAGGACCTCCTGAGCCGATGTATCTAGGGCGGACATATCCAGGCTTATGCCGTCTTCACCGAGTCCCATTACTGCGGCGGGTATCGTCTGCGACGAGTTGGTGATGTACAGGGCGAAGAAGATCTTGAGGCCTTCGGCATGTGACTGGTTGACGAAGAGGCCCAGCTGGCTCCTCCCGAAGAGGAGGTTCCCCTCCCTGTAGACCTGGAAGAAGACGGTGTTAAAGCCGTGCGAAGAAGCGAAGGTCAGCATCTGCCCGAAGTTGGATCCGTTCACGGCGCCGTTTCCCTGATTCACGTAGAGGATGATGGGCTTCTCCTGCGCTCCGCGGGGATACAGGAGCGCGACGGCCAGGAGGGCAACGACGACTGGGACCACGTAGAGGAATGCCCTGCGCGGGCCACGTCTCCTTCTCCGCATTGGCAGGCCCTCGCCAGCGGGACAGCACGGATTTAAGCCGAGTTCCTGCGCAACTTCTAAGACCTTGGCGCCTGGGTGGCCATCGGATTTTGTCAGAAACCGATGAGATGACGCAGGCGAGGCGCGCCCGTCTGTTGTTCGGGGTCGCCATCGCTGGCATCGTCTTGTACGTGGCACTAGAGGCCGTCGTCCAGTCGCTCCCGCCCTATTACAGCCCGATCAGCCAGGCGGAAAGCTACCTTGCCGTGGGTCCCTACGGCTACCTCATGACACTGAACTTCATCCTCCGCGGGGTCCTCTCGCTTTGCTTCCTGTTTGGGTTGGCCCTGACTGCGAACAGCATGGACACGCCAGGCCCCATGTTCAGGAGAGGAGGGTATCTCTTCGCCGCGTGGTCTGTGGGCGCGCTCCTCCTGGCTGCCTTCCCTGCCGACGTCCCCCCGGCCCCGGTTTCGTTGCACGGGGCGGTCCACCTCGCCGTTGCGATCATCGCGTTCCTCTGCGGCTCGGCAGGTGCCATGTTCATCTCCCTGGGGATGGCCAGGAACAGGGGGATAGGGGGAGCGAAGGGTGCAGCCGTCCCGCTCGCAGCGCTCACGGTCCTCCTTTTCATCGTGGAGATCGCCTCCCCGATCGCGCCAGGCTTCTCCTCTGGTTATGGAGGGCTGCTGGAGCGGCTCTTCCTCGGCTCGGTCTTGCTTTGGGTCGGGGTCGTGTCCGGGATCTTGATTGCCAGGCCGTCCCATGTGAAGGCGCCGCAGGCCGTGGAGTTGGAGCACGGTGCCACTAGCCAAATATCACCTCCGGGCGAGCGGATGAGGGGAAGGACGTGATCTTCAGGAACAGGGTCGAGGCGGGGAAGAGACTGGGCGAGGCCCTGAAGAGCTACAGGGGCAAGGACGCAGTCGTACTGGGGATACCTAGGGGCGGGGTGGTCGTGGCGAGCGAGGTTGCGGACGCGCTGCGAGCTCCCCTGGACATCGTGGTCACGAGGAAGATAGAGGCCCCGGGGGAACCGGAGTTCGCCCTTGGCGCTGTGACACAGGAGGGGGACGTCATCATGGACAGGCAGGCGGCGGAGTCCCTCGGGGCGAGCTCGGACTACCTGGACGATCAGATCAGGAAGAAGAGAAAGGAGGTCGACGACAGGATGGAGGCCCTGAGGGGGGACAAGCCGTACCCGCGCCTAGAGGGGAAGGTGGTCCTGATCGTAGACGACGGCATCGCGACAGGGAGCTCGGTGAGCGCCGCGGTCATGTCGGTCAAGAAGAGGAGGGCGAAGGAGATTGTGGTGGCGGTCCCCGTCGCTCCAAAGGACGCCATCGAGACCCTCGCCGAGGACGGGACGAAGGTGGTGTGCCTGCAGACGCCCGGGCCATTCCTCGCCATCGGGGAGTTCTACGGCGACTTCGGGCAGGTCGAGGACATCGAGGTGAAGCGGATCCTCGATAGGGCTCGGGCCGCGGACCCGACCTTCAAGGCTTAAACCTGACTTTCAGGGCGGTTTCCCGATGTCAGGGCCTGCGGGTGGAAGGGTGGCTTTGGCAGAGGCGCTCTTCCGCATTGGAGCCCTGAGGTTCGGGAAATTCACCCTTGCCAGCGGGAAGAGCAGCTCATACTACCTCGACCTGAGGGTGGTGCCGAGCGACCCCGAAGCGTACGGGCTGGCCGTGTCGGCATACCTCGCTGCGGCGAAGGAGTTGGGCGAAGGGAGGTTCGACTCGGTGGCGGGAGTGGCGACCGCGGGAGTGACGGTCTCGTCCCCGCTCGCCTACCTTCTCAAGAAGCCCATGGTGTATGTCCGGAGGGAGGAGAAGGGGCACGGCCTCGGGAAGTTGGTCGAGGGCGCCGTAGTCCCCGGCTGGCGCTGCCTCGTGGTCGACGACCTCGTGACGACTGGAGGGAGCATGCTCTCGGCTGTGGACGCGCTCCGGAGGTCCGGGTGCGTGGTCAAGGACGCCCTCGTGCTGGTGGACAGGCTCGAGGGCGGGAAGCAGAACCTCGCCCGCGCCGGCGTGGGCCTCACATCCTTCGTGGACGTCAGGGAGCTTGTGGAGACGCTGTACCAAGAGAAGAAGGTCACCAAGGCGGACTATCAGGCAGTGCTCAGACAGATGGATGGCGGGAAGGCCTGAGCGCGGACGCAATCGAGGTGAAAATGGGGAGTTTGCAGCTTTCGAACCCGTTGTTGCTCGCCTCCGGGGTGCAAGGGGGCTCGCTCTCCAGGGTAATCGAGGCAATCAGGGCGGGGGCAGGAGGAGCAGTCACGAAATCAATCGGTCCCGCCCCAAGGGAGGGGTACCCCGAGCCGACCTTGGTCGAGGTCGACGCCGGGATGGTCAACGCAGCGGGGTTGCCGAACCCTGGGGCCGACAAGTTCTCTGAGGAGCTTTCCCGGCTAAAGGGGAGGGGGCTCCCGATAATTGTCTCGGTATTCGGCGGTGATGAGGAGGAGTTCGGGGACGTCGTCAAGAGACTGGACGGCAACGATTTCGCGGCGTATGAGATGAACCTCAGTTGCCCTCACGTCTCCGGCGTGGGGACCGAGATAGGGCATGACCCGGACCGGGTCGCGGATGTGACAAGGGCGGTCAGGAGGGGCACGAAGAAGCCAGTGTACGCCAAGCTCTCCCCGAACACCGACAGGCTGACTGAGGTGGCCAGGGCCGCGGTCGACGCGGGTGCGGACGGGCTCACAGCGGTGAACACGGTCAGGGCGCTCCCGATCGACATAGAAACGGGCCGGCCTTCGCTGTCCAATGGTTATGGCGGGCTGTCCGGGGAAGCGATGCGGCCGATAGCCCTGCGGTGCGTGTATGAGCTCAGAGAACAGCTCGACGTCCCGATAGTGGGATGTGGAGGGGTGGCCAGCTGGGAGCACGCCGTGCAGTTCTTCCTCGCGGGGGCCGACGCAGTCCAGCTGGGGACGGCGACGATCAGGAGGTTCGAGATCTTCAACGACATCAACCTCGGAATTATCTCGTACCTGGAAAGGAAGGGCCTCTCCAGGCTGGGCGATCTCGTGGGGGCCGCGCACCGAGGGGGACTGAAGGGGAAGCCGGTTTGACTGGTTTCAGAGACAGGATGCTCAGGTCGTCCTCATCGAGGGGGAGCAGGGTCATCCTCAACCTCGACCTTTGGGACCCCGTTGAGTCGAGGCTGTCGAGGGCGGAGCACATCCTGCGCGCCACCAAGGAGGGTATTGCTGGGGTGAAGCTGAACCACCATCTGCTCCTCCCTTACGGCCTCCGCGGACTCGAAGGCATCCTGGAACTCTGCCACGAAGAGGCGCTCCCTCTTGTTGCCGACCTGAAGGTGAACGACATCGAGTCCACCAACCTGAACATCGTAGACTCCCTCTTCGAGTTCGGGTTCGACGCGTTGATCGTCAATCCCATCGTTGGGAGGCAGGAAGGGCTCGGTGGCGTGCTGGAGCGGGCGCACTCCGAGGACAACGGTGTAATCTTCCTGGTCTACATGAGCCATAAGGGCGCGAGCGAAGGGTATGAGCTCCGTCTGGAGGGTGGGAAACCGCTCTACAGGGTCTTCGCAGAGAGGGCAAGAGACTGGGGGGCAGACGGGGTCATAGTCTCTGCGAAGTCGACAGAGAGGATGAGGGAGACAAGAGGGATCGTGGGGAGAGACTGCCTCATCTTCTCGCCTGGGGTCGGAGCGCAGGGCGGGGACGCCAGGGCCGGACTCGCGGCCGGGGCAGACTTCGTGCTCGTGGGGCGAGCCATCACCGAAGCTCCTGACCCGAGCAAGGCCTTGTCGGAGCTGCTAAAGCCGTAGGCCGGCTATGCTGCAATCGGGCGGTTCCCGCCTATCGGGCGGAAGGGTCGTTGAGGAACCCCGAGAGAGCCTCGAGGCCCTTTTTCAGCGTCTCCTCGCTGGCGGTAAAGCAGAGCCGGAATGCTTTCGGAGCGCCGAAGAAGTCTCCGGGAGCGACAAGAACCCCGGTTCTCTCCAGGAGCCGCCGGCCGAATTCGACCGAAGGACGCCCTCGAGTGTATCTGACAAGGCAAAAAGGGGCGGCTCCCAGCTCTGCAGATACCCCCCTGGTCTGCTCGAGGAAACTCCGGACAAGCGTCACGTTCCCCCTGGAGATGCGCCATGCCCGGTCGACGAACGCCTCTCGCTTCTTTAGGGCCTGGGTCGCGAGCCACAGCGAGTACTCCGAGTCATGCCCGCTGACGGCCCACTTCGCGTGCAGCAGAAGGCGAGCAATCTTTCTGTCCGCCAGAATCCATCCGACCCTGAGTCTGCCGAGGCCGTAGAATTTGGTCATGGTGTTCGAGGCGACTATTCCGGCGGACTCCTTGAAGTGAGTCTCCGGTCTGTCAGGGAAGGTGAATTCTCTGTAAGTCTCGTTGACGAATATGGTCGTTCGGCCGCGCTGGTCGATGTGCCGGTCGACTGCGTCGGCGTCCAGAGACCTGCCGGTGGGGTTGTTGGGGTCGGTCAGGCCCAGGAGAGCCCGGCAGGACTTCGCGCGGAAGACGGAATGAGACACGTCCATGCCCAACGCCCTCGGGACAGTGAACATCGGTGGGTAGTTCGGGAGAGGGACCACCACGGCCCTGCCGGGTGCAAAGACGGAATACGTCAGGAATATGGCCTCCGAAGCTCCGGCGGTTACGACAACGTTCTCGGGGTCCACTCCATAGAGCCTGGCGACTTCGTCTGCGAACGCTTCAGCGAAGGCGAGATCCGTCTTCCCGGCTGCGAACTTCTCGTAGGAAGTCTCCACCCCCATGGCCTTCAGGGCGGGCTCGGTGAGCCCGCTTGAGGTCAGGTTGTACTTCGCCGTTGGCCCAAGGCTCAGGATCCAGTCGAACAGTCTGTCTCTGGTAGGTCGCAACGTACAGACCCCAGGCTCCCCTCGTTAAGGTGATTTCGTCAGGCCGTCGTGTATTCTGGAGCGGGTATCCCGTGGGACCCTGCCGGACTAACGAGGGCTCGTCGAGTAATGGTCCCAGATCTTCTTCTGAGCTTCTTTGACGTAGTTTATCTCCGCCGCCGACAGCTTTGGGTCGTCGGCACGGGAGAAGGGCCTCTTCAGCGAAGCCGGGAGGTCGTTGTCGCAGAAGAAGCCGCCGCCCGGGAATCCGGTGTCCTTGCGCACGATTATGGCTGCGAACCCTGGAGCTCCCTTCGCGTACTCGGCCCTGTCCACCTCCACTATGGCGTCGAAGAGGGGACGACCTCTCGAAATGCCCAAGATTTTCATCAGCTGCCCATAGGTGAGAGTCCCGCGCGCCCTGGCGGCCCTGAGGAGCTCCTCTCTGAGGGCATCGATCCCTGGTGTGGGCATCGGCGAGCTAGCTCCGGCCGTGTCCGCCTACCGCCTGGGCCGGGACGCAGTATCTCGCTATCAGATCGTCAACCTGCGTCGCCAACTCGTCTCTTATCTCTCTGAGCTGCTCGAAGGTCTTGCCCGTGGCCCCGGGCAGAGGCCAATCCTCCCCCTTCCCTTCAGCCCCGATGGGGCACCTGTCGAGGCAGCCGAAGGTGACGACCCTCGATGCCTTGCCGACAAGCTCCGGTGTCACGAGCCGGGGGGATCTTTCGGTCAAGGCGATGCCGACCTCTCTTAGGAGCTCGCGCACGTTCGGGTTCACTGTCTTGGCGGGGCTCACCCCGGCGCTCTCCGCATGCCAGCCGGATGGCGCCCTCGAGTTGAAGAGCTCCTCCGATAGGACGCTCCTGAAGGTGTTCTCCACGCAGACGAAAAGAATGATCTTCGTGGCCGGGTCGACGTCTCAGCGGGATATAATGACTGCTGACGGGCGGCTACGATTCGAGGCTCTTTGCGACCTTGAACTGGTCCCCAACTATCGCCCTCATGTTGAGGAGGCCGAAGGGCTTTCCATGGTCGGTGACGAACACCGTCCTTATCCTGTTCTTTGCCATCAGCTGCACCCCCTCGGACAGAGGAGCGTCGGCTTCAATCGATATCATCGGGGAAGTCATGATCTTCCTCACAGGGATCGTCGAGGAGACGAGGTCGTCGGCAGCGACCCGGTAGAGCACGTCCCGCTCGGTAAGGATCCCCTTCGGCTCGCCCTGTATCATTATGAGGATGTTGCCGGCGCCCTTCTCCCTCATCATCTGTGCCGCCATGAGGACAGACTCGTTCGCGTCTATCATGAGCGGGTCGGTCTTGACGAAGCTCCTCACCGTTGGCGCCTTCGCTTCTGAAGCCTCGATCCAGAAAGTCAACGAATAGTGGCAGCTCGGGCACTCATCGGGGGTGTTCTCACCCTCGAAGATGTTGCCGCAGCGGTAGCACTCCCACTTTGTCACTGTCAGAAACTGGAGGTCCGTGGTATATTAAGAAGGCGGGGTGTTGCCCGTCGGCGAGACAGCGGGGCCGCGCACGCCCTCGCTGGGCTTCAGGGCGATCAGCCTTCTTGCCCTCTGCTGGCACTGGGCGGCGTTGTCCGTGTAGAACTTCCATGCCGAGTAGTTCTCCTCCACCTTCGAGAGGAGGAGGAAGATGTCCGCTGCCTGTAGGTAGCGGGAGGTGGCTGTCTCTGAGTCCCCGGCTTTTTCGTCGGCGGCAGCGTCGGCCATCAGCTGGCCGGCGTACCACCTGAGCTTCTGTGCTCGGGTCATCGGGGGCCTGGGACCTGCCTGCATGTCGTTTTGCAGTCCACTCGACCGGCAAAAGGGGAGGGGGTCGAAATTCCTAGACGAATGTGAGAACCCTGGCGCAGCCTCTCAGCGTCGCCGTCTCCTCGCCGATGGTGTGGACGTCGGTCACCCGAGTTGGATTGTCGTCCCGACTGCGATGCCGTTCGTCTCAGAGAAACCTGCCTCGGCCTCGATCACGTAGTTGGCCGAAGCCGCGGGAGTGTAGACCGCGCAGGCGCTGCTGTCATAGCAGGGCTGTGCCCCATGTACGACGTAGACGACCTGCCCGGAGGTGCCGTTCACCCATATCATGTCGAGGCTGGTGTTGGTGTCGTACATCCAGAACGACCACTTGCCGAAGGACGGGAAGGCGAAGAGCATGGTCGTAGCGTTCGTCACCTTCTTGTTCATGAGGCCGGCTTCCCGCTCCGGCTGGGTCGTGGCGATGTAGGTGAACGTGTAGGTCCTTCCGTTCACCGAGAAGGATGTCGGGACCTGGGTGTCGACCGGCCCGGGGACGGCAGTAGTCATGTACAGCGTGTACCCGACCAGTACGACTGCCGCCGCGGCGACAATCACCGTGGCCACCTTCTCAGAGGGCTGCAACCTGTCAGACCCTGGCCGGGTTCGTATTTTTGCAATTCTTACAGCGACGCATAAATCCCTCTCCGGCACAAATGAATTCCATGCAACGGGCGGACGTGACGAGCCTCTTCATGGCCCTGGTTCCCATAGGGACCGTGGAGGCGGTGCGCCAGGAGTACCAGATATTCAGGACAGCGGGGGGCGACTATCTGGTGTTCAGCCCCAGCAACAGGGGATCCCTTTCGTTCCACATGGCCCATGTCCCGGCGTTCAAGGTTCAGGCCCTCGCCAAGGTCGTTGGCAGGGAGAAGGTCACGTCAGGGTCCCTCCTGAAGGATGACAGACTCGGAGACGCATTCAGTTCTGACGACAAGGTGGCCATGAGGTTCGATCTCCTCATGGGACTCTACGTCCTCGTCGCGCAGGGGAGCGTGGAGATGGAGAAGGCAGGGCGTAATCTCGTCTTCAGAAGGCGGAAGGCGGAATCCTAAGGCTGCTTCGCGCCGCACTTGGGGCAGAAGCCGGCGGACGTCGCCATCTGGGCTCCGCAGTTTGAGCAGAACTTCATCCCAGCCTGAGGTTGGGAGGCGACCACCCCCTGTGATTGGGCGGCCTGCATGGTTTCTTGAATCGCGAAGAACGCGATGATCTGCAGGATGGCTGCGACGAAAAGCAGCACGAACCCGACTAGTATTATGACCAGTATGGCCCCGATGAAGTAGAGCATGCCTGCGGTCCTGAAGGTCCCGATGTTGAGTTTCGTCGCCATCGTCCCGTAGGCGCGTCTGATGAAAATCGAAGACACGATCAGAGCTATCCAGGCGACCGCTAGTCCCGTTATCGCGCCGGTTATCCCAGCGGCTCCCAAGTTGACCGCACTGAACGCCGCGCCTGTGAAGAAGATGAAGGCCGCGGCAGCCACTCCGATTATGCCGGAGATGACGGCGTAAAGCATGTTGTCGAAAATCGAGCCGTCGCCTAGCGCATCCGAGACGTATTTCGTCGCGATGAGGATTAGGATGTACCCGACAATGCTGACGCCTGGGATGAGAAGTAGAATCGAGCCGATGCCGCCCAGCAGCCTTGCATCAGATAGCTTGCCCAATGTCCCCCACAAGTCGTGGCGAGGTCGTCTTATAATTCTAGGCCCGCTAACTGGAGAGGTTGTTTTTTAAAGGAGCGACGGCTCGAAGACAGTGGTTTGAGACGCGACGGCGAATTCGACGGCATCGAAGGCTCGCCGATCAGCCCACGGGACGCTGACGTGGTCAGGACGATAGAGGAAGAGGGGCTCTCCGTCTTCACCTTCGATGGGCTGAGGAGGATCACCGGCGCCCACCCTGAGACGCTGTCAAGGTCTCTGGAAAGACTGGAGGACGATGGGTACGTCGTGAGGTCCCCCGAGGGGTACAGCGTCACCGACAAGGCGAGGGAATCGTTCGCTCCGAGGCCGGCCTACGGCGGGCCCAAGAGGGTGCCCATCCTGCACACCTTCCTCCCCTACGAAGCGAGCGCGGGCACGATTGTCTCTGCCCTCAAGGGGAGGTGGTTTGACACGATCAGGTGGGTGGGGATGGCGGAGAGCGAAGATGGTTTCGTCATGAAGTGGGTGACAGACGACGGCGCAGTCACCATCGATGCCAAGATCTACGCGGGCCAGCTTGACATCGACGCCAAGATCGCCAGGGAGGCTGATCTCCCGAAGGCGGTCCGCGGGGCCCACCAGCTGATGGGTAGGATTTCGAGGCTGTACTCCAGCCCACGGCCCGGTGGGAAGGTAGCCCTGATGCGCATAGGATACTTCACCCCATACGCGATGTGAGCGCGTTCCTTCGGAACCCGCTCAACAAGTAGCCGCCTGCCATAGCCCCGTCAGGTGATTTCGACATCATGACAGGAACAGAGGGGACGCAGCTCTTACAGTCGTTTTCAAATGCTGTAACGGAGCTGGCGGACGGCGTTTCACCGTCCGTGGTGAGCGTGAACGCGGGTAGGAGAGGAGGCACAGGGATGGTCTGGACCCAGGACGGCCTCGTGGTGACTGCAAGCCACGTTCTGGGCCATTCGTCGTCGCCGACGGTGACCCTGCCGGACGGCAAGGAGCTGGAGGCCGAGGTCCTGGGGAGGGACCCCTACACGGACGTCGCCCTGCTCAGGGTTGGGGCGTCCGGACTGACCCCGGTGAAGAGAGGCAGCGCCGAAGGCATCAGGGTGGGGCAGTTCGTCCTCGCCCTCGCCAATGCCTTCGGCAGGAAGGTCTCCGCGACCTCAGGTATGGTCACGAGCCACCGCAGGAGCATGAGAGGCTTCTGGGGGGTCGTGATCGAGGACGCAGTGGTCTCAGACGCCAAGCTCAACCCTGGGTACTCGGGGGGGCCTCTGGTAGACGCGGCAGGCACCCTTCTGGGGATGAACGTGGCGTACTTCTCGGGAAGAGGGGTCGCAGTCTCCGTCGACTCTCTGAAGGAGACGGTGGGGAAGCTCTCTAGGGACGGGAAGGTGAAGAAAGGATACCTCGGGGTCGTGGTCGAGACTATCGAGCTGCCGGCGCCGATCGCGGAGTCCTCGCAGGTGGGCCAGGACGAAGGCCTTCTAGTGCGGTCTGTCGAAGCCGGGTCCCCCGCGAGGTCCGCGGGAGTCGCCATCGGGGACGTGATACTCAGGCTCGGCGATGCCCGCGCGACCGACGAGTATGAGCTCCACCGGGCCCTTTCCGGAGAAGTAGTCGGGAAGGAGCTCCGGCTGACGGTCTTGAGGGCCGAGAAGGTCTCCGAGCTCAGAATCACCCCGGCGGAGGCGGAGCAGTAGGTGTTCCGTCGCCCCGAGGTTTCAGTCCCGAGGGAGCCGTACTTCCCGCAGCCAGGCGCCCCGAGGGAGCCACTGCCTCCTGTTCGGCCCCCTCCCTAGACCTTTTCTGGGGGTCCAACGCCGGTGAGCCCCTTGAGCGAGATCAAGGGGAAGACCCCCCACGGCGAGATGACCATCGACCAGCTCGCAGAGATCCAGCCCGGGATGGGGGCGCTGATGAAGGAGGTCGGGGAAAGATACACGGACACCTACTATGCGGCAAAGGGAGGGAACTGGAAGTTGGCCGCCCACCAGCTGAACCAGCTGAGGGCAGCCTTCCGGACGGCCAAGGTCACTAGGCCGAAGTACTCGGAAGACCTCGCAGCCTTCGACAAGGACTACCTCCAGCCGATCTTCAAGGCCATCCACGACCAAGATTGGGACCAGTTCGAAATGGCGTTCATGAAGGGGGAGGAGGGCTCGGACTTGTACCACGACAAGCGGGGCTACCCCCACATCAGGTACCTGCTGCCCAGGGACCCGCCCTCCGGCCTGTACCTCGGCCCTCCGGAGAAGTTCAAGCGGGAGAAGGGCTCCACGGCTCAGCCCTGAAGCCTGTCGACGAGCTTCATCATTTCGGAGTAGTGGTGCCGGATTATCTCCGCGCCCTCTGAACCCATCGTCTGTTCGGCGTTCGCCTTGCACTGGGAGATGGCAGTGAGGATGCCCTCCTTCGTGGGTGCAACGTAGTTCGCACCGCACTGGGAGAAAGCGCCCTCCACGAACATCTTCACCTGCTGCTTAAGCTGCTCGTCCGTAACTGGCTGGTGGAGCACCCTGGCGAACTCTCCGTTGGCGCTTTCGAAGCACTTCAGCAGCTCGTCTCTTACGAGGACGGGGGTGACGTCCCTGTCGGGAATGCTGGGGGCTCTGTAAGTCGGCCGCATGAGAGAGGAATATGACATATGTTATATAACCCTACCTCCTTTGGAGGCACATCTATGCAGAGCGTTCCAGCCGACGGCGAATTGACCCGGAAGTTCGAGTTGGAGGTTTGGAGCAAGATCCCCCACGTGGAAGGAGGGCGGGTCTTGAACCCGACCCCACTGGTGGATGTCACCGCGGCTCTACTCGACTGCGCGAAGTCGGAATATGGGATGAACATTGATGTGGATGGGGCGAGGGTGTTCGCCAAGCTCGACTCCAAGATCCACGGCGGCTCGGTCAAAGTGAGGCCCGCCGCCATGATTCTCAGGGACGCCATAGCAAGGGGGAACCTGCGGCGGGGCCAGGCGATATTCGAGGCGACGTCGGGCAACTTCGGAATTGCCCTAGGATCGCTTGGGAGGCTTGGCGTCGACGTCGTGGCGCTCGTCTCCAGAAGGCTGCAGGAGGGGGTCGTGAAGCAGTTGAAAGCTGATGGGGTGAAGCTGATTGACCTGGACATCGACATATGCCCTGCGCCCGGGTTCAAAGGAGACGCTGACCTGCTGGTGGCCAAGGGGGTCGCGTCCGGCGTCAGGCAGCAGCTCGGAGAGCTCGGCTTCGACCCCAGGAAGTTCGACGGCGTAAGGCCGGATGCGGAGAGGCTCCTGGCAGGACAGGACGCAATAGGGCTGGCCAAGCTCCTCGCAAGGGCGTATGGGGGGTTCTGCCCGGAGCAGTACGAAAACGAGCTCAACGTCGAAGCCCACTGGGAGGTGACAGGACCGGAGATTGACCAGCAGCTGGACGCCTTTGGGACGTCGCTGAAGGATGCGGACTTCGTCTGCGCCTTCGGGACAGGAGGGACTGCGGGCGGCATTGGCAGGTACCTCGCTTCGAAGCACGGCAGGAAGGGGGTCAGGGTGGTCTTCCCTCTGAAGGGGCAGGACGTGGCCGGGATCAGGACGAAGGAGAAGGCGGAGGGGCTCGTGTTCTACGAGCCCAAGAGGTATCTTGGCGACCATGAAGCCGACTTCGACGAGGCGACCAGGGTCTTTGAGTACTTCAACCGGCGGGGGCACGACGTGGGCGAAAGCGGGGCGCTTGCCCTGTATGCCTGCATGCAGCTGCTGAACTACGGGGTTGGGAAGGAGTTCGTCGTTATGGTGGCCGACGGAGCCTCCAAGTACGCGTCGGAGGTGAAGGCGGTCGCAAGGAAGGGCAAGAGGGACCAGGTCCGGCTGGAGGAGGCTGCTTCGAGCATCGGAGACTATTCGGGGGTCGTGTGGGCCCACAACATGTTCGTCCCCAAGGCAGAAGGGGTCAGGCTGATCGCGTCTGCGCTCGGGTGCGAGGAATCATCCATCAGAGTCGCTGAGGTGGGGGACGTCCAGGCCGTCCTGAACGGCATGGAGCCTTCGGGTCAGTTCCAGAAGCTCCTCCCGAAGGACGGCAGGCCTCTCCTTGTCGTGTGCATGGCCGGAAACACCTCGCTCATGCTGGCTAGGGTCTTGGAAAGGATGGGGGTTTCTGCCGAGAGCCTCATAGGCGGAATAACCGGGCTCCCTGACTCGAGGGGGAAGCAGCCTTTCGAGCTCGTCCAGATCGCCCGGAGGTAGAGCTCAGAACGGGTAGCCGGATGGCAGTCAGCTGGGGGGCTTGGTCTCTAACCCAGTCACGACCGGTCTGAGGTTCTGAGAAGAGCTGATGGCCGTCATGTCTGGCGCTATGTCGAGGACGACCGCGGTCGTCTTGCCGGAGACGATGGTAAAGTGCACCGGGACCTTGATCTCCCCGCTTGGGACGGTCAGGGTCACGTTGCTTCCGCTCACGGTGGCTATGGCTTCGGTGATTGAGAACCTGATCATGGTGTAGTTCCCGGCTGGGACTGCGTTATTACCAAGCCACTTCGTTACGCTTGTGAGCCTTAGAAGATCGAACGTGGTGGCGTTCACCTTGTAAGAGGTGCTTGAGTTTCCGCTACCCTGCAAAGTCAGATCGGTGATCGTCAGGTAGATGTGAGAGACGATCCCTGTCGAAGGAGCGTCTTTCACTCCTGCCACAAGACTCCCGCTCGGAGCCCCCAAGAAGATGGCTGCGGCGGCGCCGACGGCGACTATCACCAAGACAACCACAGCGGCCGCGATTGTGGACCTCTTCAAACCCGGTTCCTTGCCTGCTCGTCGAGTGTATATCATATACTCGTTTTGAACGCTGCATTCCGTTGCTTGAAGTGAAGCTTAGCTTGCGCTGGCCGTGCGAGAAGGAGTAAGGGAGGGAGAAGGACTACGGGCTGCGGTATTCGATGTAAGTCGCTCGGAAGAGCATCAGCCCGACTGCATCAAGCAGGGCGCTGCCTCCAGAGAAGCTGCCGCTGAACTCGTATCCGATGACAATCAAATCACCAAGGACTGCAAGGCCCGAGATGATCATTATCCACTGGTCGGCCATCTTCTTGTTGGTCTTGCGGAGCATCCAGAGAAGGAGGTAGATTACGGCGAGGAGGACAGCGCCCGCTGAGTAATACGAGCCCGGGCCGTATCCATTGGCCAGTTCCTCGATTCCCACATACAGGAGGAGGACGACGTTAGCCACGAGCCAGAAGGTAATGTCGCTGAAGGATGGCATCAACTTGTCCATGGACGCCGTGACTGCGGACATCCCTCGGATGGGCAGAGACTGGTTCGAAGTCACCTCAGAGTCGGTCATTTTGCGGCATTTGCGTTCTGATTTTGTTATTTAAGCGAGAGAAACGGTGCGAGATGGGTTCCGCGGACGCCCTATGCCCGCCTGCCTTCCTTGAGCTGGGGCTTCAGCATGACCTTCTTCGGCCTCGGGCCTAGCGAGAGCACGGTCTTCTCGTAGTCGGACCAGCTGACCCCGAGCTTCTGGGCCACCATCATCTCGATCATTGTCGCGAACTCGTGCTCGCTCCTGTAGGGGGCCTTCGGGTGGTCTCCCGGCTCCGCATCCACGGGGTGGAGGTTCATCAGCCTCTCCGCCTCGAAGTTCACGTCGAATGCCACCACCTCCTTGTCCGTGATCCCGTGCATCTTGCAGAGCTCGTATTCGATCATCTCGTGGAGAGCCACCAGGAACACGTAGCGCTGGTCCTTCATCCTGCTCACCCTGATCTGAGCGGGCTTTCCTGGAATCCAGTCCCCGACCGTCTCATATCTCTGCTTCCGGTGCGGAACCTGGGAGATGCTGAAGAGGGGCTTCGCGTCCTTCCGGGTGACTAGGGTCCTAGGCCTGAGCAGCCCTCGGGGGCCCCTGATTAGTGCGTTCCCGGGGCGGGAGGGGGGCCGGAAGGCGGACGACGACAAGTTGGTGAGCCAGCCCCGCCGGAGGCCCCTAAGGGATAATCTGTCAAATCGTCGCTCCCCTTTGGTTAACCAAATTTTAGCCCAATGAGACGATTTGGGGGCCTGGCTCAGGGGGCGACCTCCGCTTGGGCTTATCAATGGGACAGGGGGCATGATGAGACGAGCCAGTGGGCTGTGGGCGGGCGGCCGACGGGGGTCTACGCCTTCTTGAACTCGAGGGCCGCGGAGTTGATGCAGTAGCGGAGCCCGGTAGGCCCCGGACCGTCGTCGAACACGTGGCCGAGGTGGACCCCGCAGTTGCCGCAGGACACTTCGGTCCTCACCATCCCGAAGGTGCGGTCCGTGTCCTCCTTGATGGCCCCCCCGGTTACGGGCTGGAAGAAGCTCGGCCACCCCGTCCCTGATTCGAACTTGGTGTCAGAGCTGAAGAGTGGGGTCGCGCAGACGATGCACTGGTAGGTCCCCTCCTCGTGGCTGTTCCAGTATCTTCCTGTGAACGGAGCCTCTGTCCCTTTGTTGAAGCAGACGTTCACGGACTCCCTGTTCAGCTTCTCCTTCAGCCTCTCCATCTCTTCCCTGGTGGGCATCCGAGACGCATGCGCTGGCGCCTGGGTATAAGATTTCGTCCGGTTAGGTGCGCGTCGGCGTTTCGGGACAGGTCTTATGTACAAAGATGTACACTCCGGGGGCGTGGGCCCCGACCAGATCGTGCTCACCCCTGACGAGCTTCCCGCGAAATGGTACAACATCGTCCCGGACATCCCCGGCGGCCTCCCGCCCCCCAGGGAGCCTGGAGACGGCGAGCAGAGAATGCAGGCTCTCCAGAGGAGGCTCGTGAAGGAGTGTCTGAGGCAGGAGACGTCGACGTTGCGTTGGATCGACATCCCTGAGGAAGTGAGGGAGCTCTACATCCACGCAGGAAGGCCGCGGCCGCTCTACCGCGCGAGGAGGCTGGAGCAGAGGCTGGGGCTGCGGAAGGTCCGGATCTACTACAAGCGGGAGGACCTGAGCCCGACCGGATCGCACAAGGTGAACACAGCGATAGCTCAAGCGTACTATGCGGCCAAGGAAGGAAAGGACACCTTGGTAACGGAGACCGGGGCAGGCCAGTGGGGGACTGCGCTCTCATACGCTGCTGCCCTGATGGGGCTGAAGACCGTGGTGTTCTGGGTCAGGGCGGTCTACGACTGGAAGACCGAAAGGAAGCTGCTTATGCAGATGTATGGCGCCAGGGTCTTCGCGTCGCCGAGCGACCAGACGCCGTTCGGGAGGAAGCTGCTCGCGGTCGACTCCAGGCACCCTGGCTCCCTCGGGATAGCTGTGTCGGAGGGGCTGGAGTATACGGACCTGGCGGAGGACAGAGTGTACTGCCTCGGCTCGGTCCTCAACCACGTGCTCATCCACCAATCGATCATCGGACTGGAGTCGATCAGGCAGTTCGAGAAGGTCGGCGACTCCCCCGACCTTGTCGTAGGGTGCCTAGGGGGCGGGTCGAACTTCGGCGGGGTCGCCCTCCCATTCCTTGGAGAGGTGCTGCAGGGAAAGAGGGAATGCGAGTTCCTGGCCGCGCAGTCGGAGGCGGCGCCGAACCTCGTAAAGGGGGAGTACAGGTACGACTTCGGGGACACCGCAGGACACACTCCGCTCATGATGATGTACACGCTCGGCCACGAGACGTCGATGACCCCCATAAAGTCGGACGGGCTCCGATACCACGCGGCAGCACCGATAATCAGCGCGCTGAAGAGCAAGGGGTACGTGAGGGCTGTGGCTTACCCGAGCGACGAGCTGGCCGTGTTCGAGGCGGCAAAGATGTTCCTCGAGACAGAGGGGTGGTTGATCGCTGGGGAGTCGGCCCACGCGGTCAGGGCCGCCATAGATGAGGCGAAGAAAGCGGAATCTGAGGGTGTCGAGAAGTGCATCCTGGCCAACATAAGCGGGCATGGTTTCCTTGACATCGATGCCTACAGGTCGAAGGTAAAGCTCGACTGAGCGGGCCGGATAGTCTTAAGAAACCCGCCGCGGATGATGCGACTGGGTTTTGGCAAGGTTTTCCTCGTCGCAGCAGGGATGGAAGGAGCAGACCGGGAGCATCATGGCCGTCGAGCTCTCGAAGCTCTTCGTAGGGAAGACGAACGTCAGGAAGAGCCCAGGGGACGTCGGAGATCTCGTTGATTCTGTGAAGGAGAAGGGGATACTCGAGCCGGTCCTCGCGAGGCCGATCGGGGGCAGGTACGAGCTCGTCGTCGGCTCGAGGCGCTTCGAAGCGGCCAAGATAGCAGGGCTGAAGAAGATGCCAGCCATCGTGAGGCCGATGACTGACGAAGAAGCGATCATAGTCTCGCTTGTCGAGAACATACAGAGGCGGGACATCGAGCCGGAGGAAGAGTACGACGCCATTGTCGCTCTAAGGAAGGCTAACCCCAGGGCGTACGGGTCGTCTGAGCAGGTCGCGAAGGCTCTGGGCAAGTCTAGGCGGTATGTTGATGACAGGATAAGCGCTGTTGAGGCCGTCCGTACCATAAGGAAAGAATCGAAGGCAGACATTGCGGTCAAACAGGCGCCCCTTCCGAAGGAGAGGAAGGAAGGGGTCCTCCCCGTGAAGCATGCGACGTTCCTGCGTAGGGCGGAAGAGGCGTCCACAGTGCAGGAGCTCCCAAAGCGCGAGAGGGCGACTCAGCTCAAGGAGCTTGCTGAGACGATCGCGCCTCTCCCGACCCCGGAGGCGGAGAGCGTCGTCAGCCACTTCGTCATGGCCCCCCAGAGGCCGGTCGAGGACATCAAGAAGGAGGTGTCGTACCTTCGCGCGGTCAAGCTGGAGATACTTCTGGACCCCCGGGTCGCCGACGGGCTGAGGCGGGCCGCCGAAGAGAGGAACACGACGATGGAGGCAGTCGCCTCTCTGGCGATCCACTCGTGGCTGAGGCAGCAGCGGTACGCCTGAGGCGCGCAAGGAGCAGCAGGACCAAGCTTAAACCACTCGGCAGACTCCCGCTCTCTTTCGAGAGGTTGAGCAAGGAGGAGCGCAGGCTCGGGGCAATAATGTTCACCGACGTCGTCGGGTACACTGCCCTGTCTTCGAGGGACGAGGAGACGGCCCTCGAGCTCCTGAGGCGGCATCGAAGCGTGTTGAACTCCATTTTCCCCAGATACCAGGGGAGGGTTGTCAAGACCATGGGGGACGGATTCCTCGTCGAGTTCGCCAGCGCGGTGGAGGCCGTGAACTGCGCGGTGGAGCTCCAGGAGGAGATGGGTCGTTCCAACGCGTCCCTCGCAGAAGACAGCAGGATTGCGGTGCGGGTCGGAATCCATGTCGGAGATGTCGTGCACTCGGGCGACGACGTCCTGGGGGACGCGGTCAACATCGCGTCCCGGGTTGAGCCCCAGGCAGAGCCTGGGGGGATCTGTGTGACCCGCCAGGTGGTTGACCAGGTGGAGGGGAAGGTCGGGTGGCGGATGGAGCCTCTGGGGCCGCGCGACCTCAGAAACATCCCCAACCCGGTGGAGCTGTTCGCGATCCGGGCCGGACAGAGGTCTGCGAGGGAATATCCGAGGAAGCCGCTCCCACGGAACAGGGTTGCAATCCTCCCGTTCAGCAACCTCAGTCCTGACCCGAACGACAGGTACTTCGCCGACGGCATCACCGAGGAGCTCATCTCGACTGTCTCCAAGATAGGCGAACTCAGCGTCATCTCGAGGGCCTCGGCCATGAGATATAGAGACACTGCAATCCCGATGCAACAGGTGGGGAGGGAGCTGGGGGTGGGAGCAATTCTCGAAGGGAGCGTGCGCAAGTCCGGGAACAGAGTGAGAATTGCGGCCCAGTTGATCGAGGTGGACGCAGACAGGTACGTGTGGTCCCAGAGCTATGACAGGGACCTGACCGACGTGTTCGGGGTCCAGGGAGAGATAGCAGAGCAGGTCGCCCAGGGGCTGAGGGTGCAGCTGGTCTCGAAGGATAAAGAAAGGCTGGTGGCCCAGCAGACTGGCAGTCCCGAAGCGTACAACCTGTACCTGAAAGGACGGTACTACTGGAATGAAAGGACGGAAGAGGGGACGAAGAAGGCCGTAAAGTACTTCGAGGAGGCCCTCCGCGAGGACCAGGAATTTGCCAAGGCGTACACGGGCCTGGCGGACTGCTACCTGATACTCTCGGACTACGGCTGGATGGTGCCTGCGAAGGCCGGGGCGCTGGCTGAGGAATACGCTTCGAAGGCGCTAGCCATTGATCCGTCGATCGCGGAAGCCCACGCCTCACTCGGGCTGGCCCATGTAAACCATGGGTGGGATTTCATGCAGGGAGAAGAGGAGCTGAAGCGGGCCATTCAGCTGAACCCGAACTACGCTGCTGCATACCATTGGTACAGCGTCCTCCTCAACTTCCAGAGAAGATACGAGGACGCGCTCCCCATGATAAGACAGGCATTGAGCCTGGACCCGTTCTCGCTGGTGCTGAGACAGAGCCTCGGCGTGACGATGCTTGGCCTCGGGCGCCATGAGGAGGCGCTCGGGATGTTCAGGAACGTCGAGAACGAGAGTCCGCGGCTCCCCTCCGTGCACTACTGGCTGTCGATTGTGAACACAATCCTGTCCAGGGGGGCAGAGGCGATCGACGAGGCGAAGCTTGAGGTCGATGCCGACGACTCTGACCCGAGTGCGATGCTTGACCTGGCGTTCGCCTGCTCCGAAGCTGGGGACAAGGCGGAAGCAGGGAGAATCCTCGAGGAGGTCCTGCGAGGGACCGACCTGTACTTCTCACCCTGCTCCGTGGGTCTCGTCATGCTCAGCCTCGGGAGGGATGGGGAAGGGGCTGGGTGGCTGGAGAGGGCCGTGGCCGAACGCGACTCTGCGCTGCTCTATTTCAGGAGCAATCCGGCCTACAGCAGGTACTCTCTTTCTCGAGTGGGGAAGGAGATCGACGCGAAGATGGGTTTTCCTACTGGCTGACCACTCTGATTGTCCAGAAGTCGGCTGATAGGTGTTCCTTCAAGATGTACCCGTAGGGCATCGTGAAGTACCCGCCGAGGCCGAACTTCGGCCCCCAGGAGTTCCTGACTATGAGTCGGTTGGCGGGGTCGTCATAGCCAACAGCCAGGACCGCGTGCTTCCCTATCACCCCTTCTCGCGGCGCCGGCATGTCGAGGCGGCCAGTCTTCTTCACTACGTCCCTGAACTTCTCGTGCGCAGTGAAACCGAAGACGAAGGGGTACCCCGAGGCGAGGCAGGCGAGCATATCTTCGAGGCTGCGATGAATCCTGTAGTATTTGACCGCCCTGTACTTGAGGGCGGCACTGTAGCATTTCCGGGGAGGCCTTGTAGCGAACTTCTTCTCGACGTAGGGCCAGAGGGACTCGGGGCAGTCGCCATGTCTTGCAACTGCCTTGATGGCGTCTCGGATGTATACGCCGTCGTCCGCCCTCTCTGTGTTTTCGATTGCCCTCGAGTTGTAGAAGAGGAAGAGGCGCGAAGGGAAGATGACACGCTCCTGCTTTTCCTTCATGAGGTCGAACTCCACGGCAGCCGCAATCGCGTTGGAGCTGCAGCTGTTGAGCCTCTTCTGGTTGTAGATCGGAGGGCAGAGCGGCCTCAGGTCGACCTTTCGTGGGAGGCCGGCCGTCGACGGAGGCGGGGCATACTCCCAGTCCCTGCTGTCGTCCGGGTCCTTCTTCCATCCGAATCCGTGTGCTTTGGCCGACTTGGGTCTGCGAGAGTTTGGACCCTCCGTATTTTACCGTTGGTCTGGCTTTCTTCGGTCCACCTCTCAGACCAGTCGTCCCTGACTGGGCGGTATACTGTCCTGAAGAAGTCGCCCCCGGAAAGGAGGACCTCCCTGTCGAACTTCTTGACGTAGGCAATGGCCTCCTTCCAGGCCGTGGGGAAGGCCGGTCCGAACCTGGACCTGACCTGCCTGTCGAAGGCTTCCTCTGTCTGGACCTCGCCCCCTATGGTGAAGAGCAGGACCCCGCCCTTCTCGGTCTTGAAGGCCATGTCGTCGCCGAGGAAGTAGGTGTCGGTCTGCTTGGGCGAGCCCGTCTTGGACCCTGAGCCGCCTGTCCCCGTCCCGCCCCTGAAGCCCCGTTTCGCTGCTGCGATGAAGATGGCCCTGTTCAGCCCCCACGAGTGTGCAGAATCCAGGGGAAGGCCGAGGACGTGCGCGCGGGCTGCCTGCAACAGGCTCATGATCTGGAAGCGGCCCACTTTCAATGCGAGGCCCTCAGACGGGCTTCATCGAGTACCATTTGATGCTGCAGCCGAAGGGCCTGGTGTCAGGGTTTCTGACGTCCCTCCCGGCCACGAGGTCGTCGAGGGCGTTCCTCAGATCGTGAGTCGTCACCTTGGGCGCCTCCTTGGAGTCGTCGATCCTGCCGCGGTAGCGGAGCCTCCGGGCTTTGTCGAAAGCGAACACATGAGGCGTGCAGACGCCTCCATAGGCCTCAACCACCTTCTGAGATTCGTCCCGGAGGTAGGGGAAGTTGAACCCCTTCTCGTTCGAACGCTTGACCATCTCCGCGAAGCTGTCCTCAGGATAAGCCTTCTCGTCGTTGGAGTTGATGGCGACGAACTGGACCCCCTTGCCCGCGTAGTCCGTCTGGATGGAGACCATCCGGTCTTCGTATGCTTTGACGTAGGGACAATGGTTGCAGGAAAAAATCACCACCAGGACTGGCTTGGCTCCGAATGAGGAAAGGGAGTGGTTCTTGCCGTCGACCCCTGGAAGGTCGAAGTCAGGAGCGCCGGCTCCGAGGCCGAGGGTGGATGCAATCATAGTCGATGCGCGTGGCGCGGCCTGTATATTGTTGTCGTTGCCGGACCGTCACTGTGCGAGTTTCCCGAGCGGGTTCCCGTACCGCTCGAGGAACGCCACTTCGGAAAGCGGCTTCCGGTTCTTCCGCCCGAGGACCTTCTTCTTCGGGTAGCCGAAACCGACGACAACCGTTGAGTTGAGGCTCTCCGGGACGCCGAAGTCCCGCCTCATCTCAGCCTGCTTGATGCCGGTGTAGATCCTCGAAGTGACCCCGCTGTCCCATGCCGTTAGCTGCATGTCTTGGACCGCCCTCCCCGCGTCCAGCACGTGGTAGCCCTTGCTGGGGTCGGTGCACACCACGACGGCGAAGTTGGCGTTCGCCACCCAAGATCCAGTGGTGCTGTCCGCGGCGAGCTTCACAAGGTTCCGAGGGTCTTCCACGAGGATGAAGCTCCAGTGCTGGGAGTTCACGCCGCTCTGGGTCAGCCTTGCTGCCTCGAGCACCGCCTTCTTCACCTCGGGACCGACCGGCCTGGGAGCGAACTCCCTGGAGTCGAGCTTCGTCCTGACAGCTTCCGTGGCGTTCATGTCAGTCGCCTGCGCTCGGGTCGGGCCTGTTCTTGAGGATAGCGTCGATGCGGACCATCCTCTCCTCGGTCAGCCCGGAGAGGAATTCGAGGGACTTCATGTTCTCCTCGACCTGTTCGGGCTTCGTGGCGCCGGTGATGACCGTGCTGACGTTGCCGTTCTTGCGGGCCCACGCAAGCGCCAGCTGGGCCATGGTGCACCCGAGTTCACTGGCGAACGGCTGAAGCGCCCTCACTTTCGAGATGTTGGCGGGAGTGAGGACTTCTTTCATCCAGCCGTAGCCTTGGAGGGACCCCCTCGTTCCGGGAGGGATCCCGTCGTTGTACTTCCCGCTCAGGAGCCCCGAGGCCAGGGGGCTCCAGGTGGTGGTCCCCAGGCCTATCTCCCTGTAGAGCGGGAGGTACTCCTTCTCGACTCGGTCCCGGTGCAGCATGTTATACTCGGGCTGCTCCATCTGTGGAGGCGTCATTCCGAGCTCCTTCGAGATGGAATAGGCACGCATGATGTCTTCGGCTGCCCACTCCGACGTCCCCCAGTAGAGAATGAGCCCCTGGTGTACCAGGTCGTCCATCGCACGCACTGTCTCCTCGATTGGGGTGTTGGGATCGGGGCGGTGGCAGAAGAAGAGGTCCAGATAGTCCAGCTGCAGCCGCTTCAAGGACCTGCGGCAAGCCTCGTAGATGTGCTTCCGTGAAAGTCCCCGGTCGTTCGGGCCCTCACCTCCCCCGAAGACCTTGCTCGATACGACGATGTCTGTCCTGGTCCATCCGGCCCTCCTGATGACGTTCCCCATCACCACTTCGGCGTTGCCGTGGGCGTACGCCTCCGCGTTGTCGAAGAAGTTCACCCCCAGGTCGAAGGCCTTCGTCATGCACTTCAGCGCGGCGTCTTCGCCCACCTGTCCGCCGTAGGTCACCCATGCCCCGAGGGACAGTTCCGACAGCCTGATGCCGGCGTTGCCGAGCCTGTTGTATCTCAATTAGGCGCGCCAGGCCGACGGCCGGCGTATTAACGTGACGCGGTTACCAATACCCCTGGAAAAATTGGGAGGGGGCGCGGTCGGCCCGCGCCGTCCCTATACGGAAACGGTTACCAGCAATCGCGCCGCGAATTCTGACGACCCGTTCTGCAGGTCGACGCGGAGAATCGCGTAGTTGGAGTTGCCGAAGTTGCCCAGGCCCCTGTCACCGAACAGGAACTGTGCGGTCCCGGACTGGCCCTGGCCCACCATGCGGATTCCATAGGGGCCGAGCTCTGCGGAGCCGCCGGAGATGGTGTAGGTAGTTCCGTTGATGCTGAGGCTGCCGCCGGTGACTGAGAGGGCGTAGCCTCCCTTGAAGGCTCCAGTGACCTGGAGGGTCATGGTCCCGGACGCGGTCCCGTTGACCGCTCTGTCGCCGACTTCCCAGTATCCGCCTGCGACGCTTGTCAGGGTGACGGCCTGTCCTGTCGAGAGTTGGATCTTGTCGAGGTTGGCGTAGCGCGGGTGCTGGAGCATCTGCTGGACGCTGGCTGTGCTGGGAGCGCCCGAGGCTGCCATCGCCGGATAGGCGAAGAGCATGGCCATGACTGCGAACGCTCCGACTGTGGATGCGATTGCTATCTTCTTCGTGTTCATCGAAGGATTCTGGGTCGGTTTCGTATTTAGCGGGGCGGAAAGTTCGGTCGGGACTTTCGGTCTAGACGCAGGCTCAGAAAGGTTAAAGCCGCAACCCGGCGTGAAGTGTCCACTGTTGGCAAGCGGCGCGGTCATAACCTTCGGCCTCAACATCTGCAGCGCCTCCGTCGCCCTGCTGACCAGCTACTACGCCTACAGGTCCAACAGGCTCGTGGGGAACCCGGTCCTGGGAGCCATAAGCATAGGGTTCATGCTCCTGGGGGTCGGTCTCGCTGTAGACGCGGCCACCGCGCTCGCGACCGGGAGGATATTGGTGGAGTTCCCGGCGGACAGGGCCCTCTTTCTGCTCTCGTCATTCACCTACCTTGCAATCCAGATGGTCGCCTACCTGGTCATAGCCCTGGGCTATGCCAGAGCCGCCTACGGGAAGAGGGCCACGGAGGTGGCCCCCGTCGCGCTCGCCGGAAGCACCCTCGGTCTTTTCGGGTTCTCGCTTTTCAGCTATTTCTTGACAATCGTGCTCCTTGCGTTCGTAGTCTTCCAGGGGGTACTCCTTCGTTCAGGGGGGAAGGGAGGGTTCTCGTCGGTCGTGCTGGTCGGTTTCTGCCTCATCCTTGCCGCCCACCTAGTCCTCCTCGTTTCCGTCCTGACTCCGGGCACCGCTCTCTTTCTTGTGGGGACTGGCGTACAGTTCTTCGGCTTCCTTTCCCTGTTGGTTTTCGTCGTTAGGAGCGAGGTAGTTGGCCCAAGGTGAGAAACAGAGGAGCGTCCTCAGAATCAACATGGACATCCTCAACGCGGTCAGCGCAGAAGGGGAGGCCAAGCCAACACACATTCTGTACAAAGCGAACCTCTCCCATGAGAGGATGGTGAAGTACCTGGAAGATCTGACGGTGAAGGGATTGTTAGAGATGAAGCAGGACGGGGAGAACAGGACTTACAGGCTCACCCCCAAGGGAGTAGGCTTCCTGCTTGAGATGAGGAGAGCCGAGTCCTTCGTCCAAGGGTTCGGACTAGCCATCTGAAATAGTGGAACAGGGTTTATCTCGAAGTTGAGCCTAGTGGAGGCCATTGGCCGAGGGAGAACGGAGGCTGGCCGCCATAATGTTCACCGATGTGGTCGGCTTCACCTCGCTCGGGCAGACCAACGAAGCTCTAGCGCTGAAACTCCTCGATGAGCATCGGGGCATCATAAGGCCCCTGATCGCGAGACATGGAGGGACGGAGGTCAAGACGATCGGAGACGCCTTCCTCGTGATGTTCCCGAGCGCCCTCGAGGCGGTCAGGTGCGCCCTTGAAATCCAGTCCGCCATGCGCGGCCGGAACTCCTCGGTTGCGGACGACCGCAGGATCCAGCTCAGGATTGGGATTCATGTGGGGGAAGTCGTCCACGGCCAGGGGGACATCCTGGGGGACGCGGTCAACGTTTCTTCCAGGATAGAGCCTCTTTCGGCGCCGGGAGGGGTCTGCATCTCCGGGCAGGTGTACGACCATGTGCGCAACAAGATCGACGCGCCCATGGAGCTCATCGAGCAGAGGACGCTTAAGAACGTGAGACTCCCGCTGGATGTCTACAGGATGGTCATGCCCTGGGATGTAAGAGAGGAAGCCGGGGAGCTTGACAGCCGCCGCGTGGCCGTGCTCCCGCTGAAGAACATGAGCCCTGACCCGAACGATGAATACTTCGCGGACGGCATGACTGAGGAGCTCATCACCTCACTGTCCTCGGTGTCGGAGCTCACGGTGATAGCTAGGACATCGGTCATGCAGTACAAGGCCGCCCCCAAAAGGGTCGCCGACATCGGAAAGGAGCTGAGCGTGGGGACTGTGATCGAAGGGAGCGTCAGGAAGGCGGGGACGAAGGTCAGGATAACCGTCCAGATGATCGACGCGAGGAACGAAGGGCACCTTTGGGCCCAGAACTACGATAAGCAGCTCGACGACGTCTTCACGGTCCAGAGCGAAGTGGCCGAGAAGGTCGCCGAGGCGCTGAAGGTGAAGCTGGCGGAGCCGCAGAGGCGCAAGCTGGCCAGGGGGGCCGCGGCTGACCCTGAGGCGCAGAATCTGTACCTGAAGGGGATGTTCTACTGGAACAAGCGGACGCTGGACGCCCTGAAGAAGGCGGTGGGATACTTCGAGCAGTCGACCGGGCGCGACCCCACCTTCGCGTTGGGGCATGCGGGCCTGGCCCTGGCGTATAACGTCATGGCGAGCAACTTCGACTCGGACCCCGAAGTGTGCTTCCCGAAGGCGAAAGAAGCGGCCCTGAAGGCCCTGTCCATCGACGGCGACCTCGCCGAGGCCCACGCCGTGCTGGCTTCCGTCTATGAAGGATACTATCTGGACCTTGAGAGAGCGGAACAGGAGTTCAGGCGGGCCATCGAGGTGAACCCCAACTACCCGACCGCCCATCAGTGGTACGCGCAGCTCCTGGGAATGGAGAAGAGGAATGACGAGTCGACCAGGGAGATATACAGGGCCCTGGAGTTGAGTCCCCTTTCGCTGATAATAAACACCAACATCGCTGACAACTTCCACTACAGGGGGATGTACGAAGAAGGCATAGCGCAGGCCAGGAAGGTAATCGACATGGATTCCAACTTCGCGACGGTGTACCCCACCTTAATCGAGCTGTGCCTGGAGGCAGGCAAGATCCAGGAGGCTGACGAGGCGACGAAGACTCTCTCCAAGTTGGACGACTCGGCCACTGCCAAGATGATGCGGGCGCGCGTCCTCGTCTTTTCGGGGAAGGTCGATGACGGCAGGGCGATCGCCAAGGAATTGGAAGCGGGCCGATTCACGAGCGGGCTTTCCCCGTTCTTCCTGGCCGCCCTCCGTTTCAAGATGGGGGACGTGGACAGAGGGTTTGAGCTAATGGAGGAGGCCCGCACGCGCCACGACAGGTTCGTCCTTCTGATGGGGATAGACAAGGATCTGGATGATGTAAGGGCTGATCCGAGGTATACGGCGATGCTGCAGAAGGTCGGCCTGGCGCGCCGTTTGGCCTAGCGGGGCTGCCTGTTTCGCATCAGCTCGCCTATCTCCCGGTCGAGCCTCACGACCTCGTTCTGGTACTTGTCCATCTCTGCCTGGTCCCTCTCGATGGACTGCTTCTTCCCCATGATCTGCGACTTCAGGTCGGTGAGCGTCCGGTTGTTCGCTTCTATGCTGGCGGTGAGCGCCCTGAGCCTGGCGTCCAGGTCTGACTTCTGGGACTGAAGTTCGGCGAACTGCTTTTCTGCATCACCCAGCTTCCCCTGGAGGGCCTTGAGCTCCTCCTCCTGCTGGCGGACGCGCTGGTAGTACTCGTTTGCCTTGGTTTCGTTGTTTCTCCTCCGCTCCTGGGCACCTGTTAGCTGATAGCTCACGGATGCGACCCCTCGACTTTGATATTTATCCCTGATACTGCACGATTCGGAAGGTGGTTCCTGGTCGGAGGCTGACCCAAGCGACCGCCGACATGCTGGTGACTGGCAGGGCCCTGACGTTACCCTCAAATGCCTTAACTAGAGTTTCAGAACCGCTGCACCGTTGAACGCCAGGACGAAGCTCCTCCTTACCCTGCCCTTTATCGCGGCGTTCGTGATACTGCTTGCGTACTTCCAGCTCTTTACTAGTCCGCTCGCAATCGCCCTGATCTTCGCACTTTATGTCGTCGTCAGCCTCTGGAACAGGCGAAAATTCGGCAG
Source organism: Nitrososphaerota archaeon (assembly GCA_029784825.1). The sequence continues at coordinate 42,508 of JAFMAU010000008.1, read as the reverse complement.
ACAGCAAGAGGGCGAGGCCCGCTAGGGCGGGGCCAGCCTGTCGTAGGGAGCGATCAGATCCAGGTCCCTCTCGCGTCCTTTGAAGTCCGGGCAGAGAGCGGCCAGCGTCCTCTTGAAAGACCGCGAGTGGTCGAAGTGAATCATATGCGCCAGCTCGTGGAGGACCACGTATTCCCTCAGCCGTTCCGGGAGGGCCGCGAGCTGCCAGCTGAACGTTAGTCTGCCTCGGCGCGTGCAGTACCCCCACTTGCCTATTTCTCGGACATCGACCCGGCTGGGCCTCACCCCGAGCTTCGGAGCCAGCTCGGCCACCTTCCTTACCGCATAGGCGGAGCTCTCGGCGAGGAACCAACGGCGGACGAGTTCCCTGGTGCTCCTGGCGTCACCGGCGCGCAATGTCACGATTCCCCTTTCCGGCTCCGGGACGAACGAGTCTCCGGCGCCCTCGGAGAACACCACCCTCAGCATCCTGCCGGCGAACATGACCTCGCCTCGGCTCAGGACGTTTGCCGTCCTGGACACCCTTTCGTATTCGCGGCCGAGCCACCCCGATTTCTCGGAGATGACCTTCTGGACGTCTATCGGCTTCCCCCGGGGGAGGACGACCTCCAGCGTCATGTCGTTCCTGAATCTGAAGTAGGTGTACCTCCGGCTCGTCCCTTTGACGACCGTGTATTCGATCTTCCGTGGGCCTAGGTCGTAGGTGGGCAACGATCTTCCTGCGTCTTCCCAAGTAGATAATCATGAGCCATACCCGGATTGTATCTACTCCGTGGGTCCCCAGCTCTTGCATCCAGGGTCGCTCGACCTTTTTTCAATCTGGCGTTCTCAGTTGGAGCACTGCCTTTCCTCGGGAACAGACTCCAGCAGGCGCCCTAGGGCCTGCGCAGGCGGATTAGGTACCTGGAGCCGTAGCTGGCGGAGTCGACCACCTCGAGCCCTCCTGCCGCCTTCAACCTCGCCAGGAGCGAGGCTTGCGGCATCATGGTCATGTGCTCCCCCATCACTTTTCCGAAGAAGCTGAACAGCCTACCCAGTGTGGAACCCGGTTCCACTTCGAGGATGACGAAACAGCCTCCGGGCCTGAGGACGCGCACGACCTCGTGAAGCGCCTGATCGATGTCGGCGAAGTGATGGAGCGCCACGGCGGTGTACGCCTTGTCGAAGTAAGAGTCGGGGAAGGGCAGGCGCTCCGCTCTCGCGACAGAGCCCTTTATGGCCGGATAGGCCCTGCTCATGGCCGCCACCCGCTTTTCGTTTGGTTCGACCGCGTAGACCTCCGCCCCCTTCGACGCATTCCGGACCCTGTCAGCCATGCTCCCGTCCCCTGCGCCGATGTCGAGGATCTTCTCGCCTGATGTGGGGCTGAGCATCTCGATGAGCTGGTCGGAACTCACGAGAGTCGCGGCCTCCGCGCGTTATTTAAGAGGCCGGAAAGTTGCCGATGATGAGAGGATGAGGCTGTTCGGCCGGCCACGGTCGGCGAAAGTGTATGTGGACGCGAAGATCCTGAACATGCACGACCCCGCCCTGGACCGTGAGGCGTTCGTCGGGTACGTCGTGGAGGGGGGCGGCAGGCGGAACGTCAGAAGGGTCGACGCGGCCGAGAGCGACGACGCCGAGGTGCTGGCGATCCTCTTCGCGATTGAGGAGTTGGAAGGCTCAATGGACAGGTTCACGGTGGTGTGCGACCACGAATCCGTGGTTTCCGAGGCCAACAGAGAGGCCGTCAAGCACCCGAGCAGACACATGGAGAAGCTGAGGCAGGCTCTGCGGGAGAACCCCTCGGTCAGTCTGGAAGCGCTGATGGCCAACCCTGCCCACGGGGTGGTGACGGAATACGTTAACAGGGCGAGTTCAAGGCCCTAGCGTTAAATTGCCAGGGGAAAGGGAGGTGGAACAGTAATGAGCAGGGCCCAGGGACCCGGCCAGGGCCCGGAGATCAAGGGGAACACCCTGCGGGTCTACCTCTACGTACTTCAGCACGGGCCCTGCGAGCTGAAAGATGTCCAGGGTGGCCTTGAGTTCTCCACGGCGTCTCTGGCGTCCTATCATCTCAGGAGGCTCATCGACGCGGGATATGCATCCCAGGACGGGTATGGACGGTACATGGCCACCAAGGACAATACGAAGCAGCTCCTAGATGGCTACGTGAAGGTGGGCGCCTCTGTGGTGCCGCAGCTTCTCTTCCTCGCCGTGCTCTTTTCGGCCCTTGTGGGCTACTTCTCTCTCATGACGCTATCGTCCTCCTCCTACATCCCGTTTCTTGTGGGCTCTTCCATCGCCCTCGTAGGGGTCGTGTGGTATGAGACGGTGAGGGTCTGGCGAAGGCTGGCCACCTGGAAGTAACTGAAAGCGAAGGCCGACTGCCATTCAATCAGGTTGAACAGGTCTCCCCGGGCCTCTGAACCCGGATTCAAGGGCCTAGCAATATCCACCTATCCGGCTCAGGGGAGCCTACAAATGTCCGTAAGAAGACAAGCAATGAAGTACACTGCGGCCGCAGTCGCGGTCGCGGCCATCATCATCGTTTCATCGACCATCTACCTCAACCCATCCGTACTTTCGGGCCAGCAGGGAGGCTCTTCGGCCAGTCTGGTTATCCAGCTGACAGACCCTCCCACCGTCCCGACCGGAACGAGGTCCCTTAACCTGAGCTATTCGTCGATAGACATGCTCGTCGGCGAGCCGGCGAGCGGCGGTCAGCAGACGACCAAGACGATCACGGTCAGCAGCCCAGGGACGCTGGATCTTCTGAAGCTTCAGAACATATCTCAAACCATAGCCCTGGCGAGCCTGCCTAACGGGACGGTGGTCTACTCCTTCGCCTTTGCCGTAACAGGCATAAGCATAGACGTCAACGGGACAAAGTCCCCGGTGACCTTTGCGACCGGCGGGAGCACCTTGACCGTCACTCTGGCAGAACCCTCAGCCATACAGGGGACTTATTTCGCCCTCCTCAGGCTCAGCCCTGTGATAGTCAACACCCCCAGTGGGTACCAGATGATCCCGTCTGCGGTGGGGATCGTCAGGTCGGAAGGGCAGGGGGAGCACGGCCAGGAGCATGTCGGCTCTCAGCAGGCCCTGACGAGTCAGGACGAAGACCAGCTTGACCACGCCCAGGGGAACCTCTCGGCGAGCCTCACGGCGATTTCGGTCTCAGGCAACAGCACCACCATCACCGTACAAGTCCAGAACATGGGGAACTCGTCTGTTGTCCTGAACGCCATTGGAATCCACGGCAACTTCACAGCGGTGGGCTTTTCGTGCGGATCGTCCGGCTCAGACTCTGAACAGCACACCCAGACACAGACACAGACACAGACACAGATGGAAACAGAGACCCATGTCAGCACCACCACTACAACCAGCAACACCTTCCATGACATCGGATGCGAGATGGAGCACCCCGACCAGGTCGTGTTCGTCCCCGTGAACTCCACGGTGACGGGCAGCTCCTGCGTCCCGCTGAAGATGGCGTTGGTGAACGGTGACCAGTCCGGAGGCGAGGGAGACCATGGCCTCACTCTGGCCAAGGGACAGTGCGTGACCCTGACCTTCTCTGGGAACATATCGTTCGGGGAGGCACAGCTCCTGCTGGTCCCCTCTACCAGCTCCGGTCAGGTCTACGGGGTCCATGTCATAGCGTCCGGCAGCGCCAATTTCGAGCTCGCGTGTCAGCTCCCGCTGACATCCACGAGCTGCAGTGTATTGCATCAAAGCGACTAGTGATCCGCGGACCTCCGCGGGTCACCCTCCGTTTTTCAAGAGACCGAAGCATCAGGATTGCTTCTACGGCATCTCATCAGCGAGACACTTGGGTTCACCCGCCGTCTTTCTTTGCCGGCTGGGCTCGGGCGCAGGACCCCTGCCGTTATTAGGCGCCACCCCCCGCTCGTGAAGGTGGCCGAAGGACCGATTCACGCGCTCTTGGACGAGGTGGGAGAGCAGCCAAGGGTCCTCCAGACGTTCTCGGCTGGACGTCTGAGGGCGCGGGTTGGCTCCATCTTCGTGGGGGCGGGCGACTCCTATGCCGCAGCACTGGCGGGGTTCTTCGCCTCGAGGGGCGGCTGCCTGGCGATGGACCCATACGCGCTCGCAAGCAGTCCCGAATTCGCCGATGGCGCTGACGTGTATTTCGTATCGGTCTCCGGGAGGACCGCGTCCAATCTCTTGGCGGCGAAGAAGGTGCGGGACCACGCGAAGAGGACGGTTGCTTTGACGGCCGTCACCGGCAGCCCCCTCGCCGGGCTCACCGATCGGGTGGTCGAGCTCCCGATTTCGTACCGACCGAGGGCTCCGGGGATCTTGTCCTTCAGCCTGTCGCTTCTCGCGGTCATGATGCTTGCCGGGGTTGACACTCGTTGTGATTTCGCCGCTGCTCTCCGGGAGGCCCGGAAGGACAGGGTGCGCATCTCACCGGCAAGAGGTGGCACGACTTACCATCTTGGCAATTCTCTGGGGTACTCGGCTGCCCTATACGCCGCCGCGAAGACCTATGAAATCCTCGGGGCGAAGGCTCACGCCGAGCTCCTCGAAGAGTTCGGCCATCTCGAGCTCTTCTCGCTAGGGGGTTCTGATGTGGTCAACGGTTTCGCCTGCTTCGATCCGTCCGGCCTGTCGGGAAGGCTGAGCAGAGCCCTGAGAAAAGGCGGATACGATTGCGGTGTGGTCCGGAGCTGGGGGCGATCCCCTCTGGAGAAGGTGTTCCATGCAGTCTTCGCAGTACAGCTGTCGATTCTGCTCACGGCGGAGGAGAGGGGCATCGCCGCGCCAAGGTTCCTGTCTGCGGGCGCTGCGCTCGAGGCAAGCGACGCGATGATCTACTGAGGCTGGAGGTAGTCGAAACGAAGGCGGGCCTAGTGCTCTGCTTCGAACTTCTTGGCGACACGCTCGGCGGCTTGGGTCGCTGCCTCCACCGCGTTGATCACGCTGGTCCTGAAGGAGCCCTTCTCGAGTTCGTAGATGCCCGCGATTGTAGTCCCGGCCGGGGTTGTCACCGCGTCCCTCAGCTCGGTGATGCTCATCCCGGTCTCGCGGAGGAGCTTTGAGGTCCCCACCAGCGTCTGGGTCGCCAGCCTGAAGGCCGTGTCCCTCGGGAGCCCAACCTTCAGCCCCGCTGTCACAAGCGCGTCGATGAGAATGGCGATGTAAGCAGGCCCGCTCCCGCTGAGAGCCGTGACCGCGTCGAGTTGGGACTCTGGGAGCTCGACGGCTTCGCCCAGCCTCTCGAGCACGAACTTCGCCGTCTCCAGGTCGGACTGCGCAAGCCCCTTGCCTGCGGAGTAGGCTGTTGCAGCCTCCCCTACCATCGCCGCCATGTTCGTCATCGCTCTCACGACCTTCGCCCCAGGAAGGTGCCTCTCCAGCCTCGCGATGGAGACTGCTGCCATGAATGAAATCACCAGCTTCCCGTGGGTCTGCGCGGAGATTTCGTCGAGGACGCGCTTAGCATCAGCCGCCTTTACCGCCACGATGACCACGTCCGCCTTCCTGGCGGAGGCTGCGTTGTCGGAGGAGGCCTGCAACTTCTTGGGAAGGGGACGTCTTAGTGAGGTTGTGTCCCTCTTTGTGACGAGGACCTGCGAGACCTTCTGGGACTTGGCCACAGCCCGCGCTACGGCCTCACCGATCTTGCCTGCGCCGAGGACTGCGATGATCATCCCTTCAGCCGTGCTCGGCGTGGCGTTTAGAGATTTCCGGGGTCCGCTCTTCTCGATTCTTGGGGCCCGAGGGCTAGTCGTGATACTTCTTCTCTCCCGCCTTGACGGGCACTGGCAGCCAGTTCTCCTGTGGCGGCAGGGGGCAGACGTAGTCCTCGGAGTAGGCACAGTATGGGTTGTAGGCGTAGTTGAAGTCTACAGCGTAGTTGTCGTCGTGCTCCACCTTAAGGTCGAGGTAGCGCGCGGCGCCGTAGCTTTCCTTCCCGGAGGTGCCGTCCCGGAACGGGACGAAGAGGCTCGGGTCATCCCTCTCTGCAGACTGGTACGCATGTAGCCTTACGGCCCTGCCTTCCAATGTGACTTCGAAGTAGCCCACCCGGTTGAAGAGCTGCCGGGACCCCTTGCTCGTCGCCATCATCAGCGAAGTTGGGTTGGAGTACCTCAGGAGCCTCGTCTCGATGCGGAGGGACGGGTCCGGGTCGAAATACCTGAGCCCCGAGAAGTCCCCTCGCTCGCTGTGCGGGATGGGGGAGGCCGCGCTCGCCCTGAGGAACTCGTCCTTCTCCTTCCTGAACCTGGTCAGCCCCCGCTCCCAGGTCTCCCGGTCTGTGGTTTCCATTCGACCGGTCGGGTATGGCGCCAAGACTAGAACCTTTTCCCAGATGGTGGTAAAGCTGAAAAACGATGTCGGAGGAGCGATGCCGTTCGAATTTGGCGCGGAATCCCGTGGTCGGCGAGATACTGAAGCGCTATACTCAGGTCTGGGCGCTCGGGCATTCGAGCGCCGTGCTGAGCTGGGACACCGAGACCCATATGCCGCAGAGCGGCGCGAAGCCGAGGGGGATTGCACTGGGGCAGCTTGCGGTGATGTCCCAGAGGGCGACCATAGACCTGGACGGCCTTGTGAAGAAGGCGGAGAAGGCAAGGGACCTGGACGAGATGGAGAGGGGAGTTGTAAGGGTCCTCAGGAGGTCGTTGGACTACTACCTCAAAGTCCCGCCGGCGCTGGTTGAAGAGCTCCAGAGGGTCACGACCGAGGCCACGGTCGTGTGGAGGACCGCACGCAAGAAGTCTGACTTCAAGCTGTTCCGGCCCCATCTGGAGAAGATCGTGGGGCTCGAGAGGAAGGTGGCGGACAAGCTCGGGTACGAGAAGCACCCGTACAACGCACTTCTGGACATGTACGAGGAAGGGTTCACCGTCCGCGACGCGGACGCCGTCTACGCGGAACTGATCCCCCAGACGAAGAAGCTGATTGCGAAGGTGGCGGCTGCCGGAGTGTTCCCCCCGAAGCATCCGCTCGAGTCTGTGAAGTATGACACGGCCTCGATGGAGGCAGTCAACCAGGGATTGGTCGAGATGCTGAAGATGCCCGAGGAGAGGTTCAGGATGGACGTATCGACCCATCCGTTCACCATACAGATCGCCACCGACGACGTGAGAATCACGACGAGGTATGAAGGAGTCAACTTCAAGGCCACCATGTACTCCACGATCCATGAAAGCGGCCATGCGATCTACGGACTTGGCACGGGAGAGAGGCTGGCCTACACCCCGGTCGGCGACGGGGCGTCGTACGGCATACACGAGTCGCAGTCCAGGTTCTGGGAGAACATAGTCGGAAGGAGCAGGGAATTCGTGAATCTGGTGGACCCTCTCCTCAGGAAGAACCTTCCGTTCGTCAAGGGGTACGACGAGGAGAGCCTGTACCGCTACTTCAACACGGTGAGGAAGAGTTTCATCAGGGTCGACGCCGACGAACTGACGTACAACTTCCACACGGCCCTGAGGTACGAGGTCGAGAAGAAGGTCATCGCCGGGGAGGTCAAGGTGTCTGAGATCCCCGCGCTCTGGAACGACACATTCGATGAGTTCTTTGGCATGAGGCCGAAGAACGACGCCGAAGGGGCCCTGCAGGACGTCCACTGGAGCAACGGCTCATTCGGATACTTCGCCACCTACACCCTCGGGAACGTAGTCTCGGCCATGATCTGGCACAAAATGAAGGATGGCGAAGTCATCCGGGGGGCGCTCCAGAAGGGGGACGTCGGGCAGCTGAAGGAATGGCTTGGGACGAACATTCACAGGTATGGGGCGATTTACGCCCCGAAGGCGCTCCAGGAGAAGGTGTTCGGGGAGGCCTACAACCCAGACCGGCTTCTGGCATACTTCAACCAGAAGTTCTTAGAATAGGAGCACTGGTGCGCCCCGACCCGGCCGGCCGAAGTTTGAGATGATTCAGTTCAGGGACGTAGCGAAGAGTTTCAAGAACGTCGACGCCGTGAAGGGAGTCACGTGCGAGATCAGGGACAAGGAGATCTTCGGGCTCCTTGGTCCAAACGGTGCGGGGAAGACCACCCTGATAATGACCATGGCCACTGTGTACAACCCGACGAAGGGGGAGGTCTTCGTCGACGGCCACAGCGCGACAGCGGAGCCTGACAAGGTGAAGTCGCTCATCGGGATAAGCTTCCAAGACCCGAAGTATGACAGGATACTCTCGGCGAGGGAGATCCTGGAGTGGCACGCGAAGGTGACCGGGGTGGAGAAGGGGATCAGGGAGAAGAGGATAGACGACGTGCTGGCGAAGTTCGGGCTGACCGCGGAGGCGAAGAAGAGGACATGGATGCTGAGCGGAGGGACGAAGAAGAAGATAGAGAACGCGAAGGTGTTCGTCCAGAGGCCGAGGGTCGCGGTCTTCGACGAGCCGACCGCCTACCTAGATGTGCCTTCGAGGCTCATGGTCTGGGATATGATCGACGAGCTCAGGGAGGAGGGATCCACCGTGGTCCTCGCCACCAACATGATGGACGAGGCAGACAGGATGTCCGACAGGGTGGGGATTATGAGCAAGGGAGAGATGGTGCAGGTCGGCGAGCCGGACAGTCTGAAGGGGAGCCTCAAGGGGAGGGACGTGATCGAGCTGAAGCTGGAGGTGCCTGTCCCTGAGCTGGCGACTGAGGTCTCGAAGGCCGAGGAGGTCAGGGAGGCCCGGTTCGAAGGCGACGTGCTGAAGATAGTGCTGACGAATGGGAGGGGCCTCCTCCCTCACATGATCAATGTGGTCACGGCCAAGGGAGGGAAGGTGCTGAGCGTGAACCTGAAGGAGCCCTCGCTAGAGGACGTCTTTCTCTTTTACACCGGAATGAGGCTGGCGTGAGCGCAAAGCCATCCCCCCTCTTCGTCATATGGGTGCTGATCGAGAGGGACCTGAGGACGCTTCTGAAGTCCCCTTGGATCCTCATCAACAGGACGGCGTTCTTCCTGATACAACTCTTCGTCTTCGCTGTCCTCGTAACCAAGCTTGCGACGTCACTCGGCTTCGACTACTTCGACTTCTACTCTGTCGGCGCCGTAGTCTCGACCATCACGTCCATTGCGTTCATCATCGGCGAAGACCTCTTCGAGGAAGAGGAGATGGGGCTCCTCGATTACCTTCTGAGCCTCCCGTTCGGTCATTCCCTCTTCGTGATCGGGAGGGCCCTCGGCGGGGCCGTGCGGGGGCTGATCTACGTCACCCCGATGATGATCCTGGTGGCGTACCTCGACGGCTATTTCTCCGCTGCAGGGGTCGTCGGCTCCCTCCTGGTGATCTTCGTCCTGGCCACGGGGATTTCTGGGCTCTCCATCACGCTCGCGATGCTGATCAGGAACGCCAACAGGTTCGACATCATGATCGCGCTCGCCGAACTGGCCACTGTGAGGGTCAGCGCCGCGATCTACCCCCTGGCGTACATGCCGAAGGCCCTGCAGCCCGTGGCCACCTACTCCCCGGTGACTTCGGCTTCGGACATAGTCAGGGCGATTTTCCTCCAGGGATATTCTGCCGGGACCTACGAGGTCGTCGTACTCCTGCTGTTCGTGGGCGTCTTCTTCGGGCTTGGGAGCGCCTTCCTCTTCAGGAAGATAGAGGGTGGGAAGTTCGAGTAAGGCCACCACCGTCGTCGAGCGTGACTTCCGGATCTTCTTCGCCGACAAGTACATGCTCGTGATCATGTTCGTGAACTTCATGATCGACCTCGGGGTTTCAGGGCTGAGCCTGGGGGCCATGATCAGGAACCTCGGGTTCAGCTACTTCCTTTACATCGCGCCCGGAGCGAATCTCATCACCGCCACCGTCGCCGCCTTCCAGTCCGGGAGGGACGTCTGGAGGGAGAGGATAATCCAGGACACGCAGCAGTACCTGCTGACCCTTCCGGTCGGGAAGAACACGTTCGCGGTGTCGAGGCTCTTTTCCGGGATGCTCAGGACTGTGGTCACGGTCCTACCGGGGACGATCGTCATCGGGCTGCTTTACGGCCTGTCGTTCGACCTCTTCCTTGTCGGGCTCCTGATCATGTTCGTGTACTCGGGCGCCGTCGCCGGACTCTCCGTCGCCGCTGCCTCCCTGGCCAACAGCCTGGAGCTCTTCGCCACGGTGAGGAGCACGGTCCAGGTCTACCTGTCCTTCTTCAGCACCCAGTTCTATCCCTCGAGCATCCTTCCACCCGCGGTGGCGGCAGTCTCCTCGTTCAACCCGATGACATGGGCGGTGCAGTCGTTCAGGGCGCTGCAGACGGGCACGGTCAACTTCGCCCTCTTCGTCCCCCTGACCGCGCTCTCGTGCGCGCTTATGGCGGTCGGTTTCCTCCTTTACAGGAGGACGATGAACTATTGAGCCTTATGAGACCGCTTTTGCGACCGATGTCAAGCCGCGCCTCCGCCGTCCCAGTCTTCCAGTGACTCGGCCAACCTCCTCAGGATTTCTCTTTCCAAGATCGTCCCCAGCATCTCTCCCTTCTCGTTGACGACGGCGACTATGGGAACGTTTGTCTCCCTGAATAGGGTCGTGAGGTCCAGACCAGGTTCGCTTTCCCTCACCTTCACCGCCTCAGCCAGCGGAGCATCAGAGACTTTCATACCGGCCATCTCCCTCCGTGTCAGGCTTGTAACGTCGCGGATCAGCAGGGTCGCGATCGGCCTTCCCGCCCTGAGTACTATGGCCGCGCGCGCGTCGAATTCAAGGAGAGTCTTGAATGCGTCCTTCACCGGCTCGTCGTCGCGGACCACCACCGACGGCAGGGTCTTGCAGATTTCTGCCGCAGTCATCGACTGAAGGTGCTGCTTGACCACCTTCCTCTGGGTGCCAGCCTCGTGGTCGATTGTGACGAGTTCAGCGCGGCGCCTGAATAGGAGGGGGGCGGTCAGGGAAAGGAGAGCGATCCCCATCGCGGTCGCCGAGTATACGAAGCCGCCTATCAGTGCCGTTCCGGCTGTGAACGCCGAGACGAGGAGGGCCGCATCGACTCCTCCATTCACGCACGTCCCGAAGGCGTTCCGCCATCGGTCGACCTGGAAGAAACCCGCTGAAGCAGCTCCGACCGCCGCATCGGACGCGAGAGCCACACCAAAGATGGCCATCCCTGCGACGATGAGGGAGGGAGTGACCTGTACGAAGTAGAGTCCGAGCCCGGCGAAGAACATTGGCTCGAAGAACCCGTAGGTGAACGCCCGGAGCTTTTCCATCAAGACCGGCCTGCCAGCGAGGAATCTCTGCATCAGCAGCCCTAGGAAAAGGGCCACGATTGCCGCGTTGAAGCCGGTGATTTGGCCGATGAAGCCTGCCAAAAGTAGGATCGAGATGATTATCGCGAAGACGGCTTCGCGGCTCTTCAGATGGACTTCGACCTTCTCCAGAAGGGGGACCATGACATACCTGCCGAAGACCACTATTCCGAGAATGGCCGCTGCGAGTTCGCCTGCGGTTGTGGCGACGGACAGGAGGGTGATGGCCTTTCCCGCCAAATCGAAGACGAATGAGTAGAGGACGACGGCGGAGACCTCTATGACGAGCACCTGGGAGAATATCGCAGTCCCTTCGTCAGTCCTGGATAGGCCTGTGTCGGTGAGGAGTCTTGACAGCGGCCCTGCGCTGCTCATCCCGGCCACGATGCCTATGACGAGGGCCTCGGTCACCTGGCCGAATAGGAAGTAGGATATCGTGGTGATTGCGAGGAATCGGACCAGAAACTGTGCCAGGGCGACCAGCAGAGAGGTCTTCCTGGCGAGGACCCCCCGGAGCCGCCCGGCCTCGAACTCTTCGGCTCCGCTTACGAACAGGAGAAAGTCGATTCCGATTGATACGAATAGTGTGATCGTCGGCAGCACATCGACTACGTTGAAGACCCCGGGGCCGAGCAGCGTGCCGACCAGTATGGCCCCGACGAAGGGGATGAGGCCTACCTTCCGGAAAGCTTCCTCGCCGAGCTTGGCGGCGATGAGCAAAATGCCCAGGTACGCGAGCGAGGATACCGTCTCAGGCAGGCTAGCGAGAATCGCCAACTGAGAAGTTCACGTTCCGGCTGGGTCTACTTTCGTATGGCTTTTAATGAAATACCCCTTCGCGCCCGGTTCCCTTCCGCTGGAAGTTCAGCACCACGCATTAATGTGCGGGCGAAGTACATTTTCCGGGCCGGTAGTTCCATCGCTCGCCAAAGGCGCGCGGGTGTCAAGAGTTGGATGCAGTAGTGTGCGCGGGGCAGTCTTGCCGCGCCCGCCAGGAAGATTGTTAGCAAAGTTTCTTCCATGTCAGGCCGGATTCACACCAATCCTGGGAGGGAGCCATCACTTCACGGAGGGCCGCTGCTGGGGGGCCGGGCTGACGTATACACCTTCAGGCGAAGGTGGAATCTTGTCAGACCGTTCCCGGTGCAGAAAGTGTACCGGACACTTCGGACTCCCAATGGGCTCGCGCTGCGGACCTGACTTCCGAGGGCTGCCTATTTCAGCCCGGCGAACCTGTCTTCCTCTGTAGGGAAGACTTCTCGATAGGGTGGGACCTCGGCGGGCGCGAGAGAGGAAGCATCCCAGTCCGTCTCGAACCACATCTTGTCGAGGTCGATGTTCCTTGACTCGAGGCCTGCAAGTATCATTCTCAGCCATGGTACTGGGATCTGATGCTCCCGGTACCTTCCGCCGTTTTCAATCGCTGTCTTCACGATCCCCTTGTAGTATTCCACCGGATCCCCGTCGTCGGGTGAGAACCCTGGGACCGGATCACTGGTCTCCAAGACGGCATCTTCCATTACGGGGTCTGGGCCCTCTTCGGCTTCAGGCCCAAGCGCTTGGTCGGCGTCCCATGACTGCTCTTCCGCCGGCCTCAGCCTTCGCTTTAACCCGCTGATCAACGCGCGTCCTATCAACTGCTGGATTATTGAAACGACGTTTTTGAAAGGGAGGGGAGAAGCCGTTCAGTGTCGTTGAACGGCACCGTGCGTCCTGGACAATCCGCAGATGGCGATTACAAGCCAAGAGGCGAAGGTGAGCTGTGACATGGGGACGGCCATGGCAGCTGACTGGAGGAATGACGCGAGCTCCTGCAGGGCGGCGGTCAGGCCGAAGTTCATCTAGTGCTTGGGCGTCAGCGGTGTATTTAGCGGGGAGGAAGCGAGGGTCTGGACCGAAAGTCCCTATGTGGTATAGGGGACCTGGCCCTCGGCGGTCACTTGTTCAGACTTGATGACATAGTCGCCGCCGCCGTTGACTCCTTCGACGCTGACCACGTAAGACCTCCCCGGGACCACCGAAACGGTAGCCGAGAGAGTGAGGTTGACTATCTGGTTGATCCCTGGCGCGAAGGGTCCCTGGACGACGCCCGCAGAGGAGTTGCCGACGTAGAGATGGACGCTGGCGAGGGGAGCGGCCCCCGTCACGTTGAACACCAATGAAAGAAAGGCGGGGTTGGCGATCCCGAGCTGGTCGGTGGTGTTCTGGACGCGGAGGCTGAAGGACACCAGCAAGAAGCGAGGGCATGAGACGTCGCTGGAGGAACAGGTGGCCTTCGTCGTGGGGAGAGACTGTATTTGGGTTCCCACGGTCGCCGCCTCGTAGTTGAGCACGACGGCCACTCCCACCACCAAGGCTGTGCAAAGGACGAAGACCACTAGGCTCTTGACGTACACGAATTCGCGGCCCGCGGCGCCCGCATAAGTCCCTTGCGACTGGACCAGGGGCTACGACGAAAGGATCCTAGCCAGAAGGTCGCGTGAGATGTTCCCACCTGAGACGACGGCGACGACCTTCTCCCCCAGGCTTTCCGTGTTAGACATCAGGGGGACAAGGGGGGCGGCCCCCGACGGTTCTGCCAGGAATCCGGCGTTCCTTATCATGACCTTTGTCGCTTTGAAGATTTCATCCTCAGAGGCGGTGAACGCGCCGTCGACGTAGCGGGAGCAGGCTTCGAACGTCAGTTCCCCTAGGGCAGAGGGGATCAGCCCGTCAGCCATGGAAACCGGAGAGGGGACTGTGACCACCTTCCTGGCGTCGAGCGCGCCCGTGAGCTTCGGGGCCGCACTGGGTTCGACCCCGAATATCTTCACTCTTGGGTTCCTCCCCTTTAGGGCGATGGCGATGCCCGATATCAGTCCCCCTCCCCCAACTGGGACTATCACCGAGTCGAACCCTTCCAGCTGGTCTGATATTTCCAGCCCGCATGTCCCCTGGCCGGCGATGATCTCCGGGTCGTTGAACGGGTGCACGAACGCAGAGCCCGTCGCCCTTGCGATCTCCCTGGCCTTCGCCTCCCGCTCGCTGCTCAACCTTCCCGCCTTCACCACGTCGGCACCGTACTCCAGGATAGCCTCCTCCTTCTCTCTGACGATGGTCTCGGGGACGACCACGGTGCACTTCTTGCCGAGCAGGCGGGAGCTGTAGGCCACCGCGATCCCATGGTTCCCAGAAGACGCGGCCACGACGCTCCTCTCCCTCGCCTGGGAGGTCTTGTTGTAAGCGCCCCTGATCTTGAAGACCTTGATGGGCTGGAAACACTCCAGCTTCAGGTACACCTGGCGCCCAGCGATCTTGGAAAGCGCTGGGGACTCCACAAGCGGCGTCCTGCTGGCTACGCCTGCTATCCTATCCGCCGCCCGCTCGACGTCCTTCAGGCCTGGGAGGGTCACCTTTCCCAAGCCAGGGACTCCTCCAAAAACGTGCCCGGACCTTGGGTGTCGACCATCTCGGCGCATGCGCATCCCGAACCTGGAGAACCCCGTTGCTTCGGGACCATGTCGAGGGTTACGGAATCCTGCCGATGAAGATGTCGGTCCTGTAGCGGAGGGTGACCTTTCCGCCGGAGCTGAACCTCTCGAATGCTTCCGCTGCATCTGCTCTTAGTTCGACGAAGCCAGCCTCATCTGGGAAGGGCATGAATGAGTTCGAAACGAGACGGCCTAGAAACCCTTCGAAGTCCAGCACCTGCCCGTTCGGGACAGTGGACTTGGAATACTCTCCATCCTTGAAGAACTTCGCCCTTCGCCTGGCGCCCGTGTGCAGGACCCTCGGCCGGTCTGTCTCGTGCTTTCTGATCAGCCTGCCATACGTGCGGCCCAGTCCGTCGTCCCCCCTCTCGTTGTACACTACGCAGAGATGGCCGCCTGGTTTCGCGATCCTCGAGAACTCTGCCTTCGCGCTGAGGTTGTCGAACCAGTGGAGGGCCTGGCCCACTGCGACCAGGTCGATGGCTCCTGCCCGGATGGTCGTGCGCTCCGCGGTCCCTGGCACGCTTGTGAAATTCTTGAAGCTTCCGAGTGCCTTCTCGGCGTAAGACCTCATCCTGCCGTTCGGCTCGACCCCGTACACCCTGTTTCCGTTCTCAAGGAAGAGGCGCGAAAGCAGGCCGGTCCCCGAGCCGATGTCCGCGACGACGTCCCGGCCGCCGAGGCCGATTTCCTTCCTAAGCACAGAGAGCACCGCGGGGGGGTAACCAGGCCTGTACCTGGCGTACGAATCCGCTCTCTTTGAAAACCTCCGAACGGTGGCGAGGGTCAAGGCGAAGATCCCGACCTCAGCAGGGACAAAAAGTCTGCCGCCACAGCCTCTTGAACAGGAGGAAGATCGCTGCGTCTGCTAGGAGCACTAGGGGAAGCCCGAGTTGCGAAATGAGCCCGAAGACGGCGATCGGAATGATGAGGCCGAGAGCGAGGGAGATGGTCCCCCTTTGAGGCCATGATCGTCTTGTGAGGTAGACCGGGTATAGGGCCTGCACCAGCAGGACCAGCGCGAAGTCGACTGAAGGCGGGACCCCTGCACCCTGTGGAAGGCCCTCGGAGAGAAGAATCGCAGGGAAGAACGAGAGCCCGATCGCGGCCAGGGCCCTGTTGGACACCGCCTTGTTTCCCGCACCAAGCGTCAGGAGGTCGGCAGGGACGCGGCAGGCAGCCCAGACCAGGACCGCTATTGAAGCAAGGCTGCCAACCAGAATGGTCGAACCCATCCAGTACCCGGTCGTGTGGTTGACCACGGCCATCAGGAGGAGCACGTCGACCGCCAGGACCGCGGAAGTGATGGCCACCCGCTTCCCGTTCACCAGGCTTCGCCCTGAGGTCTCCGGAAGAGCCAATCCCATGAGGTAAATCGGCAGTGAGATGCTGAATACTGCGTGGAAAGGAACTATCCCGGCGAGCCAGATCCAATTCACCCCCAGCCAGTGGCCGTAGATGCCGAGGGAACCCACAGGCCCTGCGTTTGGGTTAAAGAGCGTGCTGAGGGCTACCCCCTCTTCGAGTATGCCGTACGCTCCCCCGAGAAGGAGCACGGTTCCCCACCCCTTGTTCCACCTGACCTTCGCTTCGCGTATGAGCAGGGCGCCCGACCCATAGAGCCCCAGGTTCGCGAGCGCCTGGAAGACGAAGAGGGCTGGGTTGAGCAACAATGCGCTGACCGCGCTCGACCCCGAGAGATACTCTGGAATCCCGGGAGTAAGGAGAAGTAGGAAAACGACCGGGTGAGACTTCAGGAGCGCAAACGGCTCGGCCCTCCGTGTGACGCCCACGCCGCCGCTGGGCATCCAGGGTGATTCAAATGCGATTCTGTCAGAAAAAGGCAGGGCGGTCAGCTTAGCTTCGAATGGCCGAGCTGACCTTCTGGACGAGGTCGGGCGGAATCGTCTGCATGTTGTGGGTGGTCTTCGCGTGGACGGACGCGACCTGCATTACCTCGTCGCGGGACGAGGCCCCTTTCACTTCGAAGCCGCACTTCATGCCGACGTCGCTGCATCTGAATGCGTAGCCTTCCAATTGTTGTCGGATGGGATGGAGACCACGTGAGTAAAAGCGTACAGCCGGTGGACGCCGGGGGACGGCCTACCTTTCCGTGCGTGAGGCGGCTCATCTCTGCCGGTTAGCTGGGAATCTGAACCTACGCCGGCAAACGAAATTTCAGGAAAGGTCGCACAATCGTTTCAATCTCTCATTGGAGATTGAGCATCAGCCTCATTTCTCGTCCGGGAGCGAAACCGAACTCTTCGTACAGATGCCTGCCGTCGTCGGAGGCGTGAAGAACGATCCGTTCGTGGTGATGCGCTCTGCTCCACCTGACCGCTTGTCTCAAGACGGCCTTGGCCACCCCCTTTCTCCTGAACTCCTTTACCGTGTACATCGACATCAGGTACGGGACGACGTGCAATGGGTTGGCGGGCCTTGGAGGCTCTTCTCTGAGCCAGACGCAGCCGCTGCCTGCCGCCTTCCCGTCTGCAGTCTTTGCGATGAACCCAACCAGTTCCCCGCTAGAGAGTTTCCTCCTTATCCAATCTTGGGTATAGGATGCGGACCTGTCGATCTTCTTCCTAAACTCGGGGCGGATCTCGCGCCACATGTTCAGCCGGTGCTCGACGAGGAGCTCGATGTCGATGGGTTTCGCGCGTGTGACCCTGAAGCGCATCCTGTCACTTCCCTGCCCGGAGCACCATCTGGGTGGCGGTCCCCCTCGCGACGTCCTTGCCCCCCTGATTCCTCACCGCGACCTCTGCCATCACGACTGTCCTTCCCCGGTGGACCACCCTGGCGTCTGCGGTCAGTTCTCCTTCGATGACAGGCCGGAGGAAGTTCATCTTCAGCTCCAGGGTCGTGAACGACTCGTCGTCGGCGAGGGTGGACATGGTCGCGATTCCCATGCAGGCGTCGGCGAGGTCGGTCATGACCCCGCCGTGGAGGGTCCCCATGGGATTATGGAACCGGCTGTCCGCCTTCAGGGTGACCGTCGCCTTTCCCTCTCCTAAACTCACCAGCCGCATCCCGATGGTTTGCATTATCGGGGCGACACTGGAGTCGCCCGTCAGGGCATCTCTGAGTCTCTTGTTCAGTCTGATCACGGCGACTAGTCCAGCCGGGTGTTAAACCTGGTGGGTCTCCCTAGAGCAGAACGACCGCCACATAGGACACGAGCTGCGCCAGCAGCATGATTACGTGCTCTTCTTCGTCGTCGTAGTATACGAAGGCCTCGTTGCCTAGGATTAGCCCTGCGAAGAGGCCCATCCCGATGAAGAATGCGTAGGGGAGGAGGTACACGCTGCCATACACATAGAGGGCGAGCGCTGCAAAATATGTCACCGAGGCCAGCAGTTCCCAGGACAAGATCAGGGCGAACAGGGCCCCTATGGCGGACGTTCCCGACCCGTGCCTCTCGGCGACCTTCTCCATGAGCTCGAGGTTCTTGCTCGAAGAGCGGAACAACCGGCCGCGATATCCGTGGTTCGTCAGCCAGTCGACGACGTTGCCTGTCCCCGCCATGCCGAAATAGACTCCCCAGAAGAGGAGCAGCCCGGCCGAGACGATGTTCATCGCGCGCCAGAAGAGGCAGCGCCCTTTAAACGAGAAGAGCTTTGCCTGCGCAGTCTACGAGCTCGGCCGGAGGGACTACCCTTCCGATTCCCAAATCGTGGTATTTCAGCAGGGCCGGCTGTCAGCGCCTTCCGTTGCCTGACTTCGAGGGCGCGCGTGCCCGGGGAGCCTTCGTCTTCAGGGAGGAGATGATCTCCCTGCAGAACGCGGGGAGGTCGGCCGGGAAGCGCGATGTGATGATGTTCCTGTCCTTGACGACCGGCTGGTCCACGTAGTTCGCGCCGGCGTTGATTACATCCTCCTTGATCGAGCTGAAGCAGGTCATCGAGAGCCCCTTCGTCAGCCCTGCCGACGCCAGGACCCAGCCGGCGTGGCAAATGGCGGCGACCACCTTCCCCTGGTCGTGGATTCCTCGGACGAAGCTCAGAAGGGGAGGATACCGCCTCATGTAGTCCGGCGCGTAGCCGCCGGGAATGACAACCGCGTCGAAGCCGCGCGGGTCCGCCTTGTCAGCGGCGATGTCGGGTTTTGCCTCCAGGCCGTGCTTGCCCTTGTAAACTTGGCTCGACCCAGTGCCGATGACAGTGATCTCGGCCCCTTCCTCCTTCAGCCTGTAGTATGGATACCAGAACTCCAGGTCTTCATAGAGATTCTCGACGAGGATTGCTACCTTGGTTCCTGAAAGGGACATCGATGCTGTGGCTGCCCGGGGCGATTTAAGCGGTTTCGACCCGCTTGCCGGCCCTGAGGATTCCCCTGGGACTTCTGGGAGCCCGGGAGGCGGGTAGTCAAGACTGACTTCGTGATGAAGATTCGTTGATTCAGACTCTCATTAGCAGGCTGCGCGGCCACGGGAGGTAAGGATGATCGAAAGCATCGAGGGGAGTTTCAGCGGGACCATGAGACACAGGCTCGTCGAAGAGTTCGTCGTGTCGTATCTCAACGGCTCTGTGAAGCCGAACCTGGCGGAGAAGAACCCCATGAACGGGAGAGACGTCGAGTTCCTGATGGACGGGCCCCAGCTCGACAGGACCAAGAAGTCCGACGTCTGGTCCTATGCCAACGCCATCGGGACGGGGTATCAGTACCGGGTGGTGTACAGGGACAGGAGGTACTCGGACCTCGACAGGCTGGTGCAGCTCTATTCTGGGACGCTCCCTGCCTCGGAGGAGGACAGGCTGGTGGTCGAGCAGAAGCTGTACGAGCTCGTGATGCTGATGCTGAAAGAGGGGAGGCTCCCCAAGACGTTCAGGATCCCGGCCGCCGGGGAGGCAGAGGACCAGAAGCTCGCAGCTATGGTGGAGGAGCTAGGACGCTCTGTCGCAGAGCTTGGCACCAGGGTCAGGAAGCTCGAGGAGCAGCTGGCCGCCCGCGAAGAGATCAAGATCAGAGACGAGCAGCAGACGCTCGCCTGATGCACCTTACCCTGACCGTTTCGTAGCTTCGTCGACCAGTCTCTGGAAATCGGTGTCGAAGGTCCCCTGGGACCGGTTGTGCACTTCCTGGAACATCGGGTGCTTGGCCATCGTCTTCATCCAGTTGTGCCACTGAGTCCAGGTCTCCTCGTCGATCCACTTCTTCTCGTAGAGGAGGTAGACCCTTTCGAAGAGCGAGTAGTTGAGGAGCATGTACCCGAACACCGTCCGGTCCTTCTCCGCCAGCCCCTGAGCGAGCCCCACTCCCCGGCCCATGTCGTCGATGACCGACCCGAGCTCCGGGTTCTGGACCAGCATGGAGATCGAGGCGGTGTAGTCGTCCAGCGCCTTCTGGTAGGCGGCGTCCTTTATCGCGACGTTCTGGCTGCGGAAGGACATGATGAAGACCACCATCGTCAGGGTGAGGATGACGGTCTGGGCGAGGGTGAGCAGGATGATGGGGTCGGTCAGGTCTATGGCCAGTACGTTTCACCTCCGATGGCGGACCGGCCCTATTTGAACTCGAAACCTTTGGAGGAGGATAGAGCACCTGACCTCTCGGATGGGGGTCCCTGCAGCAGGTGATGGGGAAAGCCGCAGCTGCTCAATCGGCGAGACCGTAGTCGGGCCCTCGGAGCGTGCCTCTGGATGAAAGTCGATGGGCCTCCAAGCGCAACAAGACTCGAGGGAAGCGCGAATGTGACTTCGCTGCTGGCGAAAGGATACTTTATTCGGCGCCGGTCTGTGAAGGAGGACGTGAAGATAACCCTGGATGACGAGCCTCGCAAGGGGGCGCTGAGGGTCGACCTCGCCTGGGAGCTCTTCTTCGAGTCGAGAACGTCCATTCCGAAGGGACACGGCGCGAGGCTGCTCCCTTTCGCTAACTGGCTCTGGGACGAGCTCGGGAAAAAAGCGGGGAACCTCAACAAGAACTCCAAGGGGGAGGTGTTCCTGACCATCCCAGCCCTTGACCAGGAGGCGCTCGACTACGTCCTCCGGCTCGCTTCTTTCTGGGGGGACGAGGTCTATGTGAAACAAGGAGCGGTGATATCGGAGAACCAGTGGAGGAAGCCGGTCGTCAACGTCTTCGACGACGCCCTTCTCGATGGGGCCGAGAGGTCCCTGACTATGAAGGATGAGGCCGGGTCCTTCGACAGGTTCATCATGCCCCTCCTCGGCCCCGGCCGGGCCTTCTTCAAGGTCGAAGTCATTGAGAAGGATGAGAACGCGGCGAGGTACCACAGCCATTCGGACGTCGACGAGTACTACCTCATCCTGGAAGGCAGGGGGACTCTGAGGTATAGCGACAAAGAGGTGGAGGTGAAACGTGGGGACCTCGTCGGCAAGCCGACGGGCCCGGACGCGACTTCGATGCTGATTGCGGACCGCGGGGAGAGGCTTCGCATACTCGACATGGAGGTGTGGCACCAGCGCCCTTACTATTCCAAGGATGTGGTTCTCAACCCCGACTTCAACGAAATCGTAATGAGGGGTCCGGGCTGGGGAGCGATAGTCCCGCGCGACTCGTTGATCACGTCGGAAGACTTCCGGGACCACTACGACGAAGGATACAGGCGGAACAAAGACGGAGGGTGGACCCCCTCGAAGAACCGCGGGCACAAGAAGGTCCGGGAAGAGTAGCCTAGGTCAGGGTGCCCAGCACGCTCTCCTGGCGTTGCTGTACCAGGCGTTCACGTATTCGCCCGTCGATACTTTCCTGCAGACGAAACTGGCGTCGCAGTAGTCGCACAGCTCCTCGTTTCCTATGACCCAGCCGGTCCCAGGGTTCATGTCTGTCTTGAGCTCGGTCATCTCCT
This sequence comes from Nitrososphaerota archaeon, assembly GCA_029784825.1. Next base: position 21,020 of record JAFMAU010000008.1, on the reverse strand, counting down.
CGGAGAGGCCCATCGTCAAAGTGTCGAAGGCGCTCGGAGTGCACTGGTTGCAGCCGGCTGTGCACGGATACGGCTCGACGGTGTAGAAGTGGTTCCCGTCGAAGTTGTGGTAGTCGCAGAAGGACTGACATGAAGCCGAGCCGCCGAGGGTGACCGAGGTCCCCGGTGGGAGGAAGATGTTGTACGCCCCCTGCTGGCCGAGGTCGGGGACGAGCCCGGACTGTATCCAAGCCTTGATCTTCGGGCCTACCTGAGAGTCGTCCATCGTGGAGGGCGGGTCGTCGGCTATGGCCTTGCTCGGTAGAGCGGCTCCCTGTCTCACGTTGTACTCGGAGAGCCCGCCGGAGTAGCTGCGGTTGGCTTCGATGTCGTTCACGGCCAGGTCGACTTCGGCCGGACTGATGGCAGGCGCTTTCCCGTGCCAGTAGGTTCCCCAGTAGACGTTCTGCCACCTGAAGGCCGACTGCCAGAGCGGCCCTCCGTTGTACACAGCGAGGCCTGGCCCCGCCGCGGTTTTGACCCGGGGCTTCTGGGCGTGGCCGCAGGGGGAGGCGACGTGCCAGATTCCCGAACCAAGCCTGCTGCCCGAAGACGCTCTCACGCCGACGTGGTCGAAGTAGGCGACTGGTTTCCCGCACTCGGCACAGCTCCTCTGGTTCCTGCAGGCGTCGCAGGTGCCTCTCATTTCGTCGGGCCTATGGCTCTTCGCAGCACTTTAGTCTTGCGCGTGAATGTTCAGGTTTTCAAATCGGTCCGCTAGATCGGGGAGAAGAGGCGAGGCGGCTGGGTAAAGTCGAACGCCTCGAGGAAGTCATTTGCGGAAGCGTCTCTCGTAGCAAGCGGTGAAAGCCCGTGGCGAGTCTCGACGAACTTCAGTATCGATGTGTGGTCGTTCGTAGTGCTGTCGATGAAACCGGCCTTCGCGAACGGCGAGATGACCAGGCAGGGGACTCTGAACCCGTAGCCGAAGCTGTCCACCTGCGGGGGAGGGACGTGGTCGAAGAATCCCCCGTAGTCGTCCCAGGTCACGAAGATGGCCTCCGACGGCCAGTAGGGGCTGGCCCCGACAGCGTTGACTATGTCCGCCACCGAGTTCTCGCCGGTCTGGATGTTCTGAGGAGGGTGCTCAGACCCTCCAGGGGCGCCGACTATCCACGAGACCTGGCTGAGGGAACCTGCCTGGACGTCGGCCCTGAAGCTCCCCGCACTCCTGAAGTTCGCCTTCGCGGCGGAGGAACTCTGTACGTATGCGAAGCTCTCGTACCACTTCGAAAAGCCGTACACCTTCCACGACACCCCAGCCGCGTCGAGCCGCTGGAACACCGGAGGGAAGTCGAGGGTCCTCGGCACATTGTCATCTAGCAAGCCTCCAGCCGTCCCAGCCACCAGGAAGAGGTGGTTAGGTGCGCTCTCGCTCATGACGGAAGTGAAGTATCTGTCGCACAGCACGTACTCACCCGCAGCCTTCCAGTACCGCGCGAGGTCGGTTCCGTCGTAGTAGCCCATGGTTTCCGTGTTCCCTTCCGTGTACACGAACCCGTCCATCTTCCCCGAGTCGTAGTCGGCGTGGGCGGCCTTCCAGTTGTGATTCGTGTCTGCGGGGGTGAGGCTGGTGTCGTGGAAGGGGCTGACGCACTTCTTTGAGCCCGGTGCATCAGGGAGGCAGTAAGCCTTCCCGGCTGTGCCGTCGGCTCCGGGATACGACCCGAAGTAGTTGTCGAAGGTGTGGTTCTCCTGCAGTATTATCACGATGTTCTCGATCGAGGAGACGCTCCCGCCGGAGGGAGTCCGTCTCAGAGAGGTCTGGGCCAACTTGCTCCCTCTTCAGATGAATGTCAGGGTTATCGTGAAGCTGGCTCCGGGCGGGAAGCTTGAGAGCTGGGCCGCGACGCTCCAGTTCTGGAGTCCCAGGTGCGCCGCGAACGCCGTCAAGATGCCGACAAGATGCTCGGCGATCCACCCCAGCACACTCTGGACAGCGCCCTGGGCGTCCGACGAGAGCCGTGAGAACACATTCAGCACGCCCACGATCGAGAGGGAGTGGGACTGGAGAGATGAGACGAGGGTGGTGCGGACCGACGCGCGACTGTCCGGGGAGACCGCATCCGGCCCGATCCCTCCGAAGGCTTCCTTCAGCGACGACTCGAGCTCGGTGACGCCCCCGACTGACCGGCGGAGAGCCGGCAGATGGTTCCGCAGCTTCCGCGCGTCCCCTCCCCTCTTCAGCTTGCTCCAGGCGTCGCTGAGCTCGGCTGGCAGGTCGGCCTCGGCGGCACTCAACGTGCCCTGCGCAGGGTTTGGCGCCTAAAATGCGTTAGCTCGTGTTCTGAAAATGGGAGGACGGCCGGGAGGAGGGAGATGTCTCCCCTCGGGTCCCAGTTTCCCGCTATGAGGGAGCAGCCATCGACTGCGAAGGTCCGTACCTCTCCGCTAGCCACTGCTGGGGGGCGAGCCTCCCTTCGGTCGGGAGCCCGGATTCCGCCCACTCTCTCATCCCGCCCTCGTAGGCCCTCGCGTTGTATCCCTGCTCTTCGAGGAATGTCGCAGCCTCTCTCGAGGCGTTGCACGTGTAGCTGGAGCAATGGGTGACGATTTCCTTGCTCTTGTCCAGCTCTTTCCACCTTCCTGCCTGGAGAGCGCTCTGAGGGATTGAAACGGAGCCTTTGATGTGGATCTTCTCGTAGGCCTGAGGTTCGAGGACGTTGACTACGACCACGCCGGGTGCGCCCAGCTTGGCCGACAGCTCGTTCTTCGAGATTGTTTTCATCGTTGCATGTCGGGGACTCGTTGGATTAATAATTTTTGGAAGAATCTTCGGGCTCTGGCATCCTCCGATTGGCAGGGGAGCCGGGAGCAAGATGAGCGGGGTCTACGTTTTAACCGTGAGAGCGGCGCCCCGGCGCTGAGGGAAGTGGATGTTGAGAAGGTCAGGGACGCCTACCTCCATGAGTAGCGGTGCCCAATCTGGGGGTGGCCCCAGGTCGACGCAAAACAGAGGACCGCTGGAGGTGGTGCTATTCGGAAAAGAGGGCTGCCACCTCTGCGATGCCGTGGAGGCGGAGATTAGGGCGCTGAAGGAGGTCGGGTTCACCCTGACCGTTGTCGACATCGACAGGAATCCGGCGTCTCTGGCCCGATACCTGATCAGAGTCCCGGTTGTGACCGTCGGGGGAAGGGAGGTCTTCGAGGCGAAGATGATGGACCGCAAGGGCGAGTGGAAGGCCAGGCTCCAGTCGCTGCTAAGGGGACGCTGAAGCTCCAGCGAGATGCGTCTCATGTCAGGATGTTCCGAGGTCCAGAACGCCCGTTCTATTGCCTAGGATTAACTCGCCTCTGTCACCGGACCTCTTTGGAAAAAACGATGACAGAATTCGGAAGCATTCTTCCAAGAGACGCAAGACGCTCTCCAGCACTCATCGCAGTCATCCTCCTCGGGCTCTCCATCCCAGCGGCCGCCCTTGTCACCACCACTGGGGCAACGGCCGCTCTCAACATCGTCCAGGTGACCGTCCAGACCACGAAGGACCTGCCGTACCAGTACACGCTGACAGCATACAACACGAGTGGGTACCAAGTGGCCAGCTTCAACGGCAACTATCCCGAGGCGGGCTTCGGCCTGCCCAGCGGGACCTATCTCATAACAGCGGCAGCCTACTACCAGCAGAACTACCCGCCGTGCTACCCGTGCCCCCTCGGGGCGGCAGTCAACTCCACGACCATACCGATCCGCTTCAACCCTCCAGCATCCGAGTACGGCTACGCGGTAGAGAAAGTCACAGGCTCCACGCAGGTCACGGTCGACACCCAGAACGACTCGTCATTCCCGCTGACCAGCACGCCTGTCCACGTCTCGTTCTTCAACGGGACCGCCGCGGCGGGCGCGTCGGTCTCTGCCTACGTGGTAGGGATGGGATACGGCTACGGCGAAAAGTGGGTGAGCTACGGGCAGACCGGTCAGGGCGGCAACTTCACCCTCGTGATGCCCAACGCCCCTGTCGAAGTCAGCGCCTACCTGACAGTTCCAGTGCAGCTGCCGAAGGGTGAGGCTATGGTCCCGGTCGAGATAGGGGGCCAGACGGTGAACGTTACCGTCTATTGGCAGCCATACCAGGTCCAGCTCGCCGGCCAGGCCCTGATCCTGCCCCCGCAGAGGGGTGCAGACATCGCCCTGAAGGTCCAGCAGTATCCATACCCAGTCTACTTTGGCAGCCCTGGAACCGTCCAGAGCGGCGTCACGACGTTCACGGTGACCAGCACTTCAGGCTCGGCTGCCCAGGCGGCCCCCTCCGCCGTATCGGGCAAGATTTCACCGTTCAGCCCCACAAGCGCACAACTGTCGGTTCCGGCCGAGGCCGCCCCCGGGCCGTCCATTGATCCGGCCACCATGCTGATCTTCGCGGTTGGTGCTGGCGCAGTCGCCGTGGCGGTGTTCGTCGCTGCCATGATCTCTGGAAGAAAGAAACAAACGGTCCAAAGCGCTCGCCCGTGAAGCGGGCGGGCTCACTCCTGTTTTCCTTTGGCCAAGGGCAGGTCTGAGTCGGCGGAATACCAAAAAAAGAAGCGAGATTCCCGGTCTAGCCGCTCTCGGCAGCTTCGTCGTCTGGAAGAGCTGGGGAGTGCAGTTGGACCAGGAACTCGTTCTGTCCGGTCTTGAAGTCTAGCCTGACCGCGCCGATGTTCGCAGACTTGGAGTTGCCCTGCAGACCTGCGATGCTGATGAGGAAGCTGCCACCAGAAGTGGTCCCGGTGCCTTCTCCGGACCTCCCGCCGTGGTTCAGGATTATCGAACCCCCGGTGACGGTGTAGGTGGTGGAACCGAGCTTGAAGCTGCCGGAAGATATCGTGAGGGTGCAGCCTTCGGCGTACTTGGCTGCGACAGTGAAGGTGAAGGTGCCTGAGGCGTTCCCGCCTATCTGACGGTTGCTTGCGTTGAAGTAACGCCCTGCGGGGCCCGAGACGGTCAGGGCCTCGCCGACGGTCAGATTGTTGCATGCTGCGAAGTTGCCTTGGTCGCGGTCGTGTCCCAGACCTTGGCCGTCACCCAGCCCGCGGTCGTCGCCTCGGTTCTGGCTCTGCGACGTGCTGGCTAGCTGGCCTGTGCTTGCGAATGCCGCAGTTGCGACTCCTGCGAGGAGAATTGCGATGAGCGCGGCCGTTGCTACGGTTTTCGTCTTCACGAAAGATGCCGGGCGTGGGACTCGATATGATACAGCGTTTTGTGACAGGTCTCAGAGGCTCGTACAAGCAAATTGAACATGAAACATTGTTCCCTAACGTTTCCCGAAGGTCAGGCCGTCGCGGGCGCCACGCGGCTTGGTCCTGCGCGCAAGGCAAAATAGCCCCGCTGGACTCCCAGACGCCGCTGCTTGGAGCTCAAACGAAATCTGTCCTACTTCGACCTCATGAACATCGTCATCGGGTCAATAGTGGGCAGCGACATCTACATCATTCCAGGGCTGACGGCCGGCCTGATTGGCCCGTTCTCGATCGCCGTCTGGGTGATCGGCGGGGCGATCTCGATGGTCCTGGTGATGGTCTTCGCCTACTGCAGCTACTACGTGCCGAACGTGGGCGGCTCGTATGCCTACGTCACGAAGGCCTTCGACAGGTTCTGGGGTTTCATCGCGGGGTGGAGCATGTGCATCGCGGAGATCGTAGCGCTCCCGGTCTTCGCCATAGTATTCACGAACTACCTGGTGTACTTCGTCCCCCTCGGATATGCGGAACAGGTCGTCGTGAGGGTCCTGTTCATCTCGGCGGCAGTCTTCATCAACATCTATGGGGTAAAGGCCGCGGGCAGGGTGAACGACGTCCTGACCATAGCCAAGCTCACCCCGCTCCTGATGATCATTGTCCTCGGCGTAGGGACCCTCCTCTACAGCCCGAGGCTCCTCGGGAACTATTCTCCTCTGGCGCCGGTCGGCCTCGGCAACTTCGGGACGGTGGTCGTCCTCGTCTTCTGGGCGTACGCCGGTTTCGAGCTGGGGTCCCTCCCTGCGAGCGAAGTGGTCGACCCGAAGAAGAACGTCCCCCGCGCCCTGATTAGCGGAATGGCCGTCGTCATTTTCTTCTACGTCGTCACGAACTTCGCAGCTTTCGGGGTAGTGAACTGGTCGACGCTGTCGACGAGCGCAGTACCCCTGGTCCTGGTCGGGTCGATGCTCCTTGGGGGAGCAGGCGCGATAATCACAGGGGTGGGCGCCCTCGCTTCGGTGGCAGGGGTCGACGAGACAGAGGTCCTGGGGACCGCCAGGCTGATCTATGCCATGGCGTCGGACGGCCTCCTCCCGAAGGCAGTGCAGCGGGTACATCCGCGCTACAGGACCCCCTACGTGGCGGTGCTCATCGAAGGTGCCGTGGCCCTGGCCCTTTCGTTCTACTCTCAGATCTCACAGCTCATTTCCTTCGCGGTCTTCAACCTGGGGGTCTGCTATCTGCTCGTCTGCCTTTCGCTATCTGTGCTGAACAAAGGGGAGCACGGACTCCGCGGACAGAGTGTGATCCCCTGGGCGGGAGCGGCCATCAGCCTCTACCTCCTGTACTCTACTTCGACCTCTGACCAGATTATAGGGACGCTTGCGGTGATGGTCGGGGTCCCAATCTACTTCTTCTACGCGAGGGTCCACGTGAACGAGCTGAAGGTAACCCTGGTCTCCGAAGAGGAGGTGCTGGCTAGGAACCTGGAGAGGCGCAACCGCCCGCTGGCGCGCCTCGTCAGGGGCGTCCGGCGCGCCCTGCGGAAGAGGAACCCCGCCATTTCCTGACCTGCGACCTCTCCTCCGTTCGAGCGGGATGAGCATGGGGACTTCGGCCGAGTAACGCGCGTACCGGTCGCCGAAGATCGCCCTCAGCTCGGCCTCTTCGAATGGTATCAGTATGAAGCGGAACCAGAGCAGGACCAGCACAGCGGTGAAGAGGGTTGCGGCGCTGCTGGTGAGAAGGGACCAGCCGAGGAACATCGTAGTGACGCCGAGGTAGAGCGGATGCCTGAGGTATCTCTGGGGGCCGCTGATCACCAGAGGCTCGGTCCTGCCCTCTGGCTCAGAGAGAGGCGACCTGGTCAAGAGCTTCATGAATGTGAAGTAAGTGGAGACGATCATGTCCGACGGGCGCCTGTACATGAAGACCCAGGCCGCGAGCCCGAGGCCCGCTGCGAACACGGCCCCGCCCGAGAGCCTGACAGCTGGCTGTGAATCCAGCGCTGGGAACCTGAGCAAGCTCACGACGGCCAGCGAAATCTCGTAGAGCCCTCCGAGTATCAGGAGGATGACCGGGACGGAGACGAGGACGGCCTTTGCCACCAGTCCGGGGCTTCTGCGGCTCAGGGGCATCTACCCTATGGCATCTTCGCTTCTCGGCTCAGCCACCACGCGAGCGCTATGGCGGCCGGGATTCCGAAGATCACCGCTCCCCAGAGCAGGATTGTGATGACTGAGCTCACCACGTAGTTCAGTGAGAAAGCCGCGACGGGGACGTTCCAGTTCCCGTCGACGTACACCTTGATGCAGAACGCGATGAAAATCAGAAAGGAGACCCCGCCGCCCCCTCTGACCGACCGTGAGCGCTTGAAGCAGAGCCCTCCCCTCCCTTCGTCGGGGAGCCTCTTCCACCACCGCCAGGCGATCACTCCGCCTATGGCCACCGGGACCCCGACCAGAATCAGCTCCCAGATGATGGCATATATCATGAAGCTGATCAGGTTCCCCATCGTCCAGAAGCCTATGGTACCCGGGACGAGGCCCGTGGACTGGGCGTCGCCGGCGAACCACCAGAACACGTAGACGGCCCACGCGAAAGCCAGGACGGCCGCGGCCACGAACGCCGTCAGCGCAGGGAGGTGCTTCCTGATGAATCCTCTCCAGAAAGTCTCGGTCTCGTTCACACCGCCGGATGACTCGTTCTCTTTCATATACGCATCCCCTAAGCCGTCGTCGCCGCTACTTCCTCGCCGTCTCCCCCGTTGCGTATTTCACCTAGAGGCTGGCAGACGGCGAGTAGAGGGAAGGTGCAGGCTAGCCAGGCTTCATCGAGCCCGCCGGCTCTGGCGTCCCATCAGGCGCGAAGCGTGTTCGACTGACTCGATTATCTTGACGTAACCCGTGCACCTGCAGAGGTTCCCGGAGATGGCGTTCCTGATCTCATCCTCGCTTGGCCTCCGGTTCTTCTCCAGCAGCGCGTAGGCTGTCATCAGCATCCCCGGGGTGCAGAAACCGCACTGGAGTCCGTGCTTGTCGAGGAAGGCCTGCTGGACAGGATGCAGCTTCCCGTCGCGCGCAAGGCCTTCGACTGTGAGTATCTCCCTCCCATCAGCCTGGACTGCAAGGACTGTGCAGGACTTCACGGCCCTGCCGTCCATCAGCACAGTGCACGCCCCGCAGTTCGTGGTGTCGCACCCGACGTGGGTCCCTGTCAGCCCGAGATCTTCTCTCAGGAAGTGGACGAGCAGGCGCCGAGGTTCGACGTCGGCCTCGTGCCGGAGCCCGTTTACGGTCACGTCGACGTGTTTCTTCGCAGCCACCTACGACGACCCTCCCCTGAGCCGCCCGTAGGCGAGCTTCACCGCCCTGGCCGTCAGCAGCTTGACCAGGCCCCGCTTGTACTCGGCGGTCCCCCTGATGTCTGACGTAGGGGTTGATGCCTCCGCAGCGAGCACCGCCGCGCTCTTCACGGCTTCCCTGTCGGTCGGCTTCTGACCCAGGAGCGCGTCCTCTGCCTTTGTGGCCTTGACCGCCTTCGGCCCAACGGCCGTGAGCCCGATGCCGACCCTGTCGCACTCCCCCTTCGCATCGACGCGGAGGAAGACGCCGACGCCTGCGGCCGCGAAGTCGGCGACCTTCTGCTCTACTTTCAGGTAAGCGCTCCCGGAGCGGGAGGCAGCCTGCGGAAATCGTATCTCTGTCAGGATGTCTTCGTGGTCTAGGGCCACGGAATATGTGTCCAGAAAGAAATCTCTCGCTCTGATCTTCTTGGTCCCGGCAGGCCCGGTCGCCTCGAACTCCGCGTCGAGCGCCAAAGTGACCGCTGGCATGTCGTTCGCCGGGTCGCCGTGGGAGATGTTCCCTCCCACCGTGCCCAGGTTCCTGACGAGGGGGTCGGCTATGACCTTCGACGCGTCGTGGATGATCCGATACTTTCTCTTCAGGAGGGACGATGCTTCGAGGTCGGCCATGCGCGTCATGGCGCCCAGCCTGAGGGATCCCTCTGCCTCCCTCATGTACTCGAGGCCGGGTATCCTGGAGATGTCGACCAGTAGGGTCGGCAGGGTGAGCCTGAGCTTCAACAGAGGGAGGAGGCTCTGTCCCCCTGCGATGACCTTCGCACCCTCCCCTCCACGCTTCAGCAGGTCCACGGCCTCGGAGATACTTCTGGGTGCGGCGTAATCAAACGCAGGAGGAAGCAAAGTCGCGAGCAGCCCTCCGAGCGTCTGCCTTCTTATATTGTTGGGAAGCCAGACTCTGGTCGATCGCACCCCAGAACGGTCGCTGCTTTCGCTGTCAGTCCAATGTTACCCAGAGCTGCTCGCTTTCTACCGGGAGGCTGGTGATGCTCTTGCCGAGGACCCTCTCCAGGGCTCTAGTCGCGGCGGGAGGCACTCCGATCGTAGGGCTTTCGCCGAGCCCTTTCGCTCCGTGCGGGAGATACGATGGATGAGAGGCTGTCTTGGCAACAAACCTGGGCATCTCGGTGGAATGGGGCATCCCGGAGTCGGCCAGGGTCGCGGTGAGCAGCTGCCCGTCGTCGCTGTAGAGCGCACGCTCGTACAGAACCTCTCCCACGGCCTGCGCAAAGCCGCCGGTTATCTGGCTCTCGATCATCACGGGGTTGAGGGGCCTCCCCACGTCGTAGTAGGAGACGATCTCGTCGATCGCCGCCATTCCGTCCTTGTTGATTCGCGCCGTCGCGAGGTTCGCTCCGAACGAGTTCAGGCCTTCTTCTGGTTTGAAGGAGGCTTCTGCCTCGTACTCCCCTTCCAGAAGGCGTCTAGGCGAATACGCCTGCTTCAGTTTCTTCTTGGCCATGGCCTTCAGCTTCCTGCTCGCTTCGATCGCCGCTGCCCCGCCCAGCATCGCGGTCCTGCTGCCCCAGCTCCCGACCCCCCCGGAGAGCGACTTGGTGTCGGCCATCTGGAAGTCGATGAGGTCGCCCTTCACGCCGAGTTCCTTGCTGACGAGGCTCTTCACGAAGACGTCGTGCCCCTGCCCGTGTGAACTCCCGCCCAGCCAGACCTTCACCCTGCCTCCTTTGACTGCGACCTTACCTGACTCCCCGCCGTGGGCCCCTGGGACGAGCACGAAGAATGAAACGCCCAGAGCTTCCTTCTTCTTCCTTGTCGCGTACCTGAACTCCCTGAGCGCTTCTTTCATGAATGGTCTGGATGGGCCGATCTTCAGCCCAGTCGGGGACTCCCACCGCTTCGAAGCGGCGTTCCTGAGCCTCAGCTCCGCAGGGTCCATTTTGAGCTCGTCTGCGAGTTTGTCCATGATCCTCTCCATGAAGAAGGCAGCCTCCGGGCGACCTGCCCCCCGATAGGGCCCCCTGGTCACCTTGTTGGTCAGCACGATCTTGGACGTCACGAAGGCCCGCGGAATCGAGTATGGCCCCGTAATCTGTAATGCAATCCAGCCCGTCGACCAGTCCCCTTCGGTAGGATAGGCGCCGGTGTCGACCAGGATGTCCCCCTTCAGTCCTTTCACCCTCCCGCTCCTGTCCGCGAACAGCTTCATCCGGGCGCGGACTCCGCGGCCCTGGTCAGTCGCCATCAGATGCTCGTACCTGCTCTCCACCCACTTCACTGGCCTCCTGAGCTTCATCGCCGCATAGGCCGCCGCGACATACTCGGGGAAGATTCCGCCCTTGGAGCCGAAGGCCCCTCCGGTGTCCATCTGGACCACTCTGACCATCTCCGGTTTGAGCCGGAGTGATTCTATGAACCCCGTCTTCCAGGAGAAGACCGACTGGGTCGAGCCGTAGATCGTCAGGACCGAACCGTCGTAGACCGCAACGACACCTCTGGTTTCAAGGGGGTTGGGGGTCACCCGCGCCATCCGGAAGGTCCCCTCCACTTCGACGGGTGCTGACAGCTTGAAGTCCTTACCCGTGGTGCCCTCGGCTGCGAGGTTGGACTTCGAGTTGGGGTGGATGGGCTCCGATTCGAGAGCCTTCTCTGGGTCGATGACCGCCTTCAGAGGCTCGTATTGGACGTCCACTTCATCGGCTTTGTCTTCCGCCTGGTACCTGTCCTCCCCGAGGACCGCGGCGACCGGCTGACCCACATAATTGACCGACTCCGCGGCGAGGGCAGGGAAGGATATCATACCCCTGTCGCCCGCGTCCTCTCCCACGGCGGTCATGTCCGCCTTGAGCTCGTGGCCGTTTATCCCGCCGCTGACCGAGATTACCCGGGCGCGGGCGTAGGGGCTCCGGACAAAGTGCATGTGGAGCATCCCTTCCATCTTGATGTCGTCGACGAACCTTCCCTTACCGAGGACGAACTTGGTCTCCCGCTCGTCTGCAGTCATGAGGACGCTTCGTCGACCGAGGCTGGGGGGATAAAGAGTTCGCGGTGCCGGCGGTAACGGGATGTTTCAGGGCAAGGAAGCGCAACGGATGCGCCGCCGGGGCGCGGGGAAGACGAACCCTTCCAAGTGGAGTACCTCATTACGCTCTCGGAGATATCGCTCACGAGCCGGTCTGGCTCCGCGAGGGGCGTGCAGTCCGTCAGTTCCTAGAGATGATTTTCAAATCTAGGTTTGCCCTTGGTAAACCAATTAAGCCGAGCCTCCGAATGAGGAGATCAATGTCTCTCGATGACATGCCTGAGCAGAGCCTCAGGCAGCTGGTGGGACGACTGGAAACGCTGCAGTCAGAATGGGCCATCGCCACCACCCGCGCCCGGAGGAAGGAGGTCGACGACCAGTTCAGGGCGCTCGCCTCTCAAGTCCGTGAAAGGTTCGGGGACGCGGGCCAGCGAGCGGTCAACGCGCTTCTCGCAAGGCACCAGGAACGCCATCTGTGAAGCTGGCACGGCGCGCCGCAGTATTCTCGCGAGGGGCGGGTGCTACTCTCGGGCGGGGGCCTCATCGGCCGGGATGAGCTTGATCACGCGAACGGCCTTCGAGCCCAGCGTCAGTTCGACCTCCCCGGCGTAGTTCCTACCGTCCTGGTCGTCGCACCTAATGGTGATCTTGAGAGGCTTCGCGTCCCTCAGCCTCGAGAAGTGCTGCATCCCCACCTCTGCAGTCTCCATGGCTTTGATGTCGAAGGGACCGTACCACTCCTTGCTGGCTGGGGAGAAGACCATCACGTGAGCTGCCAGGCCCCCTGTGTTGGTGAAGATGAGCTCGGAGCCGTGCCAATCAGCCGGGGAGGCGTATTCCCTGCTTGACTTCACGAACGCCTGGAGGGAGGGAACGACGCTCTTGGCCCTCCTCACGTCTTCTTCCTCCATGAGCCTGGCCACTTCGGCCGCCACCTCCTGCACGAGGGCCATGTATGGGGCGGGCTCCATCTCAAGCACAGAGACCTTGACCTCCTTGCTCCCACGCTTCATGACCAGGCTCTCTCCTTCAAGGAGAAGGGCGCTGTCGGCGCCCGGGAACCATTCCGACAGGTGTTTGGGGTTGAGCTTCACGGGCTTCGAGAATGCCTTCTGGAACTCCCGCATGAACTCGGCGATCCTCTCCTTGGTGCCTCTTTCGAGCTGTAGGGTGTCGGCGTACTTCAGGAGCTCGTCCCCCAGCTCGACTGCCTCCTTCGGGTCCCACTCAGACTCCGCCGACTGCAAACCGCTTCGTTTCGGAGGTTTCCGCGAATTACTGCATTATGGAGCCGAATTCCACCTGCCGGCCGAACGGACCAGTGTTTCCAGTGACGTGGGAACCTTGGGCCGTGGGCAGATGCGGCCCACAGGCGCCCCGCACTATCTTTCGGCGCCTCTTTTCGGAGGAGGGCCGAACGCCCGGGGGTCGAACACAGTCTGAATCGAGACTATCTTCCCTCCATCGACCTGGTACCAGGATGACATGAACACGGCCGGGCCGGCGGTCTTCAGGTCGTAGAGGACGCAGACGTCGCCGCCGTCCTCGAAGACCTTCTTGACGTCGTACTTCCCCTTGTATTTTCGGAGCATTTCTATGAAGTCGAGCGGCTTGCCGAACGTCTCCCCGGCCGGCCCCCTGATCCGGACCCTGTCGTGGAGGTGTTCCAAGGCGCGGCCGTAGTCTTGGCTGTCGAGGGCCCCGATGTATGACATGACCAACTTCCTCGCGTCGTCCCCGGATGGCATGCCAGTGTGGGGTGACCCATTGGAAAAAGGGTTTTGGAAGCTGCGGCAGGGAAGCCTACGCCGCCTTCCCATAACGGATTTAACGACGGCTAGAATGAAACCTGGGAGAGGTTGTCCCAGGGGGAGCGGAGGCTGGCCGCGATCATGTTCACAGATATGGTCGGCTACACTTCGCTGGGGCAGAGGAACGAGGCCCTCTCCCTTGCCCTGGTCGAAGAGCAGCGGGGTGTGGTCCGTCCTGTCGTGGCCAGACACCATGGAAGAGAGGTGAAGACGATGGGGGACGCTTTCCTGGTGGAGTTTCCCAACGTCCTGGATGCCGTCCGGTGCGCCTACGACATTCAGAGGGCTTCGAGGGAGTTCAACATCTCCATGCCTGAGGACCGCAAGATCAACCTGAGGATCGGGGTGCACCTTGGAGACGTCGTGAAGGCCGACGGGGACATCGCAGGGGACGCTGTGAACATCGCCTCGAGGATCGAGCCTCTGGCGGAAGACGGCGGGGTCTGCGTGACGAGGGAGGTGTACAACCAGGTCGCCAACAAGGTGGACCTCCACATGCAGAGCCTGGGACCCAAGACCCTGAAGAACGTCGCCGCGCCCGTGGAGGTCTATCAGGTCGTGATGCCGTGGAACACGCAGGTCCAGGGGAAGGGAGAGGAGCTCGACACCAGGAGGATAGCCATACTTCCGTTCGTCAGCCTCAGCCCTGACCCCAACGACGAGTACTTCGCGGACGGGCTCACCGAGGAGCTCATCGACCGGGTCTGCCAGGTCAGGGAGCTGGCAGTCATTGCGAGGACCTCGGTCATGAACTACAAGGGAGCGAAGAAGAGCGCGTCCCAGATCGGAAGGGAGCTCAGGGCGGGAGCGCTCGTGGAAGGGAGCGTGAGGAAGTCGTCGAACAAGATCAGGGTCACGGCCCAGCTCATCAGGGCCGACACCGAAGAGCACCTCTGGTCTTCAAAGTACGACAGAGACCTGGCGGACGTGTTCGCCGTACAGAGCGACATCGCGGAGAACGTCGCGCAGGCGCTGAAGGTCAGGCTCCTCCCTTCAGAAAGGGAGGCCGTCGAAAAGAAGCCCACGGAGAGCACCGAGGCTTTCGCACTGTATCTCAAGGGGAGGTACTACTGGAACGAGCGGACGACCGAGTCACAGCAGAAGGCGGCGGAGTACTTCCAGAAGGCGATCGAGCTGGACCCCAACTTCGCCAGGGCGTACTCGGGACTTGCCGACGCCTACTCCATAATGGGGTTCCTAAACTCCATTCCTTCGGCTGAGGCGGCGACGAAGGCGAGAGCGCTCATAACGAAGGCGCTGGAGCTGGACGGCTCCCTGGCGGAAGCGTACGCGTCGCTTGGGTTCATAGGAGAGGATGGGTTCAGCGTCAGCGGGTCCGAGGAGCTATACAAGAAGGCCATCGAGCTGAATCCGAGCTACGCCACAGCGCACTTCTGGTACAGTATCCTGCTGCAGTGGCTCTGGAGGTTCGACGAGGCCATCGAGCATGCGAAGCGGGCCGAGGAGCTGGACCCACTTTCCCAGTCCGTATCCGTCGCCCTCGGCCAGACGCTCGCCTATGCCCGGAGGTACGACGAGGCGATCGCCCACCTGCAGGAGAAGATCAGGACGGACCCGGACATGAGCTCCCCGCACTTCATGCTCGGCATCGCCTACTTCTACAAGGGGATGTACGAGAAGGCGGAAGAGGAGGAGCGGAAGGCGATGGCCATGCTGAAGACGCCCGTCCGTCCAAAGACGATTCTGGGGGCGTGCCTGGCCAGGATGGGGCGGGAAGAGGAAGCACGGGCGATACTTTCAGAGCTCAAGGGGAAGGCGCCCAAGCAGCTCCTGGCCATCGTCTGCCTCGAGCTCGGCGACAGGGAGGCGGCACTGGAGTATGTGGAGAGAGCGTTCGGAGAAAGGGAATCGGGGCTAGGATGGATAAGCGTCCTGCCCTCGTTCGATGTCCTGCGCTCAGACCCCAGATACGTCGAGGTTCTCCGGAAGATGAAACTACCCACCGAAAGGGTGTGGGGACGGAAGGCGCCCTAGGCGCCGTGGTTTCCTCATGCCCCTGTCTGCGGCTTTCGAATCGATCTAACCCAGGCCGCTCGTCGTTGCGTTAGCTGTGCCTCCGCCGAGAAAAGCCGATTAAACCTGCCTTGACGACTATCTGCTGTGGCCGGAGAGGCACCACAGTACAACGAACTTGCGCCATACTACGACTACATCTATTCGTGGAAGGACTACAGAAAGGAGGCGGCCACGATCGAGAGGCTCATCCAGAAGCACAAGAAGTCGGCCGGCAAGGCATTGCTGGACGTGGGCTGTGGAACCGGGAAGCACATCCAGCATCTCCGCCATAGGTTCGACTGCGTGGGCGTCGATGCGAGCGCGCCGATGCTCGCCGTTGCGAAGGAGAACGTCCCGGAGGTCGAATTCGTGGAGTCGAACATGCTCGACTTCAATCTCGGGAGGCGGTTCGACGTCGTCCTGTGCCTGTTCAGCGGCATGGGTTATCTGAAGACGAGGGACGAGGCGAGGAAGGCGATCTTCAACTTCGCGGAGCATATGAAAGACGGGGCCGTCCTCATCATCGAGCCTTGGTTCAGGAGGTCCGATTGGACGAAGGGGTCCGTGCACATGCAGACGTACGATGCCGAGGGCCTGAAGATAGCCAGGGTGGGTTTCAGCGACGCAGACGGCGAGTTCGCGGTGGCGGATGAAAGCTACCTAATAGCGGAAGAAGGCAAGGGCACGAAGTACGTCAGGGACATGCAGAGGCTGAGGTTCTTCGAGCCCGAGTGGACGTTCGAGACGATGCGAAGGGCAGGACTGAATCCGAGATTTTCGAGGGAGACCTTGATGCCTGGGCGGATGCTGACAATCGCAACCAAGAGATAGCGCGAGCTTCCCGTTGTGCTGGAATGTTCACTGCGCCCCAGGCCTTCGGCGGTCGAGCTTCATCGCACGGCTTCGTAGTGTAGGAATAGCCTGCCGAAGGTGAGCTTCCTCACGTCGACCAGCTTGAGGGTCTGCTGGCTAAGCATCGGACCCCAGTAGTGGTTGCCCTTCCCGAGGATGACTGGCCAGACGCCCATCCGGTAGTCGTCCACCAACCCCTGCCTGATGAAGTCGTGGACGAGTGACGGTCCCCCGTCGACGATGATGTCCTTTCCCGGCTCTGACTTCAGGGTGGCGACGATCTCCTTCAGGTCGCCCGACACGATCCTGGTGTTCTGCCAGTCTGTCTTCTTTATGGTGTGGGAGATGACGATCTTCTGGCAGCGGTCGAGCCATCTGGAGTACTCGAACATGTACTTCTGGTCGCCAGGCTTCCTCGCAGACTCGGTGTGGACGGCGAGGTGGCCTTCGAACGAGCGACGCCCGAAGATGACCGTGTCCACGGAGTCGTAGCGGTTGGACCACATCTCCTTCCATGCGTCGCTGGGCTCGTCGGGGACGACGTCGGAGCCCGGATACTTCGGGAACTCGCCGTAACCGTCGAGGGTCATGTACAGGTTCACAGTAATGTTGCGTGCCACGCCACGATAGCCGTCTTCTGAGTTATAATTGGTTCCGCCGCTTGGGGAAGCCTGGCCGTGCGCGAGGGTCGATGTGGACCTTGGTTGTCGTGTCGTAGGAAGCTTTTTTGGACTTGGCCGTTCCGTTGATGACCACGGGCAAACGCGTCATCCACTTCAGGGCGAAAGACCTCGAAAGGGGGAGGCGGCATATGTGGCGGCCGGAATACGTCTCGTTGCTCATGAAGTGCCTTGAGATTGCCCCCGGCCAAGAGATACTGGATGTTGGGTGCGGCACCGGGTACTTCACCCGGCTTCTGGCATATGGGCTGAGAGGGAAAGGGCATGTCACGGGCCTGGACAGAAACAGGCGCCTCCTGCAGGCTGCGAGGGGGATTACCGCGGACGCAGGACTGGCCGGAGTTGTGTCGTTCAAGCAGCCGGCGCTGGACAATGCCTGGCGTCCCGAGTGATAATCCGCTTCTGATTCACTTGCTCAGGACTACCAGCGCCCTGGCCACGTCGGGAACGGCGATAATCACTCTGGCCCTGGCGAAGGGCGCGGTCGTTGCGTAGGCGTACCTGATGTTGATTTTTGCCTTGGCGAGCTTACCCGCGACTTCGGCGAACGCGCCAGGCCTGTTGTCGAGCTCGACGTCGAGGACCTCCTCTTCGGAGAACTTCATCTTCGCCCCCTTCAGGGCAGCCCTGGCTCCGGGGAGGTCGACCACCATCACCCTAACGCTCCCACTGTCCTTCGCCTCCGGCGCGAAGACTGCGATGATGTTGACCTTGGCGTCCCCCAGCACAGAGCAGAGCCGGGCCAAGACGCCAGGCCTGTCCGCCAGTTGGACGACCAGTTGGGTAGCCTTCGAAATCAACCAAAGATACAGCTTCGGATTTTGTAATAAGCGTTGCCGCGGCCCTATGCTCGCGTGACCGTGCCCTGTGCCGGACCGTCCACAGTGAAAACCTTCGCGGCCCCTGCGAGCGCTTCGGCTGGGAAGGGCTTCGACATTAGGAAGCGGGTCGCATAGAGCTCGCCGACGCCGACGAACCTTTCGACTCCCAGCGAGTTCCCGATCTTTAGGAGCATGGTCGTCGCGATCGCGTGGCCTAGGGTGCTCAGCGCGTCCTTCGCGGCGAACTGGGCCGCGCCCTCCCCCAGGGAAGAAAGCCTCGCGAAGGTTTCCTCCATCTCCTTCAGGGCGAGCTCGGCCACCTTCCTCCCGTCGACGATCCCTGCCTGCAGGGCCCTCATGTCCTCGAGCAGGGTCAGGTGGGCGTTCTTCTTGACCATCACCTCGAGCATGTCGATGGCCTGGATGTTGCTCGGCCCCTCCCAGATGGGCGTGATCAGCGCCTCCCTGTGCAGCCTTTCGACCGGGTACTCGTTCAGGAACCCGAGCCCTCCGAGCAGCTCCATGGCAGTCTTGGTGGTGTGGGAGGCCATGTCGGCCGTGACGTTCTTGGTGATGTGGGCGAGCAGCCTCGCGTATTGGTAGGCGCCCGTGTACGGTGGCATGTCCTTCCAGGACTTTTCGAACTGGTCGACGGCCTTGAAGGCGAGGGCCATTGACCCCTCGATGTACACCTCCATCTCGAGCAGGTCCCTCTGGACCAGCGGGTGCTCGACCAGGAGCTTCCCGAAGGCCTTCCTCTTCTGGGAATAATAGTAGGCCTCCAGGAACGCCTTCCTTGCGATGCCGAGGGCGCCGAAGGAGTTCGCGAGCCGCGAGACCATCAGGTTCTCGAGGGTGTAGTAGATGCCTTCCCCGACGGCTCCCACAGGCTTGGCCTCCGAGCCGTGGAACTCGACCTCGCCGGTGGGGACGCTCGCGGTCGCGCTCTTGTCCTTCAGCCTCCTCACCTCGAAGTTCCTCCTCCCTGCCGAGTCGTTCCGCGGGACGAGGAAGAGCCCCAGTCCCTTGGCCCCCGGAGGCGCTCCACGCGGCCTTGCCGTGACCAGGGCGTAATCCGCCAGGCCTGCGTCGCTGGCGAAGTACTTCGTGTCCCCGTTGATCCGCCACAGGCCCTTGTCCTGATACGACTCGACGAGGTTTGCGCCCAGGTCGCTCCCTCCCTGCAGCTCTGTGAACCAGGTGGCCCCGAAGCTGACCTCGTCCGACTCCCCGATGAGCGAGCCTACGAGCCTTTTCTGCTCCTCGTCCCCGTACTTGTAGAGGGCGTAGGCGGTCTGGTTCGTGACCGTCAGGATGCAGGCGATCCCCGGGTCGGATATGAGGTATATCGAGGCGTAATGCTCGAACCAACTCCCGCCCCTGTAGGGGTACTTGTTCACCCCGAACTCCTTGAACAGCCTCTCGAGGGCGTTGCGCTCGGAGGGGTCGAGCCAGGCCTCGTCGACCCTTTCGCCGTTGATGCTCCAAGTAACTAGCCTGGGCCTGGCCACCTTGTCCACATAGTCGGCCACCTCGTAGAGCTCCTTTCCGGCGAACGCCCCCAGGGCCACGAGGTCCGGAGTCTTTCCGAAATACTTCAGGACGAGCTGGAGCGGCTTGTCGACCTCGAAGTGGTTCTTCCCATATGAGTTAGAGAGATGGCGGTAGGTCTCGTCGGTGTTCAATGCCGCTGACCGGACGAGCGGGTCCCCCGCCGTATTTACGCGGTTGGCTGCGCGGGTGGCGAGGGCTTCTCTTTGAGAAAAAATTGAAGATCGAGCCTGTTGGGTCCGCCAGCGATGATTGTCTATCGCGTCCTCGCCAGGAATACTCGGCCTAGTGTTGAACGGCCCGGGGTATTGTGTCGCCGCATCTCGTGCAGAAGTTCCCAGGCGGCCCGACCGGGGTGCCGCACTTGGTGCAATACCTAGCCTTCCCCGGAACTGGGTGCGGCCTCGCCGGCAGGTCGAATCCGACGAGCTCCCTGAACTTGGTCCTGAAGATCCAGTCCAGGTTGTCGAGGTTCTCAGGGTAGAGGCTGATATACCTAATCTTGTTCTTGTGGTACTCCTTCATCTTGAACTTCATTGTGCGCCTGTAGTCCTTGCTGACCTTCGCGAGCCCCCAGAACTCCACGTAGACGTTGTAATCAGGGAGGTAGAAGTCCGGGTGGGCGAACGTCCGTTTGAAAATCAGGGCGTCAGTCTGAGCACCCCATTCGTAGAGGTAGCGGATCCCGTTCTGGGCGAAATAGTCGGCTATCCTCTGCTCTGACCTGCTCCTGACGTTCTCGCCCCGCTGCGTCTGGGACGGTATGCCGTACTGCTTCTCCTGCCCAGTTGAGATTAGTTTCGAGAGGTCCTTGAGCAGACCCATATTCCACTACGGATTGAACGGGGCTTTTAACAAAGATAGACCTGTAATCCATCGTTGACGAAGGATTGGACGGCAGAACGCCATCGCACCCTGGTACCCCAGGCCACCCTGATCTTCCCGTTTCGCTATAACGTAGCCAATTTTCGCCGTGCATAGGGTTCATTGCGCCTCCGCCGGGAATACCTCATCCTGCGTTGCGCTATAGGTGCCAGACCGGCTGAACTAGTCGCCGAAGCTTCTAGCGTACACCGCTGGTCCTTCAACGCGATCTTCTATCGCTGCGCTCCAACGCCCGCTCCTCCAGCTTGCGCCAGAGGTTAAGGCGTAAGGCTCACTCTTCTCGGGAGTGGCTTCCCGCTTAGATGCTTTCAGCGGTTATCCACAATTGCTTAGCTGCCCGGCGACGCCCTCTCGGACGACCGGTACGCCAGAGGCAACGCCCCGCTGTTCCTCTCGTACTGGGCAGGGCTTCCCCTCAGTGAACCACCGCTTCCATCAGGTAGAGGCCGACCTGTCTCACGACGGTCTAAACCCAGCTCACGTTCCCCTTTGATGGGCGAGCAGCCCCACCCTTGGCCCCTGCTGCAGGACCAGGATGGGAAGAGCCGACATCGCAACTATACCCAGGCTTACGCCCGGAGTTAGACTATGTCTTCACCCACGAGCACTCGTGGGGTCGGCGTATGATGGCCGCGTTTCTTGTGTGGCACACCCGAGCGGGCTTGCGCCCATGTCGCATCGCGTCGGAACGCGATGTGTCCCTTGCGGGATCTCGAGCTAGCCGCGTGGCCATCTCATTACGCACACTTCTGCGCGCTCAGTCGTTACGGGGTCACAACGGAACGGCCGGACCTCTTTAACGGTGGCATCCGGGATGTTTGACCTGCGCATACCCAGGGTTTATTGGGTGCCGCGCTGGCGAGACGC
>JAFMAU010000089.1:6582-7005 GCA_029784825.1 Nitrososphaerota archaeon | reverse complement strand
GAAGAACCACGTCAACGCGGAGCACAACCCGTACTCCCAGTATCCTGAGAAGCTGACGATGAAGGAAGCCCTCGGGAGGGAGATGGTGGCCTATCCGCTGAACAGGCCAATGATATGCACCATGAGCGACGGAGCCGCGGTGGCCATACTAGCCTCCGAGGACGTCGCTTTCAAGTACACAGACCACCCCGTGCTGATCAAGGGGGTCGGGTGCGGGACAGACACCATGAGGCTGGCAGACAGGCCCCACGGGAGCGTGCCGCTCTTCCCATGGGAAGAGGCTGGATACTACTCCGACCTGAGGTATCCCGGCGTCCATTCTTTCCGCGCAGGGAGGGCCGCGGCACTCGAGGCGTACAAGAACTCAGGCATAAGGGACCCGAAGAAGGAGCTGGACTTCGTCGAGCTCCACGACGCCTACGC
>JAFMAU010000089.1:0-6572 GCA_029784825.1 Nitrososphaerota archaeon | reverse complement strand
ACAGACGTACGAGGACATCGGCCTGTGCAGGTACGGGGAAGGATACGAGTTCGTGGACCAGGGCCACCCGTTCCTCGAGGACATAGACTATGGGCTGGACCTCCCCCACAGGGGGACCATACCAGTCAACCCCTCTGGAGGGCTGATCGCCTGCGGGCACCCGGTGGGGGCGACCGGGATAATGCAGGGGGTCTTCGCCCTCTGGCAGCTCCAGGGGACGATAGGGAAGCACTTCGGGAACGACCGCCTGCAGATCAGGGACGCCAACCGCGGGCTCATCCACTCCCACGCGGGGACCGGGAGCTCGGTCACTGCGACGATAATGGAGCGCGTCTAGGATGCCTGCGCCGAAGAAGTTCTCAAAGTTCAGGGACGTGATGAAGGAGGTCAACCGGAAGGGCGCGGCCCTCTACGACAACCCCGCGGGGACCGAGGACCTCGTCATCCTTTCGCCCTACAGCGTGAATTACATCCACAGCTACGCCGAAGACTCCCCGTTCTTCCTGGGGCTCGCGAAGGGGAAGCTCCTCGGGAGCGAGTGCAAGAACTGCCATTACAAGTACGCGACGCCGCGCAGCCACTGCATGAACTGCGGCCACGAGACCCGGTGGTTCACGCTCCCCAAGGTGGGGAGGGTGCACTCCTGGACGACGTGCTACTTCGGGGGGGAGGAGTTCCTCAAGGAGACCCCGTTCAACCTGGCGCTGATAGAGTTCGACGGGGTCGACACCCTGTTCCTCACCCGGCTGAAGGGTGCGAAGGAGAGCGACATCTACATCGGGATGAAGGCGAAGGCGATATTCAAGAAGACCCCCAGGTATCTCATCTCCGACGTCCACTTCGTCCCGGCCTAGACGTCGGCCGTCAGACTGGTGTCAGCCACTTTTCGTACTTCGGGAGCCTGCCGTGCGTCGCCTCGTCGTACATCTTCGCCATCATGTCGGTGACGGGCGCGCCGTCGTAGCCGATCTTCCTGCCGTCGATCTCCCTGACCTTCGCTATGCCGGCCGCGGTCCCGCTGAAGAAGACCTCGTCCGAAGTGTACAGCTCCTCCTTGGTGGAGTCGTTGCGGTAGAAGGTGATGCCCTGGTCCCTGGCGAACTGTATGACGGTGTCGCGGGTTATGCCTCTGAGTATCCCCGAGCTGGCGGGCGGGGTGCTCAGGATGCCGTCCTTGACCCTGAAGATGTTCTCCCCCGGGCCCTCGGCCACCATCCCCTGGGTGTTCAGCAGGATCGCCTCGTCGTAGCCGCCCGCCGTGGCTTCCATCTTCGCCAGGGCGGAGTTGGCGTAGTTGGCGGCGCACTTCGCCTGTACGGGCATCGCCCGTGAGTCTATCCTGGTCCAGCTGGAGACCGTCGCCCTCACCCCCTTCGACGCCGCGTCCGCGCCGAGGTAGGCGCCCCACTCCCATGAAGCGATCGCGACCGAGACCTTGCTCCTCAGCGGGTTGAGGCCCATCTCGCCGTAGGCGGTGTAGGCTATGGGTCTGATGTAGCACTCCTTCGCCGGGTTGCGTCTCACCACTTCCTTGCAGGCCTCGGCGATCTCCTTGGCAGAGAACGCCAGCTCCATCCTGTAGATCTTCGCGCTGTTCATGAAGCGCTCGAGGTGCTCGCCCAGCCTGAAGACGGCCGACCCCTTGGGCGTGGAGAAGGCCCTGATGCCCTCGAAGACCGCCATGCCGTAGTGCAGGCCGTGGGTCAGGATGTGGATCTTCGCGTCGTTCCAGGGGACCAGCTTGCCGTCCATCCAGATCTCTTTTTGCGCGTTCATCTGTGCGGCCCGCGCCGAACCACGGTATTTAGGGAAAGCGCCTAACACCATCAGAGCGATTTAATATCGTATATTGCCGAAGTGGACGCCGATGCAAGACCCGGTAATCGTCGCCGCCTGCAGGACCCCCATCGGCAAGTTCGGCAAGAGCCTCGTCGGGGTCGCAGCCACCGAGCTCGGTGCCCTGGTCATCGAGGAGGCGATGAAGAGGGCGAAGGCGTCCCCCGAGGACGTGGACGAGGTGATCATGGGGAACGTGGTCTCTGCCGGGCTCGGCCAGAACCCTGCGAGGCAGGCGGCAGTCCACGCGGGGGTCCCCTTCGGTGTCGGGTCGTTCACGGTCAACAAGGTCTGCGGCTCCGGCCTGAAGGCGGTGATGTTGGCGGCGCAGTCCATCAAGGCCGGGGACAACCAGGTGGTCGTCGCCGGCGGCATGGAGAGCATGAGCAACGCGCCCTACCTGGCGAAGGGGGTGAGGTGGGGGACGAAGTTCGGGGACGCGAGGCTCCTCGACGCCATGATAGCAGACGGGCTCTGGGACGCGTACCACAACTACCACATGGGGCTGACGGGGGAGCACGTCGCGAAGAAGTACGGCATTGGGAGGAAGGAGGCCGACGAGTTCGCCTACCAGAGCCACATGAAGGCGGCGAGGGCCTCGGAGGCCGGGGAATTCGAGCGGGAGCTGGTGAAGGTGAGGTTCAAGCGGGAAGGGGAGGTCGTGGAGTTCGAGAAGGACGAGTGCATCAGGCCAGACACCACGGTGGAGAAGCTCGGGAAGCTGAAGCCGGTCTTCAAGCCCGGCGGGGTGCTCACCGCCGGCAACTCTTCGCAGCTCAGCGACGGCGCGTCGGCGGTAGTGGTCTGCTCCCAGGAAGCCGCGGACAGGCTCGGGGTCAGGGCGTTGGCCAGGATAGCGGGGTACGGGACAGGGGGGCTGGAGCCTGCGAGGGTGATGGAGGCCCCGATACCTACCACCAGGGCCCTGCTGAAGAAGGCGAAGATGGACGTCGGGGAAGTCGACCTGTTCGAGCACAACGAGGCCTACTCGACGGCCTCCATCGCGGTCCGCAACGCCCTGGGCGTGGACGACTCGAGGTTCAACGTCTGGGGAGGGGCGGTCGCCCTCGGGCACCCCATAGGGTGCAGTGGGGCGAGGGTGCTCACCACGCTGGTGCACGGGATGAAGAGGACGGGCAAGAAGACGGGGCTCGCGACCCTCTGCCTTGGCGGGGGGAACGCCGTCTCTATGATCGTCCGGGCCTGAGCTCGCGGAGCTTCCTTCGCAGCACCTTCCCTATCAGCGTCTTGGGGAGCTCCTGGACGAACTCGACCTCCTTGGGCACCTTGAACTTCGCGAGCTTGTTCCGGCAGAATTCGATGACGTCCTGCTCCGAGATCTTCTTCGCCGGATCCTTGAGCACCACGAAAGCCTTCACCGCTTCGCCGCTGAAGTCGTCCGGGATCCCGATCACCCCCGCCTCCTTCACGTCCGGGTGCTCGAACAGGACGTCCTCCACCTCCCTGGGGTAGACCTTCAGCCCCCCGACGTTGATCATGTCCTTCTTCCTGTCGACGATGTAGAAGTACCCGTCCTGGTCCATCTTCGCGATGTCCCCGGTCAGGAACCAGCCGTCCTTCAGGACCGCGTCTGTCTCCTCCCGATGGTTCCAGTACCCCTTCATAACTTGCGGCCCCTTGACCGCCAGCTCTCCCACCTCTCCCGCTGCGAGGACCCTGTTCCTGTCGCCGACGTCGACGACCATGGCGTCGGTCTCGCTGAACGGCGGCCCGATCGAGCCGTCCTTGACCACCCCTCCGGTGACGGGGTTGCAGTGGGTGATGGGGCTCGTCTCCGACAGCCCGTACCCCTCGACCAGGTTCCCCCCGGTGAGCTCGATGAACTTCTTCCTGACGGCAGGGGGGAGGGCCGACCCTCCCGAGAGGCATGCGCGCACTGACTTCAGGTTGAACTTCTTGGCGTCCGGCCTGCTGTTGATGGCGATGTACATGGCCGGCGCCCCTGAGAATATGGTGACCTTCTGGTTCTGGATGGTCTTCATCACTTCGTCGACGTGGAAGCTGGGCAGGAGGACCATGGCGGCCCCGGCCGACAGGGGGGCGTTCATGGTGACCGTGAGCCCGTAGATGTGGTAGAGCGGGAGGACGCAGAGCGATATGTCTGCCTCGGTGATCGGAAAGAGGCTCTGAGCGTAGGCCGCGTTGGAGACCAGGTTGTAGTGGGTCAGCATGGCACCCTTCGAGACGCCGGTCGTCCCCCCCGTGTACTGCAGGAGGGCTACGTCTGACTCTGGGTCGACGTCGGCGTACTCCTTCAGGGGAGAGCTGGAGTCGACGAGCTCCGCAAAGTCGAGGGTGCCCGCCCTGCGCACGTCCTTGACCCCTGCGAGCCCCGCGAGCCTCTTCTTCATGCCGGGGAGGTAGTCTCCTATGTGGGTGGATATCACGTGCCTGAGTTGAAGCCTCCCTCTGCACCCCTCCAGGCTCTTGTAGAGGTCCATCCCCTTCGCGACGGTCCTGCTTGCGACGACTATCTCGGCCCCCGAGTCTTTGAGCTGGAACTCGAGTTCCCTCTCCTTGTACACCGGGTTGCACATCACGACCACCCCTCCTGCCTTCAGGATGCCGAAGTAGGCGAAGACGAGCTGAGGGACGTTGGGGAGGAAGACCGCCACCCTGTCCCCCTTCTTCATCCCCAGCGAGACGAGCGCCGAGGCGAACCTTGACGAGAGCTCGTCGACCTGGGCGTAGGTGAAGTCGCGGCCGAGGTAGTGGATGCATCGGTTCCCAGGTTTGGCCCTGGCGGAGTCGACAAGGAGCGAGTACAGGGGCCGCGGCTGAGGGCGTGGCAGGCCGTACCTCTGGCCAACATCGGCTTTCAACCAGGGACGCGCCGCCTCCCTCTGCAAGGGCGCCGTCGCCGGGCGCACTTGCCTTAAGCGTATTCCCTACGGTCGCGTTCGGAATCCTAGGCTTAAGTATAAACGGAATGGGTTCTCAATCGGGGCGATATGTCCGAGTCGGGGGAGAAGTACCTTGTACTTTGCGTCGACAGGGACGACGACCTGGGGACGAAGGCCAGGGTGAGCTCGCCGGTGGTCGGGAGGGACGCAGTCCTCGACGCGGGGACCAAGCTTGCGCTCGCCGACCCGGAGGAGGCCGACGCCAACGCGATCTTCGCAGCGGTGAAGAAGTTCGACGAGCTGACGAAGGGGCGCAACCCTTGCGAGGTGGCAGTTGTCTGCGGGGACTCCGACAGGGGGTTCGAGGCCGACAAGAGGGTGGGAAGGCAGGTGGCGTCGATACTGGCCGGGGGGCCCTTCGCCGGAGTGGTGCTGGTCTCGGACGGCGGGGAAGACGAACAGGTGGTCCCCATCATCCAGAGCCTGAAGCCAATCGTGTCGGTCGAAAGGGTGACTGTAAAGCACAGCCAGACGGTGGAAGAGACGTACGAGGTCCTGGGCAGGTACCTACGGATGCTGGTGTTCGACCCCCACTACTCGAAGTACGCCCTCGGCGTCCCGGGGCTGATATTCATCCTGGCGGGGGTCTTCGTGCTGGCAGGCAAGACGTTCGAGGCGGCGCTGATGACGCTCCTCGTGCTCGGGGGGGCGTTCCTGGTCCGCGGGTTCAACGTGGACAGGACGGTCAGCGGCCTCCTGCACAGAGGGTACACCGGGTACATCAGGCTCTTTTCGATGGCCACCGCCATACTGGTCGTGCTGGCCGGGATCTTCACCGGCTACGGCGCCATGATGGCAGACAGCTTTGCCGTGAACGCCGTAACGGTCGACCCGGCGCAGCTCCTGGTGTACGGAGGGACCCTCGCAGGGCACTTCATCGAGAGCAGCCTGACCCTGGTGTGGGGCGGGGTCGCAATCTACGCGACGGGGGCCCTCCTGTCACACCTGGCGAGGGACAGCATACGGTGGCGCAGGGATGGCTTCGTGCTCGTGATGCTCGGCATCCTCTATTTTCCGGTCCTCACATTCTCTCAGTTCCTGGTAAGCGGGACGACCGAGGCGACATTCCTCCTGGTCTCCTACGTGCTAATAGGCCTCGCCGCCATCTTCGCCCTGACCAGCGCCATTTATCCGCGGGTTAGGATGAGGGCCGTGGCCGAAAACGAGTAGCACATGCTAGAGTCCGCCCTCCGGTACCTGGGAGTATACCGCCTGTATGAGGGGAGGCTGAGGGCCCAGGTGGAAAGCGAAGAGATACCGAGCCACATAGGCATCATACTGGACGGGAACCGGAGGTGGGCCCAGGTCCAGGGGCTGGTCGAGGGGGTCGGCCACCAGGAAGGGGCGAACAGGGCGGAGGAGCTGCTGGACTGGTGCCACGACCTCAGGATCAAGACGGTCACGCTCTACGTCCTGTCGACCGAGAACCTCGACAGGACCCCCGAGGAGCTCGCGGAGCTGTTCGAGCTCATCGAGGCCAGGCTCAACAGACTCCTGAACGACCCCCGGATCGTAAAGTACAGGGTGAGGGTAAGGGCCATCGGACATCTGGAGCTCCTCCCCGGCTCCATCGTCGACCTCCTGCGCGCCATCGAAGCGAAGACCGAGGGGTATCAGGACCACTACCTGAACATCGCCGTGGCCTACGGGGGAAGGGCCGAGATCACAGACGTGGTCAGGTCGGTCGCCTCGGACGTTAAGAGCGGCAAGCTCAGCCCCGATGCCATCACCGAGGATACGGTGTCGGCCAGGCTCTACACCGCGTTCCTTCCGAACCAGGAGCCTGACCTGATTATCAGGACGTCCGGGGAG
>JAFMAU010000088.1:3584-7058 GCA_029784825.1 Nitrososphaerota archaeon | reverse complement strand
AGAAGAAAGGGCTGCGCCGGCTGGGCGATCTGGTGGGTGCAGCGCATAGAGGCGGGCTGGGAGGGGGGACCGGCTGACGACTTTCAGAGACAGGATGATCCGGTCCGCGTCATCCAGACAGAGCAGGATCGTCCTCAACCTGGACCTCTGGGGCCCCTTCGACTCCAGGCTCGCCAGGGCGGAGCGCATCCTCGGGGCAGTCAAGGACGGCGTGGCAGGGGTGAAGCTGAACCACCATCTGCTCCTCCCCTACGGCCTCCTGGGGATTAGCGGCATCATCGAACTATGCCACTCAGAAGAGCTCCCACTGATCGCCGACCTCAAGGTGAACGACATCGAGTCCACCAACCTGAACATAGTGGATTCGCTCTTCGCGTTCGGCTTTGATGCGGTAATCGTCAATCCCTTCGTGGGACGAGAAGAGGGGCTCGGCGGGGTGCTGGAACAGGCGCACTCGAAGGGGGGAGGCGTCATCTTCCTGGTCTACATGAGCCACAAGGGAGCGAGCGAAGGGTACGAATTGCGGCTCGAAAACGGAGACCCTCTTTACCGGGTCTTCGCCGAGAGGGCGAGGGAGTGGGGGGCTGATGGGGTAATAGTGTCAGCCAAGTCGGCAGACAAGATAAGAGAGACGAGGGAGATCGTCGGGAAGAACTGTCTGATCTTTTCCCCTGGCGTCGGGGCACAGGGGGGAGACGCGAAGACCGGGCTGGCGGCGGGCGCAGATTTCATGCTGGTCGGGAGGACGATAACAGAGTCCCCGGACCCGGCGAAGGCCCTGGCTGCGCTGAAGGTGTAGGGCGGTGCAATCCGGCCGCCTGGACCTGCAGGGATCAGTGAGACCTTTCGAGGTAGTCGGCCAGGGCCTCGAGGCCGCCTCGCAGAATCTGCTCGTCAGCTGTGAAGCATAGCCTGAAAGCCCTGGGAGCCCCGAAGAAGTCGCCCGGCGATACCAGGGTACCGGTCTTCTCGAGCAACCTTCGTGCGAAGTCGACCGAAGGTGGCCCCTTCTTGTATCGGATCAGACAGAAGGGCGCGGGACCAATCTCAGACGACGCCCCTTCGGTGCGTTCTAGGAACCTGCTCACCAGGGCGGCGTTCCTGTCGTAGATCAGGCGTGCACGCTCGACGAATCTCTGCCGTTGCCTGAGCACCTGGGTCGCCAGCCACAGGGAATATTCCGAGTCGTGGCCGCTAATCGCCCACTTCCCGTTCAGCAGCCTCTGCGCCTTCGGTCTGTCGGCCAAGATCCATCCGACGCGGAGCCTGCCTAGGCCGTAGAACTTCGTCATCGTCGAGCAGGTCACGACCTCATCCGAGTGTCCGAAGTGCGTCCGCGGCCTTCCGGCGAAAGCGAATTCCCTGTAGGTCTCGTTGACGAAGATGACCTTGGCCTCCCGCTTGTGTGCGACCAGCTCGTCGAGCGCCTCATCCCCTAGGCCCCTGCCCGTGGGGTTGTTCGAGTCGGTCAGCCCCAGAATCGAGGAGCGAGCGCCCCCCGCTCGGGAGGCCCGTCCGGCCATGCTCATGCCCAGGAACCTCGGTACGGTGAACATGGCAGGGTAGTTCGGGAGGGGCACGACAGCACGCAACCCGTGTCCGAGGACTCCGTAGACGAGGAAAATCGCTTCAGATGCCCCGGAGGTGACCACTACGTTTTCTGGGTCTACGCCGTAGAGTTTGGCAACCTCCTCGGCGAAAGCCGTCAGGAACTCGGTCTCTGTCTTCCTCTCGGACGCGAAATCCTCGAAGGATGTCCCCACTCCCATGCTGCGGAGATTAGGCTCTGAGAGCCCGCTCGAGGTGAGGTTGTACCTCGACTTGGGTCCGAGGCCGAGAATCCAATCGAAGAGCTTGTCGTGGGTGGGGCGCAACGCCCTCGTCTGATGATGTTCTCACTTAAGCTGAATCGGCGGAGCCCGCCGAAGCCTGGGCAGGGCCAGAAGACGGGCCCGTCCGTGGACCACCGCGAGAAGTCTAGGAGATATTCCCCGAGTAGTAGTCCCAGATCTTCTTCTGGGCGCTCTTGACGTAGTTCATCTCTGCTGCGGAGAGTTTCGGGTCAGAAGCCCGCGAGAACGGCCGCTGGAGCGAAGGAGGAAGGCCGTCGTCGCAGAAGAAGCCACCTCCTGGGAATCCGGTGTCCTTCCGCACGATTATGGCTGCGAAGCCAGGGGCGCCCCTGGCGTATTCGGCCCTGTCGACGGCGGCTATTGCCTCGAAGAGGGGCTGTCCCCTGGAGATGCCCATGATCTTCATCAGCTGGCCGTAGGTGAGCGTGCCGCGTGCCTTCGCTGTATTGACGAGCTCCTTCCTCAGCGCCTCCAGGCCGGGCCCGGAATCGTCGCCGCCGCTCAATGTCTCATTTCCTTGGCGGCCAGGCAGAAGTCTCTGATCAGTCCGTCGATGCGTTCCGACAACTCGTCTCTGATCGCCCTGAGCTGGTTTGGGGTCTTCCTCGTGGCCCCGGGAAGCGGCCAGTCCTCCCCCTTCCCCTCCGCCCCTATGGGGCACCTGTCCAGACAGCCGAAGGTTACGACCCTGGACGCCCCTGCCACCATCTGGCTCGTCACCATCCTTGGGGTCCGCTCAATGAACTCGATTCTCAGCTCTCCCAGCAGCCAGCGTACGCAAGGGTTGACAGCGGCCGCCGGGCTCACCCCGGCGCTCTCGGCATGCCACCCGGTAGGGGCTCTCGAGTTGAATATCTCCTCCGACATGACGCTCCTGAAGGTGTTCTCGACGCAGACGAATAGGATGGTGCCCGTGAGACAGAGACAGGTCACTTGGATTTAATGACTGCCCCGAGGGCTACGGCTCCAGGCTCTTGGCCACCCGGAACTGATCGCCGACGATGGACCTCATGTTGAGGAGGCCAAGGGGCTTGCCGTGGTCGGTGACGAAGACTGTTCGGATGCTGTGTTTCGCCATGAGCTTGACGCCCTCTGAGAGAGGTTGATCGGCCTCAATGGAGATCATGGGGGAGGACATGATCTTCCTCACCGACACGGTGGAGGCTATCAGATCGTCGGCCGCGACCCGGTTGAGGATGTCCCGCTCCGTAAGGATGCCCTTGGGCTCGCCATTTACGAGGACCAGGATGTTGCCAGCGTGCCTCTCGCGCATCATTTGGGCGGCCCTTAGCACGGACTCGTTGGCGTCGATCATCAGGGGGTCGGTCTTGACGAAGTTTCTGACTGTTGGGGTGCTGGCCTCGGTCGCTTCTATCCAGAAGGTGAGAGAATAGTGGCAGCTGGGGCACTCTTCAGGGGTCCTTTCACCTTCGAACACGTGGCCGCAGCGATAGCACTCCCACCTCGCCATATCCGGATGAAAAACGCCTCCGTGGTATATTAAGAAAGTGGGGCTGCCGCTACGACGGTCCGGGGGCCTAACCTTCCTTCGGGGCCAGCGCGATTAGCCGCCTCGCCTTCTGCTGGCAGATGGACGCGTTGTCGGCGTAGTACTTCCACG
>JAFMAU010000088.1:0-3574 GCA_029784825.1 Nitrososphaerota archaeon | reverse complement strand
TAATGGGACACCGCGGCCTCGTAGGTCCCAGCCTTCTCGTCCGATGCAGCGTCCGCCATCAGCTGCTCGGCGTACCACCTAAGCTTCTGGGCTCTTGTCATCGACTGGTTGGGAGCCGGTTTGGGCGCTGCCTGCATGGACGTCCAGGGGCGGAGAGGCGGCAAAAGACGGCCGAGTCATATTTCTTAGACGAAGGTGAGAACCCGCGGGCATCGTCTAGCTGAGCGTGACCGCAGTGCCAACTGCCACGCCGTTCGCGGCTGCGAACCCCGCCTTGGCTTCGATGACGAAGTTGGCGGGGGAAGGCGGGGTGTAGACCGCGCAGCCCGCCGAGTCGTAGCAGGGGGGCGCGTCCGTAACCATGAAGACCACCCTCGCAGTGCTCCCGGTCGCGTTCAGCCAGAGCATGTCGAGGCTGGTGTTCGTGTCGTACATCCAAAAGGACCACCGCCCGAAAGAAGGGAAGGCGAAGAGCATCGTCGTGGCGTCGGTGATCATCTTGTTCATCAAGCCAGTCTGCCTTTCCGCCGGGGTGGTCGCCGAGTAGGTGAATGTGTACGTCTTCCCGTTCACAGTGAACGCCGACGGGACGGAACCGGTGAAGTCGCCTTGCTGAACCTGCGCGGCGTAGAACTCGTATGACGCGAAAAGCACCAGGATAATCGCGATGGCCGCGGAGACGGCCTTCATAGCGGAGACCAATGAGCCCGTCCCCCCATCGGGGAATATTTCTGCCGTTCCCGGGGAAGAGGCATAAATCTCGCGCCGGCGCATTGCGCAGTCATGGTTCGGTCAGACCCATCTGACCTGTTCAGGGCTCTAGTCCATGTGGGCACCGTGGAGGCCGTGAGGCAGCGGTACACGGTCTTCATCACTGCCGGCGCGGACTACGTCGTCTTCAGCCCCAGCAGGAGAGGAAGCCTGTCATACCACATGGCAGTGGTGTCGTCGGAAAAGGTCGACGCGCTCTACAAGGCGGTAGGGAAGGAAGGAGCCACCACGGGACTGCTGATGAAGGACAGGGCCCTGGGGAGAATCTTCGGAGAGGGGGACAGAGTCGCCGTCAGGTTCGACATCCTCATGGCGCTTTACGTCCTGGCTGCAGCCGGGAAGCTGACGATGGAGAAGGAGGGGAGGAAGCTGGTTTTCAGGCGGACAGCGGAGCCTTAGGGCTGCTTCGCGCCGCATTTTGGACAGAAGGTCGCGGCTGGCAGAATCTGGGCGCCGCAGCTCGGGCAGTACTTGGTTCCCTCCTGTGGGGCGGCCGCTCCTGCTGCAGAGACCATGGATTGGCCCTCCTGGATTGAGAAGAAAGCGACCACCTGCACGATATAGGCGATGAAGAGGATGATGAAACCCACTATCACTATGGTGAGAAGAGCGCCCACGAAGTAGAGGGTCCCTGCCGTCCTGAAGGTCCCGATGTTGAGCTTGGTCGCGATGTTGTTGTACGCCCGCCTGATGAAGATTGAAGATACGATTAGGGCGATCCAGACGATGGCGAGTACCGCCAGGGCGCCGAAGAAGCCGGCGAAGCCCCCAGTCACGACGGAGAAGATTCCGGAGAAGACCAAGACGAACCCGCCGGCAGCCACCCCGACTATTCCCGCGACCACTGCGATTATCATGTCGTTGAAGATGGTGCTGTCATGGACTTCGTCGGAGACGAACTTTATCGAAATCAGCACCAGGATGTAACCGACGATGCTGAGGAACGGGATGAGCTCCAAGACCGATCCGATGCCGCCGAGTATTTTCGCGTCTGACAGTCTACCCAAGGGTCCCGGCCAGTCTTTGCGGAGTTTTTCTTATAACACTACCTGATGTCCCCGCGCGTGTTTTTTAAGGAAGCGACGCGGATTGCAATCCGAAGTCATTGAAGAGTGATGACAACGTCCCGGCGTTCGGTGTGGATGTAAGCCCGAGAGACACCGATGTCGTCCGTGCGATCGAGGAAGAGGAACTGTCGCTGTTCACGTTCGACGGCCTGAGGCGGATCACCGGCTCCCACCCTGAGACGCTGTCCCGGACCTTGGACAGGCTCGAAGAGGGAGGCATCGTCGTCCGGACCCCGGACGGATACGCAGTGACAGGGAAGGCGAAGGAAGCGTTCGGGTTGCGCCCTGCCAATACAGGCCCGCGAACCTTCACCATATTGCACACATACCTCCCATACGACGCAAGTGCCGGCAAGATTGTAGCAGCCCTCCGGGGCCGCTGGTTCGACAACATCAGGTGGGTCGGGATGTCGAGCCAAGACGAGGGAGTGGTGATGAAGTGGGTGACGGACGACGGGACGGCGATAATAGACGCGAGGTTCGCGTCAGGCGAACTTGACATCGAAGCGAGGGTCGCCAGCGACTCCGATCTCCCAAAGGCAGTGCGTGCGGCCCACCAGCTCGTAGGCAGGATCTCGAGGCTCTATTCGAGTCCTAGGCCAGGGAGCAGAGTGGCACTAATGCAGATAGGACGTTTCACGCCGGCGATGTGAGCAGGTACTTCCCAGACCCGCTCAACAAGTAGCCGTCCACCCTACGGGGGCCGGGTGAATTCGAGAACTTGTCAGTGACAGAAGCTTCGCAGCTATTACAGTCATTTTCAAAAGCTGTAACCGAGCTGGCAGAGAGCGTCGCGCCTTCTGTGGTGGGCGTGAACGCAGGGAGGAGGAGCGGGACGGGAATAGCGTGGTCACAGGACGGCCTCGTGGTCACGGCCGGCCACGTCGTCGGGCACTGCACTTCTCCGACGGTCGTCGCAGGCGACGGCAGGGAGATGACCGCAGAGGTCGTCGGAACCGACCCGTACACCGATGTAGCGCTCCTCAGGGTTGGGGCCGGAGGACCACCCCCGATTAAGCAAGGGAGCGCGGAAGGGGTCAGGGTCGGGCAGTTCGTCCTCGCGCTGGCAAACGCTTCCGGCAAGAAGGCGTCGGCGACATCTGGCATAGTCACCAGCGACAGGAGGAGCATGAGAGGTTTCTGGGGGGCGGTGGTCGAAGACGCCGTAGTGTCTGACGCCAAGTTGAACCCCGGTTACTCGGGAGGACCGCTGGTCGACGCCTCTGGGGGTCTGCTCGGGATGAACGTGGCCTATTTCGCTGGCCGGGGGGTCGCAATCTCGGTCGACGCGCTCAAGGAGACGGTCTCAAAGATCTCCAGGGACGGGCGGGTCAAGAAGGGTTTCCTGGGGGTCGTGGTCGAGCCTATCGAGCTCCCCGAAGATCTGGCGGTCACCCCCGAGGTAGGGCAGGACAGGGGGCTGCTGGTCAAGGCAGTGGAGGCAGGGTCTCCGGCGAAGGCTGCAGGTGTGGCCATCGGCGACATAATCCTCAAGCTCGGGGACACCCCCGCCTATGACGACTACGCCCTCCACAGGTCCCTTTCAGGCGACGTCGTAGGGAAGTCGCTGGACCTGAAGGTCCTCAGGGCCGAGAAAGCTGCGGAGCTGAAAGTGACGCCGAAGGAGGCGGAGTAGATGCTCCAGCCGCCGGAAGCGTCGTTTCCCAGGGAGCCTGGCTTCCCGCAGCCCGGGAGCCCGCGGGAGCCTCTCCCGCCCCTTCGCCCTCCGGCCTAGC
>JAFMAU010000087.1 GCA_029784825.1 Nitrososphaerota archaeon | reverse complement strand
CTGTCCCAGCGCCGGCTTGGCCGGAGGGATTCAGCTCAACCGTGCCACCTGTGACTGTGTAGGTGGTTGTGCCCAATGTGATCGACCCCGACGAGATCGTCAGGAGGTAGCCTTCCTTGAAGGCTGACGTGACTTTGACCACGATGGTTCCGGTTGCGTTGCCCTTGACGCTTGAGTTGGTTACGCTTGTGTACCTGCCGGTGAGGCCAGTAAGGGTGAGTGTCTCACCCACCGTGAGGTTCAGAGGGTTGCCCTCTCTGTCACGGTCCTCGCCGCGGCTGTTGTTGCCCTGATTGCCCTTGTCTGCGTGAGACGCTGCCACAGCCCTGGGGTTCGCCTGGCCCATCGAAAAGCCGGGGAACTGGCTGGCATAGGCAGTGGCTGCCACGCCGACCACGAGCAGTGCCAGTATTGCGGTTGCTGCTATTGCAGCTGTTTTCATGGGGGGGCTATGCCTGCGTCCTGCTAAGATGCTGCTTCTTTGAAAGGGCGAGTTGGAATCATTCAACCGTCTTGAACGGGCGGGCGAGAGTCAACCTGCTGACTCGACTCTAGGCCTTGTTCTTGAATGTGTAGTTCTTCGCAGCCAGGGAGAAGAGCACTGCGAACGCCATGGCAGCGATCGCCAGGTAGAAGATTATGTTGAAAGCGGTCGAAGATGGGAGCGTCAGAGGGATGGAGACCTTCCCCCGCTGTACGCTGATTGTAGCCGTGTAGGTGCTCATGACTGTCGTCGCGATGACTGGGCCGACGGCGCCCCCGATGTTTCTCAGCATCGTGTTGAGCCCGAGCCCGGTGGCCACGGTTTCCCTCGGGAGCGAGACGGTAATCATGTTCACTATTGGGATGATGACGGAGACCGCGCCCACCATGGAGACCGCGGTGGATATGACGACCTCGTTGGGGTCGGCCCTGTAGAACGAGAACAGGGCGAAGCCTGCGATCGCAATGCACGCACCCAGTATCATCGTGGGCTTCGGTCCAGCCCTGGTCACGAGCCTTCCTATTGCAGGGCCGGCAACGAGCATCAGGACAGTCGCCGGGGCGAGGGTGAGCCCCGCTGAGATGTCGTCGAGGCCGAGCCCGAACGGCTTCGGCAGCTCCGTGTAGTAGACGACTGCGAAGAACAGCATGAACATCGCAATGCCCGAGATTACGCCGACGGCGTTGGCGACCAGGACGTTCCTTATCCGGAGCAAGCCAAGCTGTATCAGTGGGTTGGCCCGCCTGCTCTCTGCGATGAAGAAGCCGGCGACAAGGATGACGCCGACCGCGAGGGCTGCAATATCGTAACCAGAGTACCAGCCCTCGTAGGGACCCTCGGTAAGGTAGAGCAGCACGAGGGAGACGCCCGCCATCAGCATGACGACCGTGCTGAAGTCCACCCTCTTCCCCGTGCCCGCGGACCCCTTGGGGAGCACCCGGGCGACCACGACGAAGAAGACGACGCTGAGGACGAACGCGGAGTGGAAGGCCCACTGCCACCCAAAGTCTTGGATGATGTAAGAGCCCACGACGAGTCCGGCGGCTGCACCAATCGCGAATGTCGCGCTGATGATTCCCTGGGCTGTTGCGATGCGTTCGTTGGGAAAGACGTCCGCGACTATCCCCAGCGCCAGGGGGACGATCGCGAATCCAATCCCCTGCACGGCCCTGAAGAGGATGAGGAAGTAGATCGAAGGAGAGAATCCGGAGAGGCCGACCCCGGCGGTGTAGAAAGCGAGCGCGATCAGGAACATCCTCTTCTTGCCGTAGCTGTCTCCAAGCTTGCCGAACAACGGTGAGACCGCGCTTCCTACGATCAGGAAAGCCGAGGTGACCCAGGAGACGATGCTTTCCGTGGTGCCGAAATCACCCTGAATCGTAGGGACGCCCGGAATGATCATCGTCTCCACGTAGTTGAGAAGCAGCGCGACCCCGGTCATCGCTGCCAACACCCTGAGTTCGTGGTTTCGGCGCCCTCCAGGAATCATGGGCGGGCCAGCCGGCCTCGGCGACTCCAAGCTGGCGTGGCCTGCGAGAATCGGTATAAAAGAAAGGACGGCCGAGTCGGTGGCAGCGCCGGTTCGTGGGGCTCGCTCTTCCCCCGCCCAACTGGTTCGGACTGGCGCCTACGAGGCTTGACAGATCGGAGTCGGCGGCGACCACGGGGCGCCTGCACGAACTGCCTCGCGCTGCAGGTTGGATCGGCGGTTCACTTCGTCAATCCCGCAACCCGAGCTCGTCACCTTTGACGGGACAGCCCTTGATAGGAGTGGCTGCTGCCCCTCGCCAGGCGAATCCGCCTTGCGCCCCTTTAAGTAGGCCACCGCTGGCCCGCAGCTTACCGACGGAATACGGTAGGATGTGTGAAAGAAATTGAGTTTCGGACAGCGTGGAGGATATGGCAGTCGTGGGGGATTCGGAAGAGGTTCCGGTTCTTTCAAGAAGCCCGTTGAGGTCGGCAAGGAGTACAACGTGAGTATCTCCGACACCAGCAAGCGTGGCGAAGGGATTGCCAGGGTAGACGGATTTGTGATCTTTGTCCCAGGGACAAAGCAAGGCCAGAACGTGAGGATAAAGGTCACACAAGTCTCGGAGAGGTTTGCCTCAGGGCAGGTCGTTCAAGGCGGAGACGCCGCGGCACCTTCCCCAGAGTCTACTGAGCAGGCCGGCAACTAGTCGGTCGTGATCTCGGCAGTTTTCGATGTTGGTTGGCCCAGCAAGGGTCGACCAATCCTCTTCTTTTACCATGAAACGAGCGTCGGTTTAGATGCCGAGTGCCTGTCTTAGTCCTTTGTACCTGTTCCTGATGGTGACCTCTGTCACCCGGGCTGCTTCAGAGACGTCCTTCTGGGTCTTCTCCTCGCCGTTCAGCGTGCAGGCCACGTAGAGGGCCGCGGCAGCCAGGCCCATAGGGTCCTTGCCCGCGGAGATTCTTGCCTCACGCGCCATGACGAGTATCCCCCGAGCCCTCCTCTGGGTCGTCTCCGACATCCCGGCGCGAGATGCGATGGCGGATATGCAGCGCGCAGGGTCGGCGACTGGCATCTTGAAGTCCATCTCCCGGTGCATGAGCCGGTAGGACCTTGCAAGGTCCTTCTTCTTGACATTGCTGGCGGCTGCTACGTCCTTGAGCGTCCGCGGGATTTCCTGATCCCGACAGGCTGCGTAGAGCGACGCGGCTATGATGGCAGATATCGACCTTCCCCTCACCAGCCCCCTTTCCAGCGCCTTGCGGTAGAAGTAAGCCGCCCTCTCGGTGCCTGACTCTGAAATCGAAAGGTTCTCGGAAAGCCTTCGCAGCTCGCTGAAGGCCTGCCTGAGGTTCCTGTCGGCAGACTGGTGAGTCTGGCTCCTCCTGTCCCACGTTCTGAGCCTCTCAACTGTGGAGGCCATGGACCCTGAAAGCGACTTGCCCGAAGCATCCCTGTTGGTGGACCCTATCATGGTCGCCAGTCCCATATCGTGGACAGCAATCGAGGTGGGCATGCCGGTCCTGCTCTGGTCGTCCTTCCCGTCACTGCTGAAGGACCTCCACTCGGGCCCGGTCTGGACTATCTTATCCTTCAGGACCAGCCCGCAGCTGCTGCAGCAGACCTCCGCTCCCACCCCGTCCGTCACCATGCTGTTCCTCCCGCACCTGGGGCACTTCTGCAGCGCCCGCTCTTGGTTGAGCAGACGTGAAGATTTCGTATCGTGGACCATTCTACCTCACCTGTCCGAAGCCCAGACCGCCCGAATCGGCTTCCTTCACGCATCGCTCGCACCTCAGTCCCCTGGGAGTGCGGTAGAGCTTCTCCTTGGCGCCGCACTTCGGACAGAACTTCGGCGTGTTGGGCGCCTGGAGGAACGGTTCGTCCAGACTCTAACGCCGCCTCGAACGTCTTCGGAGCTGCTCTTGGTTACTCATCTGAACGCAAACCGGGCAGATTGGCGTGTCGCTCGTTCCATCGGTCGTCATTCGGATTCTGTGAGTGACGCATAGCTGATACTGGGGTTGATTCACAACCCTGTGCGTAACCCCTCCCTATTAAGTATGGGCAAAGCCTTTTGTGCGCTGAAGGGTCCTCGACCCTCATTGAGCCCTGCGAATGACGAAGAGAGGCGTATGGAGGAGGTATTCGCCTCCTTTGGCAAGGCCTGGCTCAAATACTGGGAATCTTATGTGGCGTTGCAGGACCAGCTCTACGAGAGCCTCAAGGCTGCAAGGGAGGTTCAGTGGCTAGCTGCCACCGACCCTGTGAAGCTGAGCGAGATCAACGCGTTGCAGAGGGACCTCTTCGCCAGCATGCCGCGCAGGCTGGACTACTCGCCGCTGGGCCAGGTCTCGCAAAGCCTTGACAGCGCGCCTGCAAAGATCGCAGAGCTGGAAGCCGCTCTGTCGGCAGAGGAGACAGCCTGCAAGAAACTGGAGGAAGCGATTGAGATTCTCAAGACGCAGACCAAAGTCCTGAAGGATTCGCTCAAGCCTGCCAGATGATGAACCGACGGAGGGCTTTCTCTACGCTTTGGCCTTCGCCGGGCGGGTCAGTTCGACGATCCTGTTTCTGAGCTTGTGCATTCCGTCCCCGCGGACGGCCGAAATCCTGACCGAGGAGAAATCCCTGAACTGGGGGTCCTCCTCGAAGCGGTCGCAGCCGGCGTCCTTGATGAGGTCGACCTTGTTCAGGACCAGAAGCGTCTTCTTGGGATCCACGTTGAGTTGGTTGAGGACGTCGAGACAGCTGGCAAGCTTCGTCCTAGCGCTGTCGGCGCCCTCGCTTGCGTCGACCATCAGGAGGACAAGGTTGGCGTACCTCAACTCGTCAAGGGTTGACTTGAACGACTCGACCAGGTAGGTCGGGAGCCTGGAGATGAACCCGACCGTGTCTGACAGCAGCACCTTCCTCTTCGCGCCTGCGAAGTTCACGACCCGCGTGGTCGTGGTCAGCGTCGTGAAGAGCTGCGGCGATTCCTCCTTTGTTTCCGAAGCCAACCTGTTGAAGAGCGTCGTCTTGCCGCTGCTTGTGTAACCGGCGAGGGACACGAAGGGGACGTCGAGTTTCCGTCTCTCGGTCGTGTGGAGCTCCCTGCTGGCGGTCGTCCTCTCGAGTTTCTCCCTGATCGTCGCCATCCTGCGCTTGAGGGCCCTGAACTTC
Source organism: Nitrososphaerota archaeon (assembly GCA_029784825.1). The sequence goes on along the minus strand of JAFMAU010000087.1, from coordinate 1,953 downwards.
ACGTCGACGGCGGTCTCCCCCATGCCGGAGAAGCCCGCCCTCTCCCCCTTTACAGAGTATCTGACTGCGTCCTTGGCGCGGGGCATCTCGTAGCGGAGCTCGGCCAGCTCGACCTGGAGCTTCGCTTCCGTTGTGTTCGCTCGCCTCGCGAAGATGTTGAGGATTAGCCTTTCTCGATCTACCACCTCTGTCTGTGTCACGGTGGATAGCCTGTTTGCCTGGGCGGAGGTGAGGCTTTCGTCTACGATTATCGTCTTGGACCCGTTGTCGGCGACCATCTCCTGGAGCTCCTGGGCCTTCCCCACGCCGACGCCGTATTCCGACTTCACGACCTTCTTTTGCGTCATGACGGCCTCGACCGAGTAGCCGGCCGCCTTGGCGAGGTCGACTATCTCCCGCTTGGCAAACTCGTCCGCGTAGGTGACGATGGTCGCCTTGTCAGTCGAGCTCGCGTTTCCCATGAGCGGTCAGTCGTCCATCTTTGAGCGGGTGAAAAACCCACCTATTGGGCATGGAAGGTGTGGTGCCTCCCACTGAGACCGATCCTCGTCTCAGCGCTGCCCGCCGATCCGTTCTTGCTCCGGTCTGGGCTCTGCTAGCTGCTCCGCATGCTGCCTCTCGCTGTGGGGCTCGTTTAGCCAGCACCGGGACGTCAATCAAGGGCGCCAGAAATGACCTAAGCTGGCAGGTGACCATTTGCGCGGATGTTCAGGAAAATCCTTGTTCCAATCGACGGCTCACCCGACTCGTTCCGCGGACTCCGATCCGCCGTCGGCATTGCAAAGAAGTACGATTCTGAAATCGCCTTGATTCACGTCGTAGAGCGGTCTCTCTTCTTCTACGCCGACTCTGGAATGACCATGATCCCGCCCGACGCCTACGACAACCTCGAGGAGTACGCGGAGAAGTTACCCCAGAAACGAAAGAGGGAGCTTGGCGAGAAGGGAATACGAACGGAGACGTTGCTCAAGAGGGGCGACCCTGCTGACCAGATCCTGAAGGCCTCGAAGGGGTTCGACCTCATCGTGATGGGAAGCAGAGGACTTCGCCGTTTCCAACGGCTCTTCCTTGGGAGCGTTTCGAACAGCGTGGTGCAGCAATCAAGGGTTCCGGTGCTCATAGTCAGGCCCGAGTGAACGGAAAGAACCTGCACGAGATGAGAGTTCTTGTCAGCGCGGGAACCGCGCCGACCTCTTTCAGCAGGGGCAGCGAGCGGGCTCCGTGCGCGAAGGCGATTCAGTGAAGAAATTCGAGGTGGTTGTCCAAGCTCCCGTGGACAAGGGCGTCGACGGCTTCGTTTGCGGACTGCAGCTTGGTGATGTATGCCTTCATCCCAGCGGCCTTGATTGACTCGTACATGGGCCTGCCCATTCCTCGTGAGATCACAACTTCGCAGTCCCTGATGTTGGAGAGCATGACGTTGTGCGTCTCGTTCTCTGCCGTCCCTGCTTCGCGCCCGTGATGGTGTGCCATCATCCCCGGACCGTGCGCCGCCTTGTCCCTTGCCTCCCTCCCCTTGACTGCGCCTCCCTCGATGCTGTACACCAGGAAGTGCCTTGCCATGCCGAAGTCTGCCGATATGGACTCCTTGTCGTCAGTTACTACTGCAACCTTCAACTTGATCTTGGTGGACCGTTTTCGGTGCATAAAGCTGTAGCGCCGACGCACGCTGGCGCCCCGAAATTTCGCGGGCCCGACGGGTTGCGCGTAGGAATTTGAGCGAGTCCTAATCGAGCGGCGTGCAGGCTCGTCGCCCATTATTCGGGTCTGCCACGGAAGAAGGTGTATTTCCCTTTGCCAACCTTATAACAGGTTAGCGGGGCCAATGCCCAGAAAGAGCGTGGTGGTCTCCGATTGAGCCTCAACATGAACGCGGCGAAGAGAGTCGCGCGCGCAAACCCGCAAGGGGACACGTTAGGTTGGCTTCTCGAGTCCGACCAGCCCTCTGTCAGG
>JAFMAU010000086.1 GCA_029784825.1 Nitrososphaerota archaeon | reverse complement strand
CGCCGGGTGCTGCGGGTTCGAAATGTACGGCTTGACGGCGGTGTAGTCTTCGTATGAGGAGTATGCCACCGCGGCCACGACGACTATCACCACGATGGCGATTGCCAAAGTGACGCCCCTCAGGGCCCAGACTCCCCGTGGGGTTCTACGCTTCAACGCGCGTGACCAGGAATGCGCCGTTCCTATTTAATCGGTTGCCCACAGGTCGTCAGATGCACCCTAAGATCGGGATGCAGAGGACCGGGGTCCCTCCCGAGCTTCCCTGCGTGGAAGCCGCGGACTGCGTCGCGTTTCCTCCGGTAACGGTGGTGGCGGCAGCCACGCCGGGAGGTGGGATAGCGGCCGGCTGGACCGGCGCGCCCGCCGTCGCCACAATGAGCAGTGCGAGCCCGACCACGACCAGGAGCGGCACTGCCCCTAGCGCGAGCGGCAAGATCCTGTCCTGACTCACCTTCAAAGCTGGTCTTCGGTCGTTCCCCTCGTCCGCCCCTTATACGGACTGGTGATGATTGTCACGGAACTTTCTCACGGCCCCATCGCCCGGATGCCCGCTACAGGCACCCGACGACGGGGACGCACGTCCCTGTGCTGGTCGACGTGGAAGTCGAGTTCGTCGTGGTCGCGGTCGTGGTAGTCGTGGTCGTCGTCGAGACCGTAGTGGTCGTCGTCGTGGTCAGGCTTGTAGTGCTCGTCGTTGTCGTGGTGCCGCCCGACGTCGAGGTCGTCGTCGTAGTGGAAGACCCTGACTTCATGGAGGTCCCGGTCGAAGAGGTCGTCCCTGTGGTGCTCGAAGACCCGGTTGTCGTAGTGCTCGTCGAGCTCGAAGCGGAAGACGTCGACGACGACCCGCTCCCCTGCTGAGAGCTAGAGCGCGCCGTGCTGGCGGTGGACGTGGAAGAGCCGCTGGGGTCGGCGCTCGTGGTCCCAGTAGGCGTGTGCGCCCCCTGCACCGATAAGGTCATCGTCATCGCAAGCGCAAGCACTATGATCACCGGGACCGCCCCCAGCGCTATCGGGAGCAGCCTGTCCGAGTCAGCTCTCAACTTCTCTCAGCGCCCGTCACGAGCCGCCGTCCTGTTCCAGCCGTAAGACTCCGTCTCTATCGGCTGCTGCCCGCTGAGCATCTCGGCCAGGGTGTCGTAGACCTCGATGTACTTCCTCCCCTTCACGGTGGTGACGTACTCCACCTTCGAGCTCGGGGGCTCCCTCCGCCTCTCGAGCAGCCCCTTCGACCGCAGTGAGTCGACGTAGGAGTGGAGCTGCCTCGAGTTCAGGTAGCACCTGAACATGATGTGGGTCCCGATGGCCCCGTTCAGGCAGACGAGGAGTATCGAGTAAGTAATCTCCATGTATCCTCTGGGTCCACCCCCTATAGACGTCTGGCGTCTGTTCTCCATGACTGTTACACAAGTGTCTGCAGCTCTACCCTCGGGGCTTCCTGGTTCTTCTGCACCTGAGGCTTCTGGTACGGGACCCTCTTCAGCACGAACTCCGAGCTAAGGCAGAGCTTCGCCACGTCGTACGCCTCCACGTGGGTCACCGACCCGTGGAACCTGCTCTGCAGGGCCCGGAACTCCGCCAGCCCCCGTATGGCACTGGCGCGCGTGTAGATCTTCTCCCGCTGGGAAGCGAACGTGTTGACTAGCTCGACCTTGTCGTCGATCGTGTCTGAGATGTCGAAGAGGGTCCTGGGCTCGAAGTCCCTCGTCAGCGGGATCTCGTAGGCCAGGATGTTGGACTCGTACCTCGCGGCTTCTATCGTCGCCAGCGCCAGGGTCCTGTGGTCGTGGTGCACGTCCCTCACGTGGTGGGTGAGTATCAGGTCAGGATGAATCATGTCTATCCTGGACTCGATCCTCGAGATGAGGTCGATCCCCTCCCTCAGCCTGGTGTCCGGGAGGTCGTCGAGCCAGAGGTTCTTGGCCCCGATCAGCTTCGCGCTCTTCTGCGCCTCGATCACCCTCGCCATCGGGTCGCCTCCGGCGCTCCCCCTGGTCGCGGTGTAGATGTGGACCCCGTGCCCCCGCCTCGCCGCCTTGATGAGTAGCCCCCCGGTCCCGAGCTCGACGTCGTCCGGATGAGCCCCTATCGCAAGTATCTCCACGTGGAGACGAGTCCCTGAAGGATATTATCGATAGCCGATGAGTCTTCTATGCGATTGAACTGGGACGGCCCTGCTCCTCGAGCACCGGGGGCGCCGCGTCCCCGCTCTCGCGGACCAGCTTCCCGCTCTCTGGGCCCGCATTGAACAGCAGGTCCAGCACAGACAGGTCCGGGACGAACTCCGACACGAACCTCTGCCTGTACGGGCGGGGCGCGTACCGCTGGTACTCCAGCCTTATCCCGCGCGCTCCGAAGAGCCTCTCGTCCATGTAGCTCTTACCGCCGGCCCCGGAAACGTAGGTGTCCGCGCCGAGGGCCGCGCACGCGTTCACCAGCCGTTCCGTCCCGGCCCCTTTCACGCCGAGGTCTGACTCCAGCACCACCATTGTCTCGAGTCCCAGCCACTCCATCGCCTGCCGGGTCGTCTCGATGTCGAGCTCTGCGATGAAGCGGTGCTCCCGCCCGTACAAGGCCTCGAAGTAGGGCGCGTAGAGCCCGAAGTGGGCCGAGTTCCTGTAAGAGTACGCGATGCGCTTCCAGTGCTCTTCCATCCAGGGGAGGCCGTTGTTGATCCTCACCTCCATGTTGCTACTGAACTTCTGAGACTTCTCGATGGGGACGGACAGCCAGATCGGACCCTGGGGGGCGAGTATCCTGTTCCTGTTCGTGAACCTCTTGTCGTACTGAACGTCGTCCATCACGACGAGCGTGTCCACTAGGCTGAGCTTGTGGAAGAAGCCGGGGTATGGAAGGAACTGCGGCTGATGGATGGCGACTCTCGTGTCCCACACCGCCCCAGCGGGTTACTTCCCCGACGCGAAGATCTCGGAGAGTTCGACGCAGCGCTTCCTGATCGTGATGGGCGTCACTCCCGCTGCGTAAGCGAGCCTCAGCTGGGTGGTCCTCTCCCCTTCCAGGCTGGACGCGAGGTAAAGCGCGGCTGCGGCTATCGGGACCGGCCTCTTTCCCGTGAGCCTCGGGTCTTCCTTCGCCCGGTTCAGGAGCTCGATCGCCCTCCTCTCGGTCTTCCCTCCGAGACTAGCCTTCGCCGCTATCGACGGGATGTATCTCACCGGGTTCGGTATCTCCCTGATGGACTCGCCCCCGAGCAGGATCCTGTAGTAGAAGCGCAGCTGCTTCCTGTTTACACCAGCGGTATCGGCGACCGCTTCGTTCGACGGCCTGGCCACGTTCAGCTCCCTGCACGCCGCGCAGAGCGCCGCCGCGGAAGCAGCCGCCAGTGACCTCACCTTCGTCGTCCCCTCGAACTCCCTCAGGTAGATGTCGAAACCCCTCTCAGCGATTATCGGGCTGAGGCCGAGCGACTGGGCTATCCTCCTGACTTCGATGGAGACCTTCCTGATCCTCCTCTTCTTCGAGTCCCAGCTCACCATCGTGTCGAGGCGCCTCAGCTGCCTCATGTCGCGCCCCGAGCTTATCCTGCGCCCCCTGGCGTCCACGTCCACTCCGTCGATTACGGTAGGGGTGCCCACGGCTTCCTGCAGGAGGTTGTGCCTCTCGCGGGGGTCGCCCTGACCCGCGGCCCCGCCAGCATACTGCGGGACGCCCTGGTAAGGCCTGCTGGAAACTACGCCGCACCCGGTGCAGACAAGCTCCCCGTTTTCATCGTCCCATATCTGTTCGCCGCGGCAGCGGAGGCAGCGGTTCCCGCGAGCGAGGGCCGCCTGGCCGTCACTGAACATCGTGCATTGCATCTCCGTCGGCTCTTAAAGCACTCCGCACAATTGTACTAAAACAATCTACTTTCCCGGATGCCGGGATGACGCGGTTCCCTGAGGCTCAGTCGCCGTTGATGCTGATCATGTCGCTGATCCCCTCGTAGGTGCGGAGGAGCCTCATCCCGTCCTCCGTCAGCCTGTAGATGCCGTTCCCCTCCTCGCAGGTGATCAGGTTCCGCTCGAGCAGGAAGCTGAGGTACTCCTTGACCTGGGCATACGAGAGGTACGCACCGTACATTATCCTGGTCTTGGTGGCTCCGTTCGACGCCGCCCTCAGCATCATGGCGATAATGTCTGTCCTGCTGCGATACTTCAAAGCAGTAGTTGTTGGTGCGCATTCAGGATATAAGTGTCTTGGAACATTGTTCTATCACTTCCTTTCATGGTTCTCAGCCCATGAGAGGCACCGTAGATCCTTCTACAACAGGGTTATCCCAGTTTGTTTCTTCCCCGTTATCTTCCCACGACCCGTCCATCATAGGATGGGTCCGAAGGTCAGGATAGAGCGGGGGGACGACCCCCTGGGGGCGGTGCTGAGAGGGGAAACCAGGCGCGGATGGGGGCTGGACCTCCTCGGGCTCCCGCTCGCTGCATACGGGATCGCCAGGCTCCAGGAAGCCGAGGGGGCGGTCGAGCAGATCTTCGTCCCCCCTGAGACGGACGGGCTGGCAGATGCGCTCGGCTCCGCGTTCCCTTCGGCGGAGGTCCTCGCGGGACGGGAGGGGCCGGGGGCAGGGTGCTACGTCGTATCCTCAGACTCCCTCTCCGTCCGCAACGGGGCGGGAGGGGAGGCAGCCCCGGTGCGCAACCCCTGGACGCTCCTCGGCGCGATGTCGGCTGCGCTGAAGTCTCAGGTCCGAGCGCCCTTGGTTGCGAGCACCGCCTCGGTCGCCGCCACTGCCGTCCTGTCGGGCCCCTGCGTGATATCAGATGGGGCGGTGGTGGACGACTTCTGCAAGATCAAGGGGCCGGCGTACCTGGGCCCGCGGTCCAAGGTCTGGACCGGGAGCCTTGTCCGGGAGAGCATGATAGGCCCCGACTGCGAGATAGGCTTCGGGTGCGAGATCGGCAGGTCCTACATGCTCGGAAGAGACAGGACCGCCCACCACGACGTGATACTCGACAGCGTGCTCGGAGACGACGTCTGGATGGGGGCCTTCGTCGGGACCACCAACAGGCTGCTCACGAACGCCAACGTGCGGTACATGCAGGACGGGAAGCTGGAGGACACGGGGCTCGACCACTTCGGCGCCGTCTTCGGGCACGGCTCGGGGATAGGGGCCGGGACGCTGCTGCTTCCGGGGAGGTTCGTCCCTCCCGGCGCAATAATACAGGCAGGGACCGTCTACGCGGGTCCCGCAGACGTAAAACTGCGGCCCTGAGGCGGTCCCAGCTTCTGTTCCTAGGTGTTGTAGTAGGCGACCAGGGTGGTCGCCTGGGTTGGGGTGATGGTCAGCACGGGGTCCGTGCTCCCGCTCCCCCAGTGGGCGAAGACGTAGTTCTTCCAGTTTGACATGGATATGGTGTATGTCTGTCCCACGTTCGCGGTGAACGTGAGGGTGGTGTATCCGGTGGCGACGGTGTTACCGCCGCTGGTCACGGAGAGCCACATCCCCGAGAACTGCTTCCCGGAGAGTTTGACCGACTCGACCGTGACTTTGACCGTGGTCGGGAGCTTGGTGAAGTACGCCGTCATGGTGGTGCTCTGAGACGGGGTGACCGTCTTCGATGGGCTCGTGGTCCCGTCCGCCCAGTGGGCGAACGTCCACCCCTGCGGCGGCGTGACGGTCACGTTGTACTGGCCCCCTGTCATCACGGTTGCGACGAGGGGGATGGGCCCGCTTGCGATGGTTGTCGTCCCGGAGGCGACCGAGGCCGAGGCCCCGGTCACGGTCCCGCCGGAGGTGCTCGCCGAGTCGACCGTGAGGGCAACCGGGGAGCTGTAGTAGGCGGTGAGGACCGTGCTCGCGGACGGGGTCACCGTCAGCGACGCGGAAGTGTTCCCGGTGCTCCAGTGGTTGAACACGAGGCTCCCGTAGTTGTCGACAGAGACGACGTACTGGGCCCCGGTGACCGCCGTGAACGAGAGCGGAGTGTATCCCGATGCGACGGCCGCGCCTCCCGACGTCACGGTGAGGTACATGCCGGCGAGCGAGGTCCCGTTGTAGTAGTCTGACTGGACGAGCACGGGGTACGTGGTGGCCGGGCATGAGCCCGAGGTCGAATAGACCGCGGTCAGGGTCGCGTCGCCCGAAAGGGTGACTTCCCTGGTCGAGTTGGTCCCTCCGTCCTCCCAGCTGCAGAAGACGTAGTTGCTGTAGTTCGCGACCGTGAGCGAGTAGGTCTGCCCGTCTGTCCCTGCGAACGTCGCGGGGGTGTAGCCGGTGGCCAACAGGCTCCCTCCCTGGCTCCATGTCGCCCAGAGGCCGGAGAGGGGGTTCCCTGACAGGTCGACCGTGTCGACGGCGAGAGAGACGGCTCCGCTTGAAGCCGAAGTGGTCGTGGTGGACGTGGTGGAAGAGCTGGAGGGAGGCGGCGACGAAGTGGAAGAAACCGCGCCCGACCCGTCGATGGACGAGACGGCTGCGACTTCAGACGTGAAGTAGGAGGGGAGGACGTCGTATGGGTTGGACCCGCTGGCGTCGGTCAGGTACACCCAGCCGACAAGGGAGGAGACGGATGAAAGGAAGGTGGTGTCCAGCGGGACGCCGAGTGCGATGACCGCGAAGTTGCTCGGGCTGTACCCTGGGTAGGTGATGAAGGAGAGCGAGGGGAGCCCGCTCCCTTCGTAGATGCAGAGGGCGTCGAGGGTGCCGATGAAGCTGGTGGGGACGGAAGTCCCCGGGTTGCCCATCGACTTCAGCCCGAGAGAGCTGACGTAGCTCCCGAGGGTGGCGTAGTAGCTCTCGTACCCGACCTGGTTGTTCATGTCGTCGAAGAGGATGCCGTTGACGTGGTACCACGACACGTAGAGGTTCACGTTCGCCTCAACGCTGGAGATCGAGTCCCCGGCGTATGCGGTGTCGACGTACCCGTAAACTGTGACCCCCGCCGCCTGAAGCGCCTGTATCCCCTGGACATAGTTCGAGTCCTGGGACGGGCCTGGGCCGCTGTCGGGGTTGATTATGGCTATGATCGGGACGTTGGGGTATGCCTGCTTCGCCTGTATGACCTGTGACCAGGTGCTGCTGGTGGGGTAGGTGTAGAGCGGGATGACTATGCCGAGAGCCGGAGAAGACGACGCGAACGCCGCACTGTCCATGGTGACGACCAAACCGCCGATGAGAATGGCTGCGACCGGTAATACTATGAGAATCTT
>JAFMAU010000085.1 GCA_029784825.1 Nitrososphaerota archaeon | reverse complement strand
GCCGAACTCCGACTCCCACTCGGCGAGCACCCTGGCGGGAGGCTTCAGGCAGGTGTTCCAGTTGACCGTAGTGCCCCCTCCTGCGCCCCTCCCGGCGAGGAGGACGAACGACAGGTCGCTCGTCGAAGCCGTGCCGCTCTGCTGGAAGAGCTTCTGCATCATGTGCATCTCGTTCTGCTGGAAGGTCTCCGCTGTCTCGTAGGGGCCCTGCTCGAGCACAAGGACGTCGTACCCGGACGAAGCGAGGTAGTCTGCGATTACGCTCCCGCCCGCCCCTGAGCCGACCACGACGACGTCGGTGCTTACGGTCATGTCGCTGTCCACGGCGATTGGCTTGAGCCTGAGCTCGTCGGGGACAGGGACCGGCGCGTCGTGGGAGGGTCCCGGGTAGCCCATGGCTCCCCAGTTGGGGTTGTTCTCATCTGGTCCGACGGACGCGTAGGCGAGGAAGAGCGTGAGCCGCTTGAGCGCCTGGAATGCCGTGCGCTTGAGAGCCACGGGGCTGTCCCGCCAGGACTGTAGGTACCTCTCCCTGGACTCAGGGCCGAGGGAAGTGAACCTGACCGGCCGCCCCGTCAGGAGGAGGTTGTAGAGAGGGCTGTCCACCACCGAGAGCACCCGCTTGAAGTCCCTCGCGTTCCCCGGTTGCATGGATCCCTCCACCGCTTCGGCAAGGAGGCCATCTACTCCGATGTCGTGGGCGCTTCTCTTCCAGAAGTCCGAGCCTTCAGACGAACCGGGGAACAGGGTGTCGCAGAGGGCTTCCATCGTCCGGCGCTCGGACGGGGTGAGCTCAGTCGCCCGAACCCCAAGTTGGTCAGACACCTGGTCAGACCCCCACTATCGCTCCGAGCTCGGCGAGGCTTGCAATGGTGAAGTCGGCTCCTTCGGCCTTCAGTCGCTCGGCCGTGGCGTTCCCCGTCGCCACCGCCACCATGGTGATCCCCGCTGCCTTCGCGGCATGAATGTCCATCGGGCTGTCACCTACATAGTAGACCGAGCGCGCCGGGAGCCCGAAATTCGCCGCCGCCATCACCACCCCCTCGGGCCTCGGCTTCATAATCTCGGTGTCGTCCCGGGTGAGAATGAACTCGAAATAGCCGAGAAGGCCAGCTCGGCCGAGCGCCGTGTAGGCAGCCTTCTTTCCGCTGTTGGAGAGCACCCCCAGCCTCACCCCCCGCGAGCGGAGGGAGTCGAGGGCCTGTCGGACGCCGGGGATGATGGAGGTGATCTCGGCGCTCCGCGCCTCATACCCTTCCAGGACCGCGAAGAAATAGGCGCGAAGCTCCGCATAGCTCGTCCCCCTGCCAGCATCCGACTGCTCCCGAGCCGCGTCCAGCATCTTCTGGAAAGTGGTGTCCAGGCCGATTCCTGAGGTGTCGAAGCCCATGCGGGCGAGCTCTTCAGTCAGCGCCGTCTTCGCCCCGCGGACGTCGAAGTGGAAGGTCACCAGGGTCCCGTCGATGTCGAAGATGACCCCTGTGACCATGGCCTGTCAGATCTTCTTCTTCGAGAAGAGTATCAGTATGGCGAGCCCAACGAAGCCGATGGCCACCACCAGGATGGCGATGGCGGTGAAGGTGTCTGAAGGATCCACCTGCAGGACAGGCAGTGCTGGGGCCAACCCTTCACGCGGACGCCCGCCTTCGTATTTATTCGTTCTTCGAATCCGACCCGGCCCGCCGATTGGACGACCTGGCGCCTGCAAGAGTTAAACGCCCTCATGCGTCGCCTGACCTTGTGAGCTTCGAGAAGATGCTGGACGAAGCCGGGAGCTTCAGGAGCCTTTTCGCGTTGGCCAAGAAAGGAAGGGCGGACATCGAGGCCGAGATGCAGAAGGCCATGGAGTGGGACAGCGAGCTGTGGAAGGCGGTGGGATACAAGGTGGCGAAGGTGGGAGACGGGAAGGCGGAGCTGGCCTTCCCCTATGGCAAGGCGATCACGCGGAGAGGAGGGATCGTCCACGGGGGGATCATCATGTACACCCTGGACAACGTCTGCGGCATCGCCGTAATGACAGTCAATCCAGGGGTGGACCAGGTGACCATGGAGCTGAAGATCAACTTCCTCGAGCCCCTGAAGAATGGGCCCTTCGTCGCCAGGGCGAAGGTGGTGAGGGCCGGAGGGACGGTAGCCGTGGCCGAAGGAGAGATACGGGACGCCAAGGGCCAAGTCTGCGCAAAGGGAATGGGGACCTGGTACCTGATGAAGAAGAGGGCCTAGGGAAGACCTCGCCCCTGTTGCGCCATGGCTTGCGACGTCCAGCCGGCCTGGCGACCGCGGCAGGAGGCGGCCGGAGGCTTACCAGAGCCTTCGAATCGTTAATTACTCTGGGCGGGTCCATCCGCCACGTTGCCTACTGTCATCAGGTGCTTCGGAGGGGTGGGCGAAATCGGAGGGAACAAGTTCCTGCTGGAGGACAGGGGGACGAAGGTCCTCCTCGATTTCGGCACAGGGTTCTCGGACGGCTCCGACTACTTCGACTCGGGCATCGAGCCGAGGGGGGTCAACGGGGCCGGAGACCTCTTCGAGTTCGGGCTCCTCCCCGAGATCCCGGGGCTCTACTCGGAGAAGTCGCTCCAGAACACCCGCCTGAAGCACACGGACCCGGAGGTCGCGGCCATCGTGCTGAGCCACTACCACTCCGACCACGCTGGGAGGATAGCGTACACCGACCCCAGGATCCCCGTCTACTGCGGCGAGACCACCTCGCTGATTCACGAAGCTTACAGCGCGTCCAGGTCGTCCCCGCTGGACGACCATCCCATCAGGAAGTTCAGGACGGGGGAGAAGTTCAGGGTGGGGCCGATGGAGTTCGTCCCTGTCCACGTTGACCACTCGATCCCAGGGGCCTACGGCTTCGTCGTCCATACGAGCGAGGGGACCATGGCCTACACCGGGGACTTCAGGTTCCACGGCCGGGCCGGTTCGATGACAGCGGACTTCGTCGAGGCAGCGAGGAAGGAGAGGCCGGACATGCTGCTGACCGAGGGGACGAGGGTCGGGCACGCTGGAGGGGCGGAGAACATGACAGAGAAGGCGGTCCTCGAGGAGGCGCGGACGCTGGTCCGCGGGACAAAGGAGCTGGTCTTCTCCTCGTTCCGGGGGAACGACGTGGACAGGATCAACACGTTCTACGACGCCTGCCAGAACTCGGGGAGGAGGCTGGTGATATCGATAAGGACGGCCATGCTGCTCGAGAAGCTGAAGTCCGACAAGCGGCTCCGGGTCCCCAGGGTGGGGAAGGACGTGGACGTCTACGTCAAGAGGAAGAGGACGGGGACCCTCGACGACTCTGACTACTACCGGTGGGAGCGCCCTTTCCTCGACCACGGCGTGAGCGCGGCCGACGTGAAGCGCAGACAGAAGGGGGTGTTCCTCCACCTCGAGGCCTGGGACTTCCCCGAGCTCGTCGACATCAAGCCCGAGAGCGGGGGGACGTACATCCACTCTGCCACCGAGGCCTTCAACGAAGAAGGGGAGAGGGAGGAGGCTGTGATCAAGAACTGGGTCCGCCACGTGGGGTTCAGGTACGCCCAGCTCCACGCCTCGGGCCATGCCCCGTCGGCCGAGGTCGGGTCGTTGGTGGAGGAGATCGCGGCGAGGAAGGTGGTCCCGGTGCACACCGAGCACCCGGAGGGGTTCCGCCGGTTCAGGAGACGCGGCGGATGGAAGCTGGAAGTCCCGACGACGGGGGCGCCGATCTCAGTCTCCCCCTAGGCGGGGCAGGAGAAATCAGGTTTAGAAGCACCCTTCCAGGTCTCCGGAGGCCATGGGAGCGCAGCAGGCGAGGGACCTCGCGGAAGCCGCGGTCTCCAGGGCCAGGGACGCGGGCGCCAGCTACGCCGAAGCGAGGGTGCAGTCGACCTGGGAGAGGGAGTTCGGGCTCAAGAACGGGGAGCCGCAGCCGTCCTTCTTCGCAGAAGGTTACGGCCTCGGGATAAGGGTCATCGCCGGAGGCGCCCTCGGGTTCGCCGCGACCAACGACATGAGCCGCTCGTCGGTGAACGAGATCGCGCGGAAGGCGGTGAGGCTCGCCAAGGCGTCGAGGGGGGTGCTCAGGTGGCCGGTGACGTTCGACTCTTCGAAGGCCGCAAAGACGAAGTGGGCCGCGCCCGAGACCAAGAAGGTCGAGAACGCGGATGCGGCCTGGCTTAGGAGCGTCCTGGTAGAGATAGAGAAGAGGACCGCCGGGGGAAAGGCAGGGGTCAAGCTCCCCGGGCGGCTCCTCTACATGGCGGCCGAGCTTCAGGAGAGATACTACGTCAACAGCGACGGGGCCAAGGTCGAAGGGAGGGTCCCCAGGGTCGGGTTCTTCGGCTCGCTGACCGCCGTGGAGGGGGGCGCCACCGCCCAGAGGTTCATCCAGCAGGGGGAGACGGGCGGACTGGAGGTGGTGAACAGGATAGGGCTATTCGACCTGGTGGAAGAGGAGGCAAGGACGATGGGGAGGGTGCTGAGAGCCACGGCCAAGCCGCCCACGGACACCATCGACGTGGTACTGGGGCCCGAGCTGTCGGGGATCGCCGCCCATGAGTCGGTGGGGCACCCCCAGGAGGCGGACAGGGTGCTGGGGAGGGAGGGAGCCCAGGCGGGGGAGTCCTACCTGAAGGCAGACAGCATCGGAAGGAAGGTGGGGAGCGACGAGGCCAACGTGAGCGACGACCCGACTCTCCTACGCTCGAACGGCTACATCCCCGTGGACGACGAAGGAGTGGCCTCGAAGAAGAGATATCTCATCAAGGACGGGGTGATCAACGAGTTCCTGCATAACAGGGCCACTGCCAAGCAGTTCGGGCTGAGGAGCAACGGGGCGTCCAGGGCCGTATCCTTCGACAGGGAGCCGATCATCAGGATGTCGAACACCTTCGTGGAGCCCGGCAGCTACACAACGGAGGAGATCTTCAAGGAGGTCAAGCACGGGGTCTTCTTCAAGACCTTCACCGAGTGGAACATCGACGACAAGAGGCTCAACCAGAGGTACGTGGCCCTCGAGGCCCACCTGATAGAGCACGGGGAGCTGAAGGAGCTCGTCAGGGCCCCGGTGCTAGAGATCACCACCCCCAGGCTGTGGGGGAGCGTGAAGGCGAGGAGCAGGCACATGGAGTTCGAAGCGGCGACCTGCGGGAAAGGTGACCCCCAGCAGGGGGCTCCCGTGTGGACCGGCGGCCCTGAAACGTTGCTGGCCGGGATCAAGCTGGGGGAGAGATAGACGGACCTAGACGAGCTGAACCAGCTGGCTGTCTCAGCCGCGAAGGCGCTCAGGGTGGACGACGCGGTGGCCATCAGCGCCAAGAGCGCGGACAGCATGATCAGGTTCGCCAACGATTCCGTGAGTGTGGTCAACAGGGTGGAAGAGGCGGAGCTCACGGTGTACCTCGCGAAGGACAGGCGCAGGGCCATCGCATCCACGTCGAACCTTTCGTCGGCTGCTGTGAAGAAGTTCGTCAGGGACCTCTTCGCCTCCATGAAGGGGCTGCCGGAGTCCGAGTACGTCCCCCTCCCATCCAAGGGGGCGAAGTTCAGCCGGGGCCGCGACAGGTACGACAGGAAGCTGGAGGACGTGGACGACGAGCTCCCCGGATTCGCCAAGGAGGCCATCGACTCCGCCGCTGCCGCAGGAGGGAAGAGGTCTGCGGGAGTCATCAGCGCGGGGAAGGGGACGGTCGCCATACTCACGACCTCCGGGACCAGGGGGTCAGAGTCGAAGACAGCGATCACCCTTAACGTCAGGTCGTTCGGGGAGAACGAAGCCAGCGGACACGGGCTGTCCTGCTCGTCGACCCTCCGGGGGTTCGACCCGGTGGAGGCAGGGAGGAGGGCCGGGGACGGGGCGAAGAGGATGAGCGGGGCGTCGGAACCAGAGGCGGGGAAGTACGAGGTCCTGCTGAGCCCGACGGTCGCCTCAAACCTCATCGAGACCGTCGGAGCCGCGGCTTCCGCCTTCGCCGTGGACGCGGGTACGTCGTTCCTCGCAGGGAAGCTGGGAAGGAAGGTCGGTGCGCCGTCGTTCAGTCTCACGGACCACGGCGTGGTCGAAGGGGGCCTCGGCGGGAGGGCCTTCGATGACGAGGGGACGCCCACCAGGACCAACAAGATAATCGAGGCCGGCGTGCTCCGCGGATACCTCCACAACCTGACGACCGCGAAGAAGTGGAAGACGCGAAGCACAGGGAACGCCGGCTTCGTGGCCCCCCATCCATGGAACCTGGAGGTGGGGAAGGGGGACTCCAGCTACGAAGAGATGGTCAGGGAGATGAAGAGGGGCATCGTGCTCACCAGCAACTGGTACACGCGGTTCAAGAACTACCGGACCGGCGAGTTCTCCACCGTCCCCAGGGACGGCGCCTACCTGGTGGAGAACGGGAGGGTCGTGAAGTCTCTGAAGGGGATGAGGGCAGGGGACGACCAAGAGAGGATGCTCTCCTCCGTAAGGCTCCTGTCGAAGGACAGGGAGTGGGTCCAGTGGTGGGAGGTGGACACCCCCACTCTTTGCCCATGGGTCCTCGTTGACGGCGTCA
Organism: Nitrososphaerota archaeon; assembly: GCA_029784825.1. The sequence continues at coordinate 658 of JAFMAU010000085.1, read as the reverse complement.
TGATAACGAGGGCCTACGGCTGAAGGAGCCTAGCGGGCTCCCGGAAGGCTCGCCAGGGCCTGACTGAGGGTGCCTTCGTCCGGCTCGTAGTCCACCAGCCTGTTGGCGAGCTTGTCCTCGTAGGCCTTCAGGTCGAGGAGCCCGTGGCCGCTCAGGTTGAAGAGGATGGACTTCGGCTCGTTCTTCCGCTTGCACTCGAGGGCGATGTCGATGGCCGCCTTCACGGCATGGTTCGACTCAGGGGCAGCGACTATGCCTTCGGTCTGGGCAAGAAGCAACCCAGCCTCCATCACCTCGTTCTGCGTGTAGGCGACGCTGCGCATGAACCCCTTATCGATGAGCATGCACATGGAAGGGGCTTTGCCGTGGTACCTCAGGCCCCCGGCGTGGATGGGTGGGCACTGATAGTCGTGGCCGACCGTGTGCATCTTGATGAGCGGCGTCATCCCGCTCGCGTCGGCGTAGTCGTAGGCGTAGGTCCCCCGGGTTGTCGACGGGACTGCCTTCGGTTCGGAGGCGACGAACACCGCGTCTGACTTCCCGCGGAGCTTGTCCTTCATGAACGGGTAGGCGAGTCCGGCGTAGTTGCTCCCTCCGCCGATGCACCCGACGATGTAGTCGGGGTCGTCGTCGAACTCCTCCATCTGGAGCTTTGCCT
>JAFMAU010000084.1 GCA_029784825.1 Nitrososphaerota archaeon | reverse complement strand
CCCCGCCAACAAGGCGAAGGACGCCCTGCCGGCCAAGCCGGCGTTCTACCTGGAGTAGGCAACACGCTTCGACTGGACGGGGAGTTTCCGGAGAAACGGCTCTTCACCCGAGTCCCCGCCCACTGCAGACCGCGCCTTTCGAACGCATTCCTCCGTGGGCAGGGTGCTTATGGTTCAAATACGGGCGATGAGCCTCGAACGCCCAAATGTCTTCCGGCGCGAGGTCTCTCAAAGACGTCGCGAGGATAAGGATGTCTGACGAATGGTCCGACTACACCTTGTACGAGAGGCTCTCAAACACCGTGGACGGCGACAGTCCCTTCTCTGGAGTCCTCAAGGCGCTCTCGGAGACAGAACACGGACACTACGAGTTCTGGCGGAAGTACGTCCCTGACGAGGAGCCCAAGCCAAGCAAGCTCAAGCTGTACTGGGTGCTGCTCCTCCGGAGGTTCTTCGGACTCACCTTCGCGATCAGGTACCTGGACAGGCACGAGGCCAAGGTTGTCGTTGAATACGGCGGGCTCGCCCAACTGATCCCCGAAGAAGACAGGGCCGCCTTCGACGCCATGGTCGCAGACGAGAAGGAGCACGAAAAGGCGTTCGCCATGAAGGCCGAAAGCTCCGCGGTCGCCTACATCTCCTTCGTCGTCCTCGGGCTGGCCGACGCTCTGGTCGAGATTTCGGGCATCCACGCAGGGTGGCTGGGGCTCTTTGAGAAGACAGAGATAGCGGGCTTGGCCGGGATCATAGCCGGCGGTGCAGCGTCCCTGGCCATGGCCTCGGCGGCCTTCGCCCAGGCGAAGCAGGGAGGGTTCAAGGGGTCGGCCCGCCTCAGCGCGGCTTACACCGGGTTGTCGTATTTCGTCACCGCGCTCATGCTAGCGACCCCTTACTTCCTGACCGCGAGCATGCCCTTCGCACTGGGCGGGTCTCTGACCCTCGCGGTCGTCATCCTTGCCATCACGACCTGGTACAGCGTGGTGATACAGGAGAAGCTGTTCATGAGGGACTTCGTCGAAATCCTCCTCATCCTGTTCGCGACGACCGTCGTAGTGTTCACGCTGGGCTACGTCGTCAGCGCGGCCTTCCCCGGGATCAAGGTCCTCTAGGGCGTCTGAATCGCAAGATTCCGACAAAACGTCTTATTACCAAAGCCATCAGCCAGGTGTGAGAAGTCTTTGCAGAGCGCCGTCGAGCTCAAGGTGCCGATCAGGAAGGCCGAATTGGCCAGGGCCGTCTGCGACTACATCCGAGAGAACTCGACGTCGCGCATCACCCTGAAGACCCTCGGCGCCAAGTTCGGCGTGAGCCCCTTCCACCTGCAGAGGACCTTCACCGAGGTCATGGGAATGTCGCCCCGCGAGTACCTCGAGGAGTTCAGGGTGAGCAACCTGAGGCGACACCTCGCGAGGGGGGAGCCCGTGATAAGGGCGCTCCGTGGAACGGGATATTCTGCTCAGAGCTGGCTTTACCAAGATTCGAAGAGGAGGCTGGGGATGACTCCTGCGACCTACCGCAACGGCGGCGAAGGGACTTCCATCGTCTTTGCTACCGGGCGGTCTTCCCTCGGGATGCTGCTGGTGGCGACCACAGACCATGGGGTATGCGCGGTCAAAGCGGGGAGGAGCGACGAAGACCTGGTGAGGGCCCTCCGAGCCGAGTTCCCGAGGGCGAACATCGAGCGTGCTCCCAGGGCCAGGCGCCAACTGGAGGCGCTCAACAGGCACCTGAGCGGCCAGGAGGTGAAGTTCCCGCTGGACATCAGGGGGACCGACTTCCAGATGAGCGTCTGGGCTGCCCTGAGGACCATACCTCTGGGGGAGACCAGGTCGTACCACGAAGTCGCCGAGATGGTCGGGAAGCCGAAGGCAGTGAGGGCCGTAGCCAACGCATGCGCTTCAAACCCCGTCCCCCTCATCATCCCATGCCACCGAGTCATCAGAAAGGACGGGAGCCTTGGAGGCTATGGCCTTGGCATCTACAGGAAGAAGGCGCTTCTCTCCAGAGAGAGGGCGATGGCGGCAGACTCGGAAAACGGGCCTCGTTGAGCCTGAAGAGCGTAACGGCCTACTCAGGCCTGGTTGTCCTGAGCCTGATATGGGGCATGGCCTTCGTCGCCATCAAGGGAGTTGAAACCGAACTCTCCCCCGTCAATCTGGCGCTTATGAGATGGCTCATCGCCGCGGTCCCGTTCCTCATACTGCTCCCAATCATCGGGCGGCCCAAGGTCAGGTTCGAAAGGAAGGACGTCCCCCGGCTGCTCGTGATGGCGCTTGCGAACGTTGCCGGATACCACCTCTCGCTGAACTACGCGGAGACGACCCTCTCGGCGGGGCTCTCCGCGCTTCTGACCGCCTTCGGCCCAATCTTCATCGTCGTCCTGTCCTACCTGCTGCTGCACGAGAGGGTTGGACCGAGGATCCTCCTCGGCCTTGGGCTCGCGTTCGCCGGCGCCGCGGTCCTGTCGGTCGGCACGATCAGTGCCAGCGACTTCGCCTCCGCCGCAGGCATAGTCGAGGCGCTTTTCACCGCGCTCTGTTACGGTCTGTTCACAGTGGTAGGGAAGCCGCTCGTGCACAAGTATGGCTCCGCCCCGACCACCATCCTCGCCGGGCTGGTGGGGACCGCGTTGATGACCCCGCTCCTTTCAGAGAGCTTCTTCACTCAAGCCGCATCGCTGACCCTGTACGGCTGGCTCGGGGTCCTCTACCTTGCTCTCCTTAGCACCGTTTTCGGGTACCTGATGTTCTACGCCATGGTCAGCCGCGGCGCTGTCTCGAGGCTCTCGATCCAGCTATACCTGATCCCCGTCGTCAGCATAGTCGGGGGCGCCCTGCTCCTCTCGGAGCAGGTCACGGCGACCGTGGTCATCGGCGGAGGGATGATGCTGGCCGCAGTCGCCATCTCCACGTGGAAGTAGACGAACGAGCCCGGCATCAACTTCATCTACCACGGCCGGGCGGCAGGCGCAAGCCCGGGAATTGAGGAGCATACTTTCGGTCGCAGACCTTTCGCCATCCGAGATGGCGTCGCTGGTCGAGCGCTCGGGGGCCATGAAGAAGCAAATTCTCTCCGGCAGACCGCCGCCCACCCTACGCGGCAAGGTCGTCGGCCTCCTCTTCGAGAAGCCCTCGACCAGGACCCGTACCAGCTTCGAGGTCGCGACCATAAGGCTGGGCGGGGACCCGGTCTACCTGTCTGCGAGCGAGCTTCAGCTGAGCAGGGGAGAGCCGGTGAAGGACACAGCGAGGATACTCGGAGGTTACCTCGACGTGATCGTGGGGAGGGTCTACTCCCAGGAGACGCTGACGCAGCTCGCGAAGCACTCTGGGAGGCCCGTGGTGAACGCGCTCAGCGACACCGAACACCCTACGCAGATAATCTCTGACCTGTTCACAATAAAGGAGGCAAAAGGGCGCCTGAAGGGCCTGACCACGGTGTTCGTCGGGGATGGCAACAACGTCAGCAATTCGCTCCTCCTAGGAGGCGCGCTCACCGGGATGAACGTGACAGTCGCCTGTCCCGAGGGCTACGGGCCCGACCAGGACATCTACAGGAAGGCGAAGTCGCTGGCGGCGAAGTCGGGAGCCGAGCTCGAAGTAGTCAGAGACCCGAAGGGCGCAGTGGCCGAAGCAGACGTGGTGTACACCGACGTGTGGGTAAGCATGGGGGACGAGTCTGAGAAGGAGAAGAGGATGCGCGACTTCAAGGACTACCAGGTGAGCTCGAACCTGATGAAGGCGGCGCCCAAGGGCGCCATAGTGATGCACTGCCTGCCGGCTCACAGAGGGCTCGAGATAGCCGACGACGTCCTAGAGGGGAGGCAGTCCGTCGCCTGGCGGCAGGGGGAGAACAAGCTGTATGGGGCCGCCGCCTCGCTCGAGTTCGTCAGCAAGGACTAGAAGGCTCCGCCCAGTGGACGCCATTATCGGGTCGTCCAGGCCTGTCGTCGCAGCCGTCGTCGACAGGACAGGGAAGTGCACAGTCGACCGGATGGTCTCTGACGTCATAGCGAGCATGGGGTCCGATATGGGGTCCTCCTTGCTGCCCTGGCGGTCTGGGTGTCGGGTATGGCTGTCGGCGCGGTGGCTGGGACTGTCTCAGCTTCCTTCGTCCCTCGGTTGACGCGACAGCGGACTGGCCAGAGGTAGGCGCCCAGAGATTTAGGCGGGCCCGGTGGGATTTGAACCCACGACCTCTGCGAGCCACGCTCTCTACAGCTTAGAAGGCTGCCACGCTATCCGTACTGCGCTACGGGCCCAGCCGGCTCCGCCCCGGGTTTCGACATAAGCTTTTGCCGCCCCTCCTCTTGCGAGGCGCCCGGTTGTGACGCTCAGAATCGGAAGGTTTTATCCATCCAGAGGCTAATCGTCCGCCGTTGGCCGCATCACAACAGCGGCTCTTCGGGACAAACGGCGTCAGGTTCGTCCCGGGCGTCTCTCATGACCTCGACTTCGTCATCGACCTCGGCGAGGCCATCGGCACCTACTTCGGCAACGGGGAGGTGCTCGTGGGGAGAGATGGCCGTCTGTCAGGGCCGGCAGTATCGAACGCCGTCATCTCCGGTCTTCTCAGCTCGGGCCGCGATGTGGCGGAAAGCGGCGTAGTCCCCACCCCGGCGCTGCAGTACGCGGTGAAGGCCCTGGGGTACAGAGGAGGGGTCATGGTGACAGCTTCGCACAACCCAGCGAAGTACAACGGGGTCAAGGTGTCCGGGTCCGACGGGGTCGAGGTCCCCCGGCTCGACGAACAGAGGATAGAGAAAGTCTATTTCGACAAGTCCCAGACGAAGGCCGACTGGAAGACGGTCGGGGTCGCTCGCCAGGACGCTTCGGTGGTACGGACGTACCAGAAGGGGGTGCTCTCCAGGGTAGGCGCCAAGGCTGTGGCCGAAAGGAGATTCACCGTGGTGATGGACCTCGGTAACGGCGCCCAGTCGGTGGCCGCCCCATACATCGCCGAATCGCTGGGGTGCAAGCTCATCACTCTCAACTCCGTCGTCGACGGGGGCTTCCCAGGGAGGGGGCCCGAACCTACCCCTGACACCCTGAAGGACCTCTCTTCCGTCGTGAGGTCGGTCGGGGCCGACCTGGGCGTGGCCTACGACGGGGACGGGGACAGGTCGATCTTCTGCGACGAGACCGGTAGGATACTCTGGGGGGACCAGAGCGGCTGCCTGGTCGCGGACTACGTGCTAGGCCGGCACCCTGGGGGCACAGTCGTCACCTCCGTCGCCTCCGGCCAGTCCATCGACGCGGTGGCCAAGAAGCGCGGCGGCAAGGTCCTCCGGACCAAGGTCGGCGCCGTGGAGATTTCCAGGACCATAGTCGAGCGAAACGCGGTGTTCGGATTTGAAGAAAACGGGGGGTGCATCTACCAGCCGCACATCCCCGTCAGGGACGGAGCCATGACCACCGCGCTGATGCTCGAGTGCCTCGCGAGCAGGGGGATGTCGTTCTCAAAGGCGCTGGCCTTCGTGGTCCCCAGGTACTTCCAGTCAAAGACGAAGATAGAGGTGAACCCCAAGAGGGTGGAGGCGGCGATGAGGTCGGTGGAGAAGCAGGCCAGGGGGACCGTCGAGAAGGTGGACGGGGTGAAGGTCTGGGCGGACGAGCACTCCTGGGTCCTCGTCAGGCCGAGCGGGACCGAGCCCATCGTCAGGATCTTCTCAGAGGCAGAAACTCAGGACACCGCCGATCAGCTGGTCAGGAAGTACGCCAAGACGGTGCGGGCCGCATCAGCGTAGGTGCGTCCATCCTTCGTCCCTGACGGTCCTCGCCACCCCACTCTCCCTCAGCACGACGGTACCTTTCTTCCCGGTGGCCGAACCTATGGGGATCAGCCGGCCGCCTGCCTTTCTTGCCGCGCCTGACGCCTCATCCAGGTCGGCCTTCCTCAGCGTCCCTACGACGACGTACTCCTCCCCTCCCCCCAAGACGAGTGCCCCGGGGTCCAGGCCGTTCGCCGCTGCGAATGTTTGCACCCCCTCCCCCATGGGGAGCTTCGTGAGCTCGAACCCTACCCCGCTCTCCCTTGCGAGCGTATGGATGCTCCTGGCCAGCCCGTCGCTGGAGTCCATGGACGACGTGAGGAAGGGCGCGAGCGCGATGCCGACGTCGAGGTTGGGGGAGGGCTCGAGTACGCTCCGCACCGCCCTCCGGCCGAACCCGGGGCTCGCCTTCGCCCCTGAAGTGAGGATCCTCAGCCCCGCCGGCGGGTACCCGAACGGCCCAGTCACCACCAGGGCATCTCCGGGGGAGGCCCCGCTCCTCTTCACCACCCTCTCTGCGAACCCGATCATCGCGCAGTCTATCACCAGCTCGTCCGCTTCATTCGTGTCCCCTCCGACGAGGTGGACTCCCCACTTCCTGGATGCGTCCCGCAGGCCCGCCGCAAGGCCGTCGACCTCGCTCTGGTCGACCTTCCTTCGAAGCCCGACCGAGACCATGAACGCATCAGGCCTGACCCCCTTCGCTGCGAAGTCGCTGACGCACATCGACACCGTCTTTCGCGCGGCCTGCCGGTAAGTCATCCCGGTGGGGACGTCTGTATGCTCCACCAGCATGTCCGTCTTGAACACGACGTCGCCTCCCCTGGACGGGAACACAGCCACATCGTCTCCGATTCTGGCGTAGTTCTTCGGGAGCCTGCCTGCCGCCCGCGCGATCGACCGGATGACTCCCAACTCATCGGGCATCCTATCTGGTCATCCCCTTCAGTCTCTTGGCGAACGATTCCGCCAGCTCCTCCGCCCTGTCGGCCGAGGTCGACTCGGCCGAGACCCTCACCACGTCCTCCGTCCCAGAGGGCCTCATCAGGACCCAGGATTTCTTCGGCAGCGTGACCTTCAGGCCGTCCGAGGAGTCGGCGTCCCCGTACTCTCCAGACAGCTTCCTGAGCGCCCTCAGGGCCCTGGCCTTGGGTATCTCGAGCGCAAGTCGGACCTGGTGGTAGGCCGGGACGGACTCGTAAAACCGCCTGCCATGGGTCCCCAACCCCTGGATTATCGCCAGGGCAGCGAGCATGGAGTCCCTGCAGTAGTTGAAGGCGCCATCGATCATCCCCCCGCTGCTCCCTTCTCCTCCGAGGCGGGCGCCACGTTCCTTCATCATCCCTACCACGTTTGCCTCCCCGACACTGGACCTGAACACCCGGCAACCGAGCCCCGCCGCGACGTCGTCCACCGCCCGGGTCGTGTCGAGGGAGACCACCACGCTCTTTTCTCCG
>JAFMAU010000083.1 GCA_029784825.1 Nitrososphaerota archaeon | reverse complement strand
TTGGCCGATTTGGCTCTGAGATTTTCCGTTCATCGCCGCGGCAAGCGGACCTGATGATCGTTTCGGGCACGGTCACGAAAAAGATGGTGCCGAATATTGTGCGTCTTTACAACCAGATGGCAGAGCCCAAGTGGGTAATCGCCATGGGGGCCTGCAGCATAACCGGAGGGCTGTACTTCGATTCATACAACGTCCTAAGGGGGATCGACGATATCATACCAGTAGATGTCTACGTTCCCGGGTGCCCTCCGAGGGCAGAGGCGTTTCTCCAGGGCCTCGTCCTGCTCCAAGAGAAGATCCGCAGAGCCCCGTCCCTAAGCGGCCGGTGACGGCCAGATGAGCAAGGCACCAACCCCCGCTCCTCCTCCGCCTAGGCCCGCCGCTTCGCCGGCACCTGCGCCTCCCCCTGTCCCTGCCACAGCCCCAAAGCCCGAGCCGATCCGGGCAAAGGCACTGGCGGCACAGCTGACCGCGAAGTTCCCAGAGGTCAAAGTCGACTGGATGAAGGAGAGGCGGCTGAAGGTCTCCACCAACGCGATGCGCATCAAGGAAGTCGGGTTGTTCGCCAGGAGCACGCTGGGCTTCGACCACATCGGCACTGTTAGCGGCGTCGACTGGATTGCGAAGAACGAGCTGGAGGTCGTGTACTTCGTCGGCTCCACCACCCCTGGACAGGAGGACTTCGTCCTGGCCGTCTCGGAGCGCATCGCCCGGGACAACCCCGTCGTCCCCACCATGGTGGACGTGTGGAAGGGGGCGGAGTACCACGAACGGGAGACCCACGAGATGTTCGGGATCAACTTCCAGGGGCACCCCGACCAGAGCCACCTCTTTCTGCCAGAGGACTGGAACGAGCTGCCGCCGCTTCGCAAGGACTACGTCTCGCCGGGGAGATGACGTCATGACTCTAGAGGCAGAATACTCCCCCGACGCCGACAGGATCATGTCTGTGTCGCTCGGTCCCCAGCACCCGGGCGCAGGCCACTTCCGGATCAAGCTCTGGCTCGACGGGGACTACGTGGTGCGGTCGGAGCCGGACGCAGGCTATGTGCACCGCGGCGAGGAGAAGATGGGGGAGTACAGAAACTACATCCAGAACGTCCCGCACCTCGAAAGGCCAGTCATACTCGACAGCTCGAACATACTCTTCCCTTACGCCCTCGGCGTAGACGAGCTCATGAACAACAAGGTGCCTCAGCGGGCACAGTACCTTCGGGTGATAATGTCGGAGACAAACCGCATCATCTCCCACATGTACTTCCTGGCGATCCAGGGCCTCTTTCTCGGCCACACGACCATGATCACCTGGTGCATGGGGGACCGCGACTTTTGGATCGACTTTGCCGAGCGCATAGGCGGAGCCCGGGTCACCTTCGCCTACATCATCCCCGGGGGCGTGAGGAACGACATCCCCGCCTACGCGATCGAGAAGGGGCTCAACACCTGCGACTGGTTCGACAAGAGGATGGATGAGTACGAGAAGATATTCTTCCGCAACCCCATGGTCCACCAGCGCTCCGACGGGATAGGGGTCCTGAGCAGGGAGGACGCGATAGCCTATGGGGCTACGGGGACCGTGGCAAGGGCGTCGGGGGTTTCCGTGGACGTGAGAAAGGACGAGCCATACAGCGCCTACGAGGACTTTGAGTTCAAGACCCCCGTGATGACCCAGGGGGACGTCTACGCCAGGGCCTACGTCGCTCTCCTGGACATGAGGGAATCGGTCAAGATCATCAGGCAGGCTCTGAAGAAGCTCCCCCAGGGTCCGGTCCGCCTCAAGCTTGGCCCCCAGCCCAGGGTCCCGGCTGGAGAGGTGTACTCGCGCACCGAGGCGGCCAGGGGCGAGATGTCATACTACATAGTAAGCGACGGTTCCCCGAGGCCCTACAGGCTGAAGATCGGAGTCCCATCTGCCAAGAACCTCAGGGTGCTCCCCCTGCTGCTCAGGAACGTGCACGTGGCCGACATACCCCCGATATACTGGGGGCTCAACTACTGGCCCGTCGAAGCAGACCGGTAGCCGTCACTTGCGCTGAAGCGCCGCCCGGACCAGACTCCTTCTCAACGAGCGTGGACTGTGCCGCCCACACAGGTCAGGCCGGTGACTCGGCGCCCCCGGTCGGCGGCGCGAACGGCTCCGCCTCGGGGAGCCTCTCTCCCCTGTGGAAGACGTAGATTCCGGCGACGATCAATCCTCCTCCCAGCAGCTGGACCGACGTTATCTGCTCTCCGAGGAACAGAAGGGCGAAAACGGCACCGAAGATCGTCGAACTCGACCAGACGAGCAGCATCCGTATTGCGCCCAGGCGCTTGACGGCCGCGATGAAGAGGTAAGTCCCTCCGGCCACGGCCAGGGCAAGCATCCCCATGGCTGCGAGGTCCGTGACGCTGAACCTCAGAGGGACCAAGGCCGCGACGAAAATGACCGTCAGGGCGCCTCCCCCGATCAGGTTCCTGAACTTGCCGAGGAGGGATGGATCGAGCCGCTTCGAGACAACGGCCATCACGCTGTTCTCCACCCCCCACAGCACGGTCGACCCCAGGACGAGGATGTTCCCGGTGAGGCCCTGGAAGAAGGCTAGGTTCGACAGGTCCAGGTTGGTCGACACGACGAGCAGCCCGGCGACTATGAGCAGGGCTCGGGCAGCCATCCCCCTGCTGAGCCTCTCCTTGAACGCCGAGTACGCGATGACGGTCGTGAACAGCACTTCTCCATTCGCAAGCAGCGACGCGTTCACCGCAGTCGTCCTGCTCAACCCCTCGAAGTACATCAGCGGCGCCAACCCGGCACCCACCAGCCCGAAGAAGACCAGATACCGGAACGAGCCCGGGTCGGGCTTCCTCTTCGGCTGGTAAGTCAGGAGCACGAAGCCGGAAAGCAGTATCGAAAGTCCCGTGACCACGATCGGGGAGTTGTCGTTCAGGGAGAACTTCGCGAGAGTGGAGACCGACCCGGCGCAGACGGAGCCGGCGATGGCGAGGATGTACCCCTTCGTCGTCTCTGACCTGGCGGTCACCTGTGAACCCTTACCGGTATGGAGTCGAAGTCTTAAATCAGGTCGCGCCTCCCACTCGGTGTGTCCGCCAACGCCGAAGTGTTGGACGAACTACGAAAAATAAGAGAGCTCCTCACGCCCAAGCCAGCGTCTCCTGCAGCCCCCGAACCGAATGGGCTGTCAGCAGAATTCAAAGCGTTCCTGAAGAACTACAAGGTGCTGGGACTAGCGGTGGCGTTCATCCTGGGTGTCTACCTGGGCGCGCTGGTTCAGGCGCTTGTCAAGGACCTTATCCTCCCGCTCATCGGCATCCCGCTGAGCGGCCTGGGAAACTTCACCACTTACTACTACACCTTCGCGGCACAGAAGTTCATGATAGGCGACTTCATCGGCGCTGTGATCACCTTCCTCATCGTCGCGCTCATCATCTTCCTCATAGTCAAGATCGCCAAGCGCTACAAACTCGAATAGGGGCTCTCGCCCTTCTTTCTCGGCCGTATCAAGTGAAAATCGTTAAGCAGACTGTCAACGCTAATTGCCACAGTCGGTATTGTCCGATTCCCCGGATATCGGCACGGACATCACGATGAGCAGCAAGTTCGAGAAGGGATGGAAGACCCAGGAGACGGAGCCTTTCGGGAAGATGGTCCGCGACACCGTTCGCGGCCCACAGCCGATGCGCCCCCAGATCCAGAAGGCTACCCAGCAGCTGACTGGGGAGATCAACCGACTGGACCAGGCGATGGGCCGGCTGAAGCAACGAGAGAACTCCATCTTCAAGAAGACTGTGACTGCAGTCCAAGCGCACGACCAGGAATCCAGCAAGGCGTACTCCAACGAGCTGGCCGAAGTCCGCAAGATGGAGAAGATCGTCACCCAGTCGAAGATCGCCCTAGAGCAGATCACGACCAGGCTTCAGACGGTCACCGACATCGGCGACTTCGCGTCCACAATCGCCCCGGCCATCGGGGTGATCAAGAACGTACGCGCTACCCTCGGCGAAGCGATGCCCGACGCCCAGGGAGCACTCGGTGAGATCGGCGCCCAGCTCAACTCGATCATGGTGGACGTCGGCCAGATAACTGGCACGACCTTCTACCAGGCCGAGAACAGCGAGGAGGCCAACAAGATCCTGGCGGAGGCGTCAGCCATCGCGGAGAAACGCATGGCAGAGACCCTCCCCGAAGTGCCGAACACAGCGGGTCAGTCCATCTTCACAAGCGAATAGACACCCCCAGGCAGCTCGGCCCAAAGCCGGGCGGCCTTTCTTTCTGTCTCCGGAGCCAGGAGCGGAGGCCAGGGACTTCAGGCTATCCGGCTGGAGAAGAAGTGCTCCAGAGCAGCTCGAGGAACTCCTTCAAGTGGCTCGCCACCGCCGGGCTGTCGACCCAGCCGCACGCCGAGTGGTCTGGGAGCCCGATGAGTGCGACGCTGTCGTCCACCAGGAGGTCGAACGCCACGTGGTTTCCAGTCCTGATCTCGACCCCCGGCGGGAGGAGCCCGATCCCTTCGTCGTCGCAGATGGCCCTCACCTCCACCCCCCTCGCCACCGATTCGGCGAGGAGCTCCATTATCTTGGCGTCCTCGAATCCCATGCTGGGCGCAACCACGATCACGCCCTGCTTCGCACCCCTGAGCATCTCGTACACCTTGTCCAATACCTTGCCCCTTCCGCGGAGGGTATACACTAGCTCGGCCTCTTCGGTCGGTTCCGACTTGTAGATCCTCTCCAGCTCCTTGAAGGTGTCCCCGAGCCTCGATGAAACCATGGCTCTGACTCTGGTCGGCTCCTTGGCGCGGTAGGTGACCGGCTTCTTCACCACCTGCTCGACCCACCCCTTCGAGGCGAGGGTCCTCAGCGCAGTGTACGCGCTGGGGTACGGGATCTGGGACTCGCTGGCCACCTTCTTGGGCTCCGACGGCCCCAGCCCCGCCAGGGCGACGTAGGCCTTGGCCTCGTAGCTGGTCAGCCCGACGTCTTTCAGCTGTTCGACCACGTCAGCCCGGTTCATACTCGCAATATCGCCAAAGCACTTATATAGCATTTTCGTAGCGTTCGCAATAAATGCCCGGACCTGACTACGACGTCGTCATCGCGGGGGGAGGGATGGCCGGTCTCATCACGGCGGCGTCCATCGGACACCATTCGAAAGGGAAGGCCAGGGTTCTCATCGTCGACAGGAACAAGGAGGCCGAACCTGGAAGGAAGACCAACAACGGCTGGACCTGCGGCGACGCCACCAGCAAGAGGTCCCTAGACTACCTCGCGGAGCACATCGGCATCAGGTACGGCTCCCCCGAACTCGAGCACCCGGTCAGCGGGGTCTACGTCTACTCTCCAGACAGGAAGACCAAGGTGCTGTTCGAAGGCGAGGGGTACCTCTTCAACCGCAAGCTCGCGCCCAGACGCCAGGTAAACGACGCCAGGAAGGCCGGCGCAGAGCTCATGTTCGGAGCCACCGCTGAGAGGCTCCTGTCTGAAGACGGAAAGATCACCGGCGTGACCGGCAGGAAGTCTGACGGCACCCCCTTCAGCGTCACCGCCAAAATCGTCATCGACGCCACAGGATCGTCTTCCACCCTGAGGAGGTTCCTCCCCATCGCCTCCCTGATCGAGAAGGAGATCGACCCTGACGACGTGGTCGGGACAGGGAGGTACATCCTTGACTTTGAGCCTGCAAAGGAGGACCCGGCGTTCTTCTCCCCCGACTACTGCATCATCCACCTCGACCAGTTCTTGGCCCCGGCTGGGTACGCCTGGGTCTTCCCCAAGGGGAAGAAGAAGGTGAACATAGGCCTCGGCGTCTCCCACTCCGGCCTCGCCCGCAGGAACAGGCGGTTCGGGCTCAACGACAACCTCCAGAGCCTCATCGACAAGTATCTGGCGGACAACCCTGTGATCAAGAACTACTCCCAGCCCGGCGACGACGCCAACTCCGGGAACACGAAGGGCAACTGGCAGGTGCCCGTGAGGCGCCACAACGACTGTATGGTGGCCAACGGCTTCGCGGTCGTCGGAGACTCCGCCTGGATGCCCCGGCCCATCGACGCGGGAGGGATCAGCCCCTCCATCTACGGCGGGACGATCCTGGGGAAGGTAGTCGCCGAGGCCCTCGAGGCGGGGGACACCAGCGAAGCTGGGCTCTGGAAGTACAACGTGGAGTACATGAACACCCACGGGTATCCCATGGCGAGCTTCGAAGTCCTGCGCCGATACCTGCAGACGGTCGACAACGACCAGATCAACTACGGGATGAAGTACTTCCTTTCGGAGGACGACGTCACGGCGATAACCGAGCGCAAGCACCCAGAATTCAACCAGGCGCGCTTCATGAACCCTGCAATGTGGTTCAGGGTGCTGGGCCAGCTCCCACTGGCAAGGGGCCTGAGATACACGGTGAAGAAGAGCGCCGCCCTCGTCGACATCAACTTGGACTACCCCGAGTCCCCATCAGGGTTCGGCGAGTGGCAGAAGCGGCTGGGAAGGGAACTCTCCGAGACCGTGGCGAAGTTCAAGCCGCTCGACACAGCGAACTAAAAATACCGGCCGGGCCAGGCGTTACGGCCGTGGCCCCAGACCCCCTGGACGCCGAGATCATGGACCTGATGAAGGAGATCAACCCCTCGGGGGCGTATCTGGTGGGGTTCAACGAGTACGCCGGGAAGCTCTTCATAGCCTCCCAGGCCAACGTCGAGTCGGCCCTGGGGAAGGTGCGCAGCCTCAGATCGAAGGCGAAGGCAGAGTTGCAGAAGAAGCTGCTCGACTCGATGGAAGCTGGACTGCTCTTCGACGAACCCCAGCCTGTCCTCGATGACATAGTGGGGACGATATTCGCCCACCTGGTCAAGGAAGGGGTCAACGACGCGCACATGCTGACGCTGCTAGGCAACGCGGCGGAAGACATCGACGCCTGCCGCGGGCGGTTCTCGGGGAGGGACATCCCAGTCGCGGTCAAGGCCCTGGCGCTCTACAGGCTCGGCGGCGCGCTTGAGATCCTGGACACCGTGAAGGGGGAGACCAAGAGCCTCGAGGTCAAGCAGGCATGCGACGGCCTCAAGGCCAGGGTCGCCGACTACGTCAAGCTCTTCGAGCTCGAGGGGTGGGGGAACGGGGAGTTTCCCAACGCGGAGAGGATATTCAAGGAGAAGGGCTCCGACCTCCGAAGGCAGAAGTTCTACCCAATCGCCCTGAAGAAGGGGTTCGACTACGACGAGTCCCCCGAGGAGCTCGAAAGGGTCGCGCTCGCCTGGATTGACGAGGAGCTCCCAAAGTTCAAGCGGGTGTCGGAGAGCCTCGCGAAGCAGCTCAAGTGCAAGCCGACGCCGGAGGAGGTTGAGTCAAAGATCAACGAGAAGGACAAGCTCGATTCCAAGGAGCTGGTCAGGGTCACCCTGAAGGTGAGGCGGGTCGTGCAGAACCTCGTCAACGAAGACCTTTGCATGATCAACCCAAAGTACAACACCAA
>JAFMAU010000082.1 GCA_029784825.1 Nitrososphaerota archaeon | reverse complement strand
CGCGGTGAGGAGGGCAAAGGAAAGCGACATGTCGAAGCTCGCGAAGGCGACCGGGGCAAGGATAGTCACCAACCTCGACGACCTGAGCAGCAAAGACCTCGGGTACGCGAAGCTCGTCGAAGAGCGGAAGCTCGAGGACGACAAGTGGGTTTTCGTCGAGGGTGCCAAGAACCCGAAGGCAGTCAGCATCCTCGTCAGGGGAGGGACTCAACGGGTGGTGGATGAAGCGGAGAGGGCCCTTCACGACGCGATCATGGTCACGAAGGACGTGGTCGAGCTCCCCGCGGTGGTCGCCGGCGGCGGCGCCCCCGAGGAGGAGGTCTCGATCCAGCTCCGCAACTGGGCCCAGAAGCTCTCCGGAAGGGAGCAGCTGGCCGCGCTGAAGTTCGCAGACGCCATGGAGAGCATCCCTCTCACCCTCGCCGAGAACGCGGGCATGGACCCCATCGACACCCAAGTAGACCTCAGGGCCAGGCACGGCAAGGAGGGCAAGTGGTACGGGGTCGACGCCCTCAACGGCAAGGTCGCCGACATGTACAGCAAGTCCGTCTGGGAGCCGCTGGCCGTGAAGCTCCAGATACTGAGGGCAGCGACCGAGGCGGCGTCGATGATCCTAAGGATCGACGACGTGATTGCAGCCAGCAAGATGAGGGCGCCCGCCGGACCGCCAGGAGGCGGAATGGGTGGCATGGGCGGCATGCCCCCGATGTAGGGTCAGTAGAACTGGAACTCAGGATATCGGCCCAGGGACTTCGCTTTTTCGTATACGAGGCTGGCCGTGGCTACGTCTTCCAGGGCAACGCCCCCTGACTTGAAGAGGGTCCGGCCCTGCCCCTTGGTTCGGCCTGCAACCACTGCCCCGAGCTCGATGGCCGACTCCCAGGCGAACCTCCCCGAAGACGCAGCCTGGATCAAATCCCCGTACTCAGCCTTCGCCTGAGCCAGATCGTCCACGACAACGGTATCGAATGAACCCACTGCTTCGGCCGTGACCTCGGCGTGCTCCGGGACGTTCCCTCCACAGACGTTCACGTGGGAGACCTGCTCGAGGTCGACCTTGCCGAGGAATGCCTCCCTGGACGAAGTGATGGTGCTCACCACGTCGGCCCCCTGGGCGGCCTTCGCCGGAGTCTCGAACTGGCGGGCTTCGAAGCCCCTCTCGCAGAGGAGCTTGGCGAACGCCTCGCCATGGGACGGAGTGCGGCTCCAGACCCTCACTTCGTCCAGCTTCATGACGGCGCCGAGTGCGAGCGCCTGTGTCAGCGCCTGCCTGCCCGAGCCGAAGAGGGCGACGGTGCCGGACCCTCTCCCGTAGAGGTGCTTGGTCGCGACCGCTGAGGCGGCTCCCGTCCTGAACCTCCCAAGCATGTCGGCAGCCATAACCGCCAGGGGGGCGGAGCTTGAGGTGTCGAAGAGGACCGTGAGGAAACGGGTCCCCCCTTTCGAAGACATGTAGGCCTTGAGCCCCCCTCTTCCAAGGTGAGCGGAGGTGGCGTGCATGACGCTGAGGACTGAAGCGGGGCCCCTGGTCCGGGTCCTCATGTAGTTCTCCGCCTCGCCCGAGCCCTGCCTGCGGAAGGCGTCCTCGACCGCTCCTACGACTTCGTCCATGCGAAGGAGCGCCTCGACGTCCCCTTCGGACAGAAAGATCGTCAAACCAGCCTAGGCTACTTCTTCCTTCTTCTCTTCTTCTTCCGGCTTCCCCCACCTGCCGACCTTGGGGATGGCCTTCGTCCGGAACAGGGCCATGCCCTGCTGATAGCGCTGTAGCTCGACCTCGAGGAACCTGATGTCGGACATCAGCGACCCCGCCTCCTTCTCGGTCCCCTTCCTCCCCGTCAGCTCTGCCAGCTTCGCCTTCTTTTCGCCGACCATCTGCGAAAGGAGCTGCTCGTACTCGGTGGTCAAGGCGTCCGGGGCCTGCGCCTCCTCGAAAGTATAAAGGCGTTGTCGGGGACCTCGGGCCATGCGCCCCCAGCTCTTCGCGGGAGGCCTCCTTGTGGCCATGATGGGCGCCGCGTTCTATGTCCTGGCCGTGCCCCTCGCCTACTTCTGGAGCATCCCCTTCATTGCCGGTGGACTGATCATGATCGTGGCAAGCTTCTTCCTTCCCGAGGGCCCGGCCCCCCTCGCGCCCCCGGAAGGGTTCAGGTTCTGCGTCTTCTGCTCCACCCCGGTCCCCGATGAGTCGGACCGCTGCCCTCACTGCAACGGCTACCAGCCGAGGTTGAAGTAGCATGGAAGCACGAGAGGAGACTGCACAGGCGGTGGCGCGGGACATAGTCACGTTCAGGGGTCACGCGATGGTTAGGTCGACCCACCCGACGACCATCGAGCTGACAACTGAAGAGTACCTCACGGAGAGCGGGGACTGCATAGTGGGTGTGGGGGCGTCGAAGGGGTGCTCGGGGCTCGATGGAAGGGTGAAGGACATGCTCAGGAGGGCCGGGTCCGTGGTGACGATAAAACTGGTCGTGGGGAACGAGTCCTTCACGGTCAGGGCCCGGGGGGACCCCCGGCTCGAGCTGTCGCACCCTCATGACTTGGTGGTCAGGAGGAGCGACTTCGCGAGCGACAGGACCCTGGCTCTGGGGGCGGACGCGGCCGCTCGGAGCATCCCGAGGAGCATGGTCTTTCTGCTTAAGGACCCCAGGACCACGGGCAGGATGGAGATAGAGGTCAGATAGGATGGCGGAATACAAGGCTGTCGCTTATACGATGCAGGCACTCGTGAAGTACCACGGGCTCAGGGACTGGAGGCTCCGCCTGCCTTACCACGACAGCATTTCGGTCAACACCACCTCGATGAAGACGGAGGCGACTATCACGGACTCGAGGAAGGGCGGAGTCTTCATCGAGGGCAAGCCTAACGACTCGGCGAACTCCAGGCTGCAGGCGGTGGTCGCCAGGCTCGACCCGGCCAGGAAGGTCACCGATTTCCGCATAGACAGCAAGAACCTGCCCTCCGGCAAGGCCAAGGGGATAGGGTACTCATCCTCGGCCGGGGCCGCCCTCACCCTGCTCACCCACAGGCTGCTGGTGGGGGAGAAGCCTGACCTCCCCCGGCTGTCGAGGACGGCCAGGCTCTTCGCAGCGTCGGCGTCAAGGTCCCTGGTGGGAGGGTTTTCGAGGCTCTACGCAGGGAAGGACGACGAGGGGACATACGCGGAGCGGTTCGCTGACTCCAGGGACCTCGACCTGCGCATGGTCATAGTGCCCCTGCCGTCCCGGGTCAGGACGGAAGACGCGCACAGGGAGGTGCTTAGCTCCCCCTTCTTCGACGCGAGGGTCCAGTCCGCCCAAAAGAGGTGCGACGCGATGCAGAAGGCCATATTGGGGAACGACCTTGACGAGGTCGGGAGGCTGGCCGAGAGGGACACACTGGAGCTGCACAGCCTGACTATGACCGGGGACAGCGGTCTCATAATAATGACCGAGGACTCGATAAGGATCATCCGAAGGGTCAGGGAGCTTCGGAACGAAGGGGTCAGGGCCTACTACTCGATGCAGACCGGCCCCTCGGTGTTCGTGAACACGTCCGAGGGCGACCAGGGGAAGGTCCTCAGGGCGATCGAGAAGCTGGGGTACAGGGCCTACCCCTCGGGGGTCGGGGGGGAGGCGACGATCCTGTGAGCAAAGGGCTGAGGAACGTCCGGGACTACCTGGAAGAGCTGGAGAGGACGAAAGGGGAAAGGGACCCCCAGGTGAGGGAGGGGCTGGAGGCCTACGTCGACTTGTGGAAGAAGGCGATGGAGAAGGGGGTCGTGAGCGCAGAGGACGCGGTCGACGACGCCCTCGGAAAGCTTGAGAAGGCGGGCGGCCTCTACAAGGCCACAGAAGGCTAGCGGATCGCTTCTCCGCCGTCGAGCGCGATAATCTGACCGGTGATGAAGGAGGACTCGTCGCCCGCGAGGAACAGGGCGAGGTCGGCTGCCTCGGAGGGCTTCCCGAACCTCCCCAGGGGGATTGCGGAGCGATAGGACTCCGCCTGCTCCTTGCCCAGCCATTCGACCCAGGTCGTGCCGATCGAGCCGAACGCCATGCAGTTCACCCTGATCTTCGGGGCGAGCATCTTCGCCAGCATCCTCGTCATGGAGACGACGGCTCCCTTGGCAGAGGCATAGACCAGCCCCTCGGTGTCTCCGACCAGCGCGGGGATGGAGGCTATGTTGACTATCGAAGACCCGCGCTTCATCAGCCTGGCAGCACCCTGGCAGCAGAGGAAGGTCCCGAAGGCGTCGACTGCGAAGACCCGCCGCCACATCTCGAGGGTGGTGTCTTCCAGGCTCAGGTTCCAGAGGCTCCTGTCGGCGAGCCCCGCCGCGTTGACAAGGATGTCGAGGCCCCCGAGCTCCCTCTCGGCCTGGCGGAACATCTCCTCGACGCTGGAAGGGTCGGAGACGTCGGCGTGGACGACGGTCGCCTTCCCTCCGGCCCTCCTGATGGCGGCAGCGACCGGCTCCGGGTGCTGCCTTCCTGAGCGATGGTTGAGCACTACAGTCGCCCCTTCCTTGGAGAAGAGCCGGGCTATCTCGGCGCCTATCCCCTGGGAAGAGCCCGTCACTAGGGCGCGCTTGCCCTGAAGCCTCAAACGGGGCCGAGGCTCGGAAACCGCTCTTAAGGGTTCGGCGGCTAGGGCCGGGGCGCCCGATCTCTCGCGGTCGAGCCTGCCGAGTACTGCTTGAGGAACCTGATGTTGAAAAGCGATGCCTTCGCAGAGTTCCTCACCATCTCGTCGGTGTCTGCCAGCGCCCTGGTGAGGACCTCCTCGGAGTCGGGGCTCCCTACGGAGCCCAGTGCAGCCGCAGACTCGTGCCTGACTATGGGGTCCCTGTCCGCGAGGACCGCGGCCGCCAGCGCCTTGTTGCCTTCAGACAGCCCGATCTGCCCGAGCGAAAACGCGGCCTCATGCCTGACGAGGGGGTCCGGGTCGTGGAGGAGCACGTCGGCCAGGGCGGGGACCGCCTTATCCCCTCCGACTTCTGCCAGGATGCAGACGGCGTGGACGCGGAGCACCAAGCTCGGCTCCGTCTCCAGGACGTGGATGAAATACGACTCGTCCTTCTTTTCCCATGCCTCCTCCATCCCTCTCATCACCTTCATCGCCTTCTTCTCGTCGTCAACGATGGTGCTGGTGTACATCGATCCCGAGCCGGAGCCGACCGGCTATAAACCGAGCGGAAGCGGCGGCTCAGGGCGGCAGCAGGAGTACCTTCCCCCTGACCTTCCGCGACTCGACGATTTCGTGCGCGTCTCTGGCGGCAGACAGCGGGAGCTCGGTGTGGATTGAAGGGACCAGCTTCCCCTCGGCCGCAAGCTCGAGGATCCTGGCGACGTCCGTCTTCGACTGGCCGTAGGTCCCCATGATCGCGAGCTCGTCGGAGTAGACCCGGCGCACGTCGACTTCTGACTTCGGGCCGGACGTCAGCCCCAGAGTCACCATCCTCCCGCCCCTCGCGAGGCACTCGATGCTCCTCCCCCAGGTCTCGCCCCCCACGTGTTCGAACACCACCGAGGCGCCTATGCCTCCCGTGAGCGACTTCACAGCCTGGACGATGTCTGCGGAGCCATAGTTGACGATGTGGTCGGCCCCCAGAGATTTCACGAACTCTGACTTGGCAGCGTCTCCGACTGCCGCTATCACCTCGGCGCCGAGCATCTTGGCGATCTGGACCGCGGCGTGCCCCAGGCCGCCAGCTGCGCCCCACACCAGGACGACGTCGTCGGGGCCCACATTCGCCTTCGAGACCAAGCCGCTCCAGGAAGTCCCGAAGTCGACGGGCATCGCGGCCGCGACCTTCAGGTCCAGCGGCCCGATGGGCAGGAGATTGGCTGCCGGGATCTTCACGAGCTCGGCGTACCCCCCGTCCATGGCGATGCCGACGAAGCCCCTCGCAAGGCACAGGTTCGGCTTTCCTCGCCTGCAGTAGAGGCAGGTGCCGTCGGAGACGACAGGGTAACACACCGCTCGCGTCCCCGGGTCGACCCCTTCGACGCCGGGGCCAGCACCGACCACCTCGCCTGCGAAGTCGGTCCCCAGGATGTGGGGGAGGGATGTCTTGTACCTCCCGCTCCTGGCCCAGACGTCGATCCTGTTCACTGCGCAGGCTGCCACCCGGAGGACTACCTCCCCTGGACCGGGGACCGGGTCGGGGGCGTCCTCGTAGGCCAGCACCTCCGAGCCCCCGGTGGAGTGATAGCGTACCGCCTTCATCGTGGGCCCACGCGAGACGGGGAGTACTTAGTCCTGCGCATTACATCGACGGCTTCGGTCTGGAGACCGCGCTCCATACGAGCACGATGACCAGGTTGATGGCGAGGGTGGTGGCGCCGATGAAGAACGCGCCCAGGCCTGGGGTGGCATAGAAGGTCGTTGACCATGTCGTGAAGTTGTTCGCGGCTTCCATCAAGTACACCCCGATTACCTCGCTCACAACGAGGCCGACTATGAGGCCGTTCTTGTTGAGGCGCTTCGTCAGGAGTCCGCCGAACATCGCCGGCATGGTCTGGACGATCAGGATCCCGCCGAAGAGCTGCAGCTGGACCGCGTAGGTCGAGTTGACCACGAACACGAACGCAAGTGCCAGGAACTTGAAGGCGACCGAGGCCCACTTCGCGATGTTGGTTTCTGTCTTCGGGCTCATGTTCGGCCTGAACTCCTTGATGATGTTCCTGGTGAGGAGGTTCGCCTGGGATATGGCCATGATCGCGGCGGGGACGAGGCCGCCGATGAAGATGCCAAGGAAGGCGATGCCGGTTGCCCAGCTGGGGAGGACGCTCTGTATCAGCGAAGGCACCACGAGGACCCCGCTCCCTCCCAGGGACTTTACCAGGTTCGAGGCAGCGCTGTTAGCATAGATCATGACGCCGAACATCGCGAGCAGGGCGAGCCCGACCCCGTAGAAGGGCAGGAGCGCGGTGCTCTTCCTCACCTTCTCAGCGTCCTGGCCGCTGAGGACGCCGTTGATGGCGTGCGGGTAGAGGTACAGGGCGAGGGCGCTCACGAGGAAGAGGCTCCAGTAACCGTTCTGGAGGGTGCTGGCCAGGGTGGAGTAGGCGGGCTTGGCCGTGAACCCTGCCCCCAGACCCGACCCGAAGGCAACTACCAGGATGACCGCGACGATGCTCGTGAAGATCAGTACGTCCTTGAGGATCGCGGTCAGCGTCGCGCCCCTCAGGCCGCTGGTGTAGGTGAAGGCCGCCAGGACTATGAAGGCGATTACAAGGGAGATTTCCGACACCGTGGTGACGTCGCCCACTCCCTGAAGCATCACCGTCAGGATCGCCTGCATTCCGACGATCTGGAGGGCGATGTACGGAAGCTCTGCGACTATGCCGACCACCGCGATGAGCATGGCCAATGTCCTGCTGTTGAAGGTCCCCTTTGCAAAGTCTGCCCCGGTGATGTACCCCTTCTCGTGGGCGACCCGCCAGAGCATCGGCATGAAGATTATGGCGAACCCGAAGGTCAGTGAGACGTAGGGGACGGCGTAGAAGAAGATCGCGCCCTTCGCGAACACGGACGATGGGATCGCGATGAACGTGTACGCCGTGTACAGGTC
>JAFMAU010000081.1 GCA_029784825.1 Nitrososphaerota archaeon | reverse complement strand
CGCCAGGCAGGTACCACACCCGGAACCTGTCCACCGCGGAGTTCCATTTTCCTCTTGCCAGGTGGCCGAGGTCAATGTCCAGCGGGGCGAAGGGCACCCGTACCACCAACGAGAACACTTTCGCTCCTGGCGACTTCAGATAACTGTCAAGCGGGACCCGCATCTACACTCCTCGTCGCCGACCTCACTTAACGCCCAAGAACCAGGGCGATGCGCCTCCGCCAAGTCGGAGTGAAACAAAACAGCGGATTGGAGGACCGAGCGTTCTTATCTCCCGGCGTTGCGAGATGACTGGATGAACGAGCGCACGGCGGCCTTCCTGAAAGGGGCGTATCGCGAATACTACTTCCGCGCCGAGGGCTCCATCGAGCTCCCGGAGGACGTGGGTTCCAGGGAGTTCGGCTACTTCCCCTTCGGCGGGGGGATGGTAAGACACCTGTCGTTCAGGAGCAAGGGCGAAGCGCTGGCCGAGATACTCAGGCAGTCTCCCTCGTCTGTCTACTGTTCCAACGCCAGGTACGAGTTCCCCGCCAGGCCGATAGACGAGAAGGGCTGGCTCGGCGCCGAGCTCATATTCGACATCGACGCCACCGACATCCCCACGCCCTGCAAGAAGGGACACGACCTGTGGTACTGCGAGAAGTGCCACGCGTCGGGGAAGCTGCCCAGGCCGACGAAGTGCCCGAAGTGCGGCGGGTCAGCGGTCGAATATCACGGGGTCTGCGAGGAGTGCCTGGACGCCGCGAAGGACCACGCCGTCCGCGTGATCGGCTTCCTTACCGACGACTTCGGGGTGGCACCTGAAGCTATCAGGGTCTATTTCTCAGGGAACAGGGGGTACCACCTCCACATTTTCGACGCGCGCTTTGACCCCCTTGATCAGCAGGCGCGGGCAGAGATATCGGACTACATGCGGGGTTCGACCCTCCCGCCTTCCCAGACCATGGCCGCCACTCTGCGCAGGAAGATGCCTGCTGGCCCGCAGGGTGCCGGGTGGACGAGGCGGGTCACAGCCTACGTCGCCGGCCACAACCAGAATTACGGGGGGACGCTGCAGAAGCTCGTATCGGAAGCCGTCGCCTCTCAGCGCGCGATGGTGGACGCATCTGTCACCACGGACATCCACAGGGTGTTCAGGCTCGCGGGCACCCTTCACGGCGACACGGGGATGGCGAAGGCACGGGTGAAGGCGATGGCGCAGTTCGACCCCCAGGAAGCGCCCGTCGTACTCAGCTCAAGGCCCGTGAAAGTCCAAGTCTCGTTCTACCCCCGGTTCAGACTAAAGCATACAGACTTCGGCCCCTTCAGGTCCGAGACTGTCGAGCTACCAACCTTCGCCGCAGTTTCGATTTTAACGAGGGGATTAGGGGAGGTGGCCTAGATGGCTGAAACCACGCTCGAATATCTGAAGAGGCGGCTCGACTCGGAGGGCAACTCTCCAGGGCTCCTCCCACTCCCAAGTGACTTCTATTCCAGCATCTCGTCGTACAGCCAGAAACTGAAGAGGTCGGCGGCTTCAGGGGCGTCCGAGCTGTCGGCGAGGCTAACCCGCACCCAGGAAAAGATGCTCGAGTCCATGGTGAGGCAGCTCCTCAAGCTCAGGGCGAGAAAGGCAGTCCAACAGGGTTCTGTCCTGCAACTGCTGCCGGAGGAGAGGTACGTCTGCTCAGCCGAACAGCGGTTCCAGAGGAGGTTGGATGCCCTGGTGGACGCGGTCTCAGGCGGCCAGCCATCCTTCGTCGAGTTCGCCCACCTGACCGAGGCAAGGCGGAACATCACGGTCAGGTTCCTCAGGAGGGTAGACGAACAGGTGGGGCTGGACCTGAGGCACTATGGTCCCTTCGAAGCCGAGGACGTGGCTTCGATACCGGCTGCGAGCGCAGACATCCTCATCGCAGGCGGAGACGCCGTGGAGGTCTACACGAGGGACGAAACGTAGGCCCTGACAGCCGAGCCTGACCAGTGTCAGCTGTAGCTTCGCCAGGTGTGGTTGCACTTCACGCACCTGTAGAACTGGGTGGGCGGCTCGTCTCCGCTCCTGGTCTGGAGGAACCACCAGAACGCCTCGTCGTTCCCGCACTTTGGACAGTCGATCTTCGTGGTGGGCAGCGAATTCAGCTTCTCCTCCTTCTCGCCGACGACCTTGATCTGGGGGGTGTTGGCCAGCTCGTCCTCGGTCTTCTGGACCAGAGCATTCCCTTCCTTCTTCGAATAGCCACAGTTGTCGCACATGTAAGTCACCGAAACTTCGCGGGGACCCTTGATCTGCTTGAGCTTGAGGCGGGTTCCGCACTTCGGGCAGAACTTCAGCTGGAAGCACCGCCGAGTGCCTTCTTGACGCTGCCATACAGGTCCTTGGTGGTCTCCATGGCCCTTTCGACGCTGTTGGTGAAGGCCTTCTCAGGCTTGATGCGCTGTGCCCGGACCTTCAACACGAGCTTCTTGATCAGGGGGTGGGGCGGAAGCACACCTGCGAACGTCACACTCTTCTCCTCGAGCAGCTCATGGTGGACGATCTCTGCCAGGGAGTAGTCCTCTCCGGTGATCTCCACTGTGAGGCCCTTCTCTTCTTCGCTTGTGGTCTGGACTTGCAATTTGCTTGACGGCCCGCCGGATTCTTGCTTTTAAGGAAATAGCCTGATTTTCACTCGATTAGGGCTCTATGGGCGTAGTCCCGAAGTCCCTGGCCAGCTTCCTCTCCTCCACGTTACCGCATTCGTCGCACTTCACCCTGGTCGCGTTCCCCTTGAGCAGGTGCCTGCCGCAGTTCCCGCAGAGGGCGGCCACCACCCCCATGTCCGGCTCGTCGATGTTGAGGTGGATGATGCCGTTGACCAGGCTGAACACCCTGCACCGCACGACATCCCCTGTCTTGACAGGAGTGGTCCTTCGCGCCCCCCTCCCGCCTCCAGAGAGCCCCCTCAAGGAGAGCATCCCGGAGAAGTCCTTGAAGGTCGGCTTCCCGTTGTGGAAATAGAGGTGGACGTTGGCGGAGTTGGCCTGGGAACCCTCGACCTGTCCTGTCACCCAGTCGTCCACCTTGATCAGCTCCGGCTGAGCCGAGGGCTTCACGGAGATCTCCATGTTCTTCATGTCCCGCATGACGGACCCCGCCGTCAGGGCCCTGATCACTCCCGAAGCTTCGTAAGTGTGCACTCCGGGGAGGAATTCCTCTGAGACGGCCACCTTGTCCCCTGGGAGCACGCTTGTCTTCTTTGTCTCTTTCATTTCTTAATCAGCCCCACCGTAAGTTCGATCCACTTCGCACGTTCAAGGAACTCCCCCGGTTCCCTCCCCTCAATAAGTGCCACTAATGCGTCGGCCTGGGGGATTGAGAGCACCGGTCTGTCGAACGTGAAGCCGTCGATGGAAATCCTCGGGCAGGCAGTCTGGACAAAGGCTTCGATTTCCCGGTGGGGGGCTAGCCTCTCTGGGGTCACTTCCCTCATAGCGAGCTGGATGACCTTCCTTCCATTCATCTCCAGACGCTTGGCTATCCACTTGCTCCTCCCCAGCATCTTCTGGCCCTCTTTCAGGCCTGTGATGACGCCGAAGACCCTGGCGTCCCTTGCCTTGTACACGGCGAGAATCGCCCTCTTCCTCCTCTCCTCGGCCGCCTCCCTCATGTCTGTCACCTCGTTCATGTACGGGTCCAGCATGAACGTTGGCTTCCCGGTGGCGAGGGCCAGCCCCACCGCATGGAACTCGCTTTCCCCGAGCAGGGCGAAAGCGTCGACGTCATCGCGTATGGGGAAAGGCGTAGAAAAGTCACATCCGAAGACCTGGCCTTCCAGCATCAGGTTGTTCCCGCCGCCGACCTTCACCTGGAACCCCTTCGATTCGAGCTTCTTCTTCACTGGGCCAAGCTGGTGCAGGTGCTGGCTGAATGTGGCGAGCCCGACGCGTCGGTAGGGTGCCATGACCCTGGCAGCGGACTCTGTGACTTCGCCGAAGTCGACGTCGTCCACGGCGTCGATCAGGTAGGTGTGGTCACCCACCTCCGTCACCGCGGCGTTGTGGCCGATGTGCAGCGCCAGGTCGGCCTGGAGCTTCTCCACATCGTCGTCAGCTGTGTCGCATATCCCAAAGCAGCTGTCCCCAGACAATATCGAATTCACGCCGTACTTCGCTTTCACCCGCTCCATCATCTCCTTGGTCTGCCTGAGCAGCCCGCCCGGGGCGTTGACAAGCACCACCTTCGGCTTCTTCGACTCGATTATCTCGAACACCTTCGCTTCGTCTATCCTGACCGTCATGCTATTCCCCTGGGTCTTGCCTCGGATTTCATGCGCGTGACACTTGGGTTCATTATATACTTCTGGGAGACGAATCTAGCGAAGCCGGTCCGAGGGTCTTCTAGACCGCTTCCTGAGTCGGCGCCGCTTCCTCTCTCAGTTTGATTATCTCCGTGTGGGTCTTCATCGGAAGCTTGGTCGCGGCGGCCCACATGGCTTCCTTCCCCTTCTCGAAGTTCTCCGCCTTGACGCTCAGCTCGAGCACGACGCTGCCTATGCCCACCCTGGCCGCCAGTCCGATCGGCTTGCCGAAGGCCTTCCTCATCCCTTCCTGCAGCCTGTCTGCGCCGGCGGTGGCAATCATCTTGTTTTCCCTGAGCACGAGGTGCGGATAGGTCACTACTCTGAGAAGGAAGTTCTCCTCTCCAACGAGCGTCACTTTCTTGCTTGCGGCGACCCTGGCCGCTTCGAGGGCGTTGTGCCGGATCTGCAGTTTGCCCTCGGAGACCAGTTTGAACAGAAAGTCGTAGTCAGGCCTGTACTTTCCGGTTGTGAAACGCGCGACTTTGGGGTTCGGGGCGCCCGGGGCGAACTTCTTGTTGTAGAACATCCCCTTCTGCTGGCGATAGTTCGAGCCGTGCAACCGAAACGACCTTCGAAAAAGGCGCTTCGGCGACCCCTAATTAAGCTTCAGCGGGTCGGTTCCACTCGCCCGGTCTTCCAACCCGCCATGGGCTGCCTTTCATGGACCCCACTTCCAATCCGGTGGTCGGGCGGCCCACGCTTAATACCGTGGGCCAGGTCGAGCGGGACCGCTTGCCCTTCACGCTTCCGCCCTCCCTGCTCGAGTCTGACGAGGTGGCGCTCGTGCTTGCCTTCGGGAAGCTCTCTGTCCTCGAGGCCTGCGCGCTTTTCGGGCGGGACATCCAGCGGGCAGAGGAGCCCGTCGAGCGCTTGTCTGTGCTCCACGTCGACCACCTCGCGCCGCGGTTCCTGGGGGAGCTGTCCGGGGCGCACAAGTGCGGCCCGATAACCGAAGTGGTTGACAACGCATCATCCGACCAGCCCAAGCTGGTCGACCTCCTGTCCTCGCACCTCGAAGAGAAGTCCAACGTATCCCTCAGCGGGTACGGCATCGCGGAGGACGACTATGAGGACCTGGTCAGGTCGATGCTCGACGGCCTCAGGGCGAAGGGGCTCAGAAAGGTCAGGCTCCTCAGGCCCAAGGGCAACGAGCTGCTCTCCGAGCAAGTACTTGCGAGAGGGTCGGCCGACGTGGTCGCCTTCCCATACCATGGAGGTTTTGCGCTCGCGCCGACTGTCTGGGTCCCTGACTCGGCCAAGATGCGTCATCGAGGGACCCGGCGCCCGGCCCCCCACCCTGACATCGCGCTCTCTCCGCGCCTCGCCAGGACCCTGGTGAACCTGGCCGGGCTCGCGCCGGGCCAGACCCTGCTGGATCCATTCTGCGGCGCAGGAACGATCCTGGTCGAGGCACTGGCGAAGTCACTGCGCTGTCTGGGGGTCGATTCGCGCGCCAGCCGCGTCCAAGAAGCGAGGGAGAACCTGCGATGGTCCATCGGGGGCGTGACTGACATGGGCTACGACATCAGGAAGGGAGACGCCCGAGACCTACAGAGGATGCTCAGAGGGACGAAGGTGAACGGCATCGTCACCGAGCCGCTCCTTCTGCCCAGGCTTGACGCGAGGCCCAGGACCGCCACAGCCCGCGCCATGGTCGAGGACGCTGCCAGGGTGTACAACGACGCCCTCGCATCGATGGCAGAGTGCATCCAGCCTGACGGGAGGATAGTGGTGGTTGTACCCGCGGTACAGACCATGGACGGGGATGAGGTCACCCTCACCCTCGACGGCCGGAGGGTGGGCCTGAGGCTCTATCAGCCCGGACCGGTGGGCTTCGACTACCCGGTCAGGCTCTCGTTCGAGAGCACGCGGTGGATCAGGAGGGCGGTCTACGTCTTCGAGCCTCGGTCCTGAGCCGAATCCATCGTATTCACTGCCTTCCTGAACACCCCTGATAGCATGTTGAGCTGGGCGTCGGTCATGCTGGATGTCGCCGCTATCCTCCTGGCGGCGTCCAGCGCGTTCCTGGTCTTGTGCCCGGGGATCCTCGACGCCACCGCCAGTTCGTAGAAGCTGCGTGCGAAGACTTCTCTCGCCTTGCGTCCCTGTGCAGACTTCCGCCCCTTGCTCCCCCTCGACGCGAGATAGAGCGAGATGGCGACTGCATGCCCAATGTTGAGCGACCTGTACTCCTTGCCCGTGTCTATGGTGATGGTGGCATCGCACATCCCGATTTCTTCGTTGGTCAGTCCAGTGCTGTCCCTGCCGAAAACCAGTGAAGACGAGGCCGACGACGAAAGGATCTCGTGGAGGCGGTCCACCCTCGCCATCCTGCGGACGACGTTGGACCCCTTGCTCGCCCGCACCGCGGTGGTGGCAACCAGCAGCTCGTGCTCCTTCCTGACCTGCTCGAACGTCGTGATCACCGCCCGGTCCAGAACGGCGGAGGCATGAGAAGCGTAGATGGCCGCCACGGAAAGGTCCGCCTTGGGCTCGACCAGGTACAGCTTTTCGACCCCGAAGTTCTGAATCAGCCTGGCCACGTGGCCGATGTTGACAGGCCCCTTGGGCTCGACCAGGGTGACCGACACGCCACGCGGGAGCATGGCCGGGCACGGCCTTCGGCGGTTAAAGCCATCACTGCCGGCAGATTTCGTGCACTTCTTCGGGGGCCAGCGAGACCACCCGCCTTCTGCCGAAGCTCCTCTTCCGCTCCATCCCCAGCTTCGCGAGCGCCACGTCCACCTGTCTGCGCCTCAGCGAAAACAGGCGGATGACGTCCGAGACCTCGTCTTGTGCGATCATCCTCTTCGGGACGAACGAAACGATGACCGAGTCGACCCGGGGCTGAGGGTCGAACGCAGCCCTGGCCACCTTCCTCAGCACCTTGACTCCGAACGCTATCTGAGCGACGGCGGAGATGCCGCGGTACTCCCGGTCCCCCGGCGCGGCAGTTATCTTCTCCACGAAGTCCTTCTGTAGGACGGCTATCGCCCTCGAGAACTCGCGCGAGCTCAGCCACCGGACGAAGGTCGCCGACTCGGAGTAGGGGAGGCTGGTCACGAGCACATCGAAGCTGGGGTCGCCTGCGAAGGCGTCGCCGTGCACCATCTCCGCCCTGGTCCCTCGTACTGCTTCGCGCGTTGCCTCGTAGTTATCAACATCGACTTCGTAGCCAATGAAGGCGGCGCCCAGCCTGACCAGCTCTCCAGTAAGGGCTCCCCTGCCTGTCCCGATCTCCAGGACCCGCTCCGAGGGCTGAATGCGCGCGAATCCGACGATTTCTCTGATCACTTGCGCGTCGACGAGGTAGTGCTGCCCGAGTCTCTGACGCTTCATCTACTTCTTG
>JAFMAU010000080.1 GCA_029784825.1 Nitrososphaerota archaeon | reverse complement strand
AACGAGTACCTGGCAGCAAAGGCGTAGGGGTCCAGCTGCATCCCGCTCTTCACGACGTCACTCCTGATGCTCCGCTCCACTCTTTCGGCGAGCCCGTTCAGAAGGGGAATGCTCCTAGTGAGCCTGACAGCCCTGTCCTCTTTGACCTCACGGACTCCGGGGCGGGCCCTGCGGAAGGCGTCCCAGACGCCGCTCATCGGGACCTTGCTCTCCAAGCTTACGTGGAACAGGCCAAGCAGGAGTGGAAAGGCCACGAGGGTCACCGCCTCGGATAGGGCGAAGCCAAGGACGAACCCCTTAGAGAGCCCCGACAGGGAACTGACGCTCCGAAGGACCATGTAGAGAACCAGCGTGGCTGCAAACCCGAGAACGGCGAAGTAGAGCCTGCCTGCTGAAACTCTGGCCACGAAGCGGAAGCCTGGCCCGCCTTAAAACCCGCGGGCTACTCCTCCGGCGTGAAGCGAACCCCGCTGGTCCTAGCCGCGATCTGCCTTCTCCTGCTGCCCTGCGCGCTTCCTAGAATTCAAGCCGCACAGGCGACTCAGCCCATGGGGTCCGGCGTCCTCCTGCCGCCGGTCTCGATCAGCCTCACCGCGATACCAAGCCAGTTGCCGCCTGGTGGGTCCGGAGTCGTCATAGTCCAGCTGGTCGACGTGAACGGAAACCCGTCTCCCGCGAGGCAGGACATCAAGGTCAGCCTCTACTCGTCAGATCCGGCCGTGGCGGGCGTCATGCAACAGGTGACCATCCCCTTCGGAAAGTCTCACGCGGAGGCGCAGGCGAAGGCAGGAATTCAGGGGTCGGCGAGGCTGACTGCCACGGCGGACGGGTTCCTATCCGGGTCTGTCCAAGTCTCCACCTCAGTCTTCAGCGACTTCGCCCTCCAATTCGAGCCGATGAACAACCCCGTCTCCCCCGGCGACACGCTCCACCTGCGGGTCGGGCTGACCGCATCAGGCATGCCATTTGAGACTCCTGCAGGAGTCCAGGTCTTCGTCGCCGCTTCCGTTCAGGGCGTACCCCAGCAGAGCGTGGAGGTGCAGCCGGGAGCCTCAGATGCCTACTTCAGCATCCCCGTGCCTTCGAACCTTTCCCTCACGACGCCGTACCTGTCGATAACCGCCGCCGCCTCTGGCTTCACTTCGGCCACAGCGGCTGTCGGCCTGTCGCCCCAGGGGGCTAACCCGCAAGAGGCGATGGTCGGTCCTCCTGGAGCTAACCTCACCGCTCGGGGCCCCGAGTTCCTGTCGGTCTCGCTGTTCAATGCCACTTTCGCCCCCGCCGAGGGGACAGTCACCCTCAGTCTCTTCTCGAGCAACTCAAGCGTCGTGGAACCTCTGAACAGTCAGGTCGTCCTGAGCGGCACAGACAGCGCGACCTTCCCGGTCTACGCGAACGCCACCGGGACGGCCCAGGTCACAGCTGTAGCCCCTGGTCTGGTTGCTCTTCCCCTTACGGTCAGGGTGGTCGGGCCGTTCAGGCCCACCCTGAAGCTGTCGGTCGCTCAAGAGATGAGGGTCGGGGAGGCTTACAGCTTCTCAGTTGGGTTCTACCATGGAACCCAGCCGGTTCCCTACGGGCCGGCCACTGTCTACGTTTCGTCCTCGAATGCTCTCGTGACCGTCCCCTCAAGCGTTGATGCGTCCGCCCTCGGATACGCCATCGGGACACTTGCAGCTGGCAGCGCGAACGTTGCGAACATCACCGTCGTCCTTGAGGGGGCGGGGGCCACTACGGCAACAGTCTCTTTCATCTTTGCACCCGTCATCGCTCCAGTGACGTACACTGTGAGAGTGGTGTCGGATTCAGAGCCCCTCGCAGGGGTGCCGGTCAACTTCACATTCGGCGGAAGGACCGCCATGCTGGATACAGGCCAGTCAGGAGCCGCCGTCTTCGGGACCTTCAACGATACTGCGACCTCCATTTCGGTCCCGGAGCAGATCCAGCCGTCGGACCAGACGAGGTACGTCTTCGTCGGAATTGGGAACTCGACAGGGCGTGCAATCAGTGTCACCGCTTCGGCCCCCATGAACTTCACGGCGAGATATGCGACATACTACCAGTTTCGCGTGCTCAGTCCGATAGGAAACACCACGGGGTCAGGCTGGTACAGGAGGGGAACCTCAGTCGCCTATTCCATCCATGAGACGTCTTCGGGAGGCCCGCTCGTCTATCAGAGGTTCCTAGGATGGGCAGGCAGTTTCTCCTCAGACCTGGCGAGTGGTTCGACGGTCATCACATCTCCCGAGCTAATCACCGCCCAGTGGGGCACAGACAGCGCCCTCCTTTTCGCCGCCCTGGGAGCAGCCTTGGCTGGGGCAGCGGTTGTAGGATTATTCGTGTTTAGGCTGAGGAGGAAGCACGTCCCTTCATAGTCGTTTGACACCATGAGTGTCGATTAACATTGACGAGTTGGGGTCCGGTGCATATGTAAATAGTAACATCCATCGCAACAGGACATGGACTCCTCCCGGAAGACTGTCATCCAGCGCATTATCGCTCTGGCTCTGTCTGTTCTGAGTACTTCGTGACGCAAATGGGCGTGGGGTGGTCACCCTCGAGACCATGCCGATAGAGAGGCCACGACCGACG
Source organism: Nitrososphaerota archaeon (assembly GCA_029784825.1). Next base: position 5,210 of record JAFMAU010000080.1, on the reverse strand, counting down.
CCACGGGAGCCTCAGAACATGTGCCTTGACAAGGGGTATGACTTCCCGAGCATAGACGAGCTGGTCAACGAGTGGGGTTACACGGGTCGCATCGCGAGGAGAGGCGTCGAACTCGGCCTTATTCATGGCCCGGATTGTTACCGCCGCTCGTCCGTCATTTTCTAGTAGTTGCACCTATTATGCGGACCATTTTGAAAGCCACTGGACAAAAAGAGGTAAGCTTCAACCAATCCATCACCAAGCATTCCAATGAGCTAGATCTGATAATGGAGGTCGCGGAGCTGGTCTGAACACCGATCCCTTCATGTAGGCTACCGGGAGGAGACCTGCTTGCATGATGTCCTTGAATGGTATGCCAAGGAGGCTAGCGGCCTCTTCCTCGTAAGCTAGGTGAAACGTGGTAAACGTCATGCCCAGACCCCTCGCTCTGCCCGCGAGCATGAAGCTCCAGGCCGCAGGAAAGATGGAGCCCCATTGTGCCGCCTGGACCGGAACGGAGGCCTCATCTGTGCGACCAAGGATGCAAGGGATTACATGAACGGGGACATCTTGGAGATGATCGTAGAGATACAGCGCAGACTCGATGGTACGCTTCTCCATTGCATCTCTTCCAGGATTGCCGCTCGAGATTCCTTCCGTGACGACCGCACGAGCTCGTTGGGAGAGGTTTGCTCCACTTTTCCGATACAACTCAGCTAACGAGGCCCGCTTGGTCTTGTCAGTGACCACCACAAAGCGCGACAACTGACCAAAGCCGGCGCCTGGTGCATGAGACGCAATGGAGATACATTCTTCGATTAGCTCGCGTTCTACAGGTCGGGAGAGGTCCAGTCGCTTTCGTATTGCCCTAGTGGTGGTGAGGAGCTCGTCTGGTGTGAGATTCATCATACAAGTTGAGCCCCGAGTCCCGAACCGCCAGAATTAATTTCCTCGAGCTTCCGCTTCTTGGTCTCCGCCCCCAAGGCCACGAACACTATCCCTGCGATCAGACTCGGGACACCCACGACCGCGAAGAAGAGGAAGCTCCCGACGCCTGTGGCCAGAAGCGCCCCTCCGGCGAGGAGACCGACCACACCTGTGAAGCGGCTCACAGCGACACCCCACCCCGTCCCGCTGGCCCTCAACTTCGTATCGTAGAGCTCGCTGGCGTAAGGAGGGAACATCCCGGCCAGCGCGAACCCGGTGGAGTAGACCAGGACCCCGAGGACCACCAATGCGGCAGGGAGAAGCAGTCCCTGCGCGCCGAACCAGCCAAGGAGGATGGTCGCTACCCCTCCGACGACGGGATAGATAGCGAGAATCGGCCTCCTCCCTGCCCTCTCATAGACGTAGGCTGTAACGAATCCCATGGGTATGGCGACCAAGTCAATGACGGAGGTGTAGAATGCGGCACTGTTGGACGAGTATCCGAAGCTGCCTGTGAGCGCCGTAGGGAGCCAGACCAGCAGACTGAAATTGAAGAACCCCCAGAGGCCCCCGTAAGTCCAAATCAGGGCGGTCCTGACTTTGTATTTCGTTTTCCAGAGCTCCTTCGGGTTCCCCGCCCTCTCTTCGCTCGAAGGGACGTCCAGCCCGACCGTTAGGTTCGGGACGTGCTCGACACCAGCAATCGTTTCCACCTTCCTCACGCTCTGGATAGCCTCGTCGATTCTGCCGTGGGCAATCAGATATCGTGGGGATTCTGGGACGTACTTCAAGAATAGGGGGACGAGGAACGCAGGGATGACCCCCACGGCGAAGAGGAACCTCCATCCGAGGACGGGCATCGCTGTATAGGCCAGCCCAGAAGCTATGATGTACCCCGCCCCTATCGAAACGACCCCCGTCAGTATCTGCATCATCCCCCTCCTGTCTGCCGGGGCGAATTCAGAGATCGTCGAGAAGGCGATGACGACCGCCCCTCCGACGCCGACCCCCATGACGAGGCAGACCCACACCACATAGGCAAAGCTGGTCGCAAAGCCGTTGGCCAGCTCGGTCAGAGCGAAGATCAATATCATCACGCTGAATGTCTTATTTCTGCCCACCCTGTCAGCGACGAAGCCACCGGTTATGGCCCCTATCAGAGTCCCTGTTATCCCCGCGGCCGGAAGAAGTCGGGTAACGGCTGGGGTGAGCCCCCACTCCTTGCTGAACGCTGGAATGACAAAGGACAGCGTGACCTGGTCCATGTTGTCGAAGGCGACGGCGGTGAACACCAGCGCCAGGAGGATGGCGTGGAACCTCCCGAATGGGATCGTTTCGAGCCTCCCGAGGATGGTCTGAGATTGGCTAGCACCTTCGATGGCCATGTCCTGCCATGACCTCCGATTCCGGCTAGGAGACCTTCCGTCTGAAGGCAAGCACTGTGATAGAGATCGTCAGGACGTCGAACACCGCAAGCAACCCCAGGGCTCCCGCTATGCTCCCCCAGGAGAAGCCCACCGACACGAGGTCCCTGATTGCGTTGACCGTGGGGGACACAGGATTGGCCGCCGCTATCGGTTGCATCCATCCCGGCATGAGAACGAGCGGGAGCAGGGCCGTGCTCAGGAAAACAAGCGGAGTGGCCAGGAAGGCGGTCACGCTCTGGAAGGCGAACGCGTGTTTCAAGAAGAACGCAACCGTGAGGGAAAGGGCGGTCAGTCCCGCCACCAGCATCTCAGAAAGAACGAAGATCATGAAGATTCCGGCCAGTCCTCCGCTGAAGCTGACGCCTAGTCCGAGCGAAACCAGCAGTATTGTAGCCGTCTGCAAAGCACTAAGTATGACGGCCCAAATGGTCCTCCCCGTCACAATTGCGAGCTTGCCGATGGGTGCAGCCCACATCTTGAACAGGAAGCCGGTCTCGAAGTCGTGGATGATGCAACCACCTCCGAAGGACAGGAAGGCCAGGTTTGTGAACACGATGACTCCTGGCATGATGAACCCGTAGTAGTTGCCAGTGGGGAAGCCGGGGAGCATAGACACCGTTGAGAAAAGACTCCCGAATATCAGAAGCCAGATCATGGGCTGGAGGAAGAGGAAGACGCTGACGTTGACGATCCCGCCAAGCTTCAGCTCCCGGAGCCACCTCAACGCGAGTATCCACGACACGCGCAGGTGCTCTGGGGCAAGTGTCGAACTAGATTGACCGGCTTCGGTCATCCCTAACGGCATCCGCTCCCGCAAGCCTGAGGCTCTTCGATGGTCTTTCCCGTGTACTGCCCGAAGACTCGCTCCAATGAGGGCCTGGTCAGGGCGACTGACTTGACAGAGTTCGAAAGCCCCTTTGTCCGTATGAGATCGGTCACGAGCGACAGGCTCCCCACACCATCTTCCACCTGGAAGGTCACGGATCTCCGTGCAGAGTCGAGTTCTAGAATCCCATTGCGCGCGACCTGCCTGAATGGCTCTGTCATCTCGCCCAAGCCGCAGCCGCAAGAAGTCGCAGAGGTGAACTCTACTCTCACCAGCTCCTGACCCAGCGAGGACTTGAGCTCGTCCAGAGTCCCCATCGCCTTGACCTCTCCTCTATCCAGGATTGCGATGCGGTCCGCAAGCTCTTCCAGCTCGTCAAGATAATTCGTCGTCACGAGCACCGTCATGCGCTCCTCCTTCAACCGCTTGATGTAGTCCCAAATCTTTCTCCTAGTCTTGACGTCCAGCCCGAGCGTCGGCTCGTCCAGCACCAGCATCCTTGGCTTGTGGAGGAGGGCGGTCGCGATGTCCAGCCTCCTTTTCATCCCACCGGAGAAGGTCTGGGTGATGTCGTTTGCCCTGTCTTCCAGCTCAACAACGCCTAACGCGTCGTCTATCATGGACTCGATTCTGTTCTTGGGGACGTGATAGAACGTCCCAAGCATGCGCAGAATCTGACGCGGCGTTTGCCACCAGTCCACTGAGACATCCTGGGGGACATAGCCAACGAGCTTCCTGATTTCATGGGATTGGTTCGCCGCGTCCAGCCCGAAGACCCGGGCACTCCCGCTGGTGGGTGCCGTCAGGGTCATGAGTATCTTCACTAGCGTGCTTTTTCCTGCCCCGTTCGGCCCCAAAAGCCCGAACGCCTCCCCTTCCGGGACCGAAATCGTAACGTCGTTCAATGCCGTTATCTGTCCGAACTGCTTCCCCAGTTCTACCGTCTCCAATGCTTGCGAACTCATAGAATCGGGTTGATTCTGGGTGCGGATTAACTTGCTGCCCCACCTGTTGGGCACAAGGATAATAGGGCGTGGCCCGCAGGCTTGGATATGCGCAGAGCAGTTGTTGAGATGCCGCTCCGAGACTTGGAGAAGCTGGGTGGCACCAACCTCCCAGATCAGGTTTCGTCCTGTGAAATCATCCACTTCTTCGCGTGCGACTCGAGGGGGTGCGCCGGAATTGCTAGGGTGTCCTTGAAGAAGAAGGGCACTGACTTGGAGGACCTTGATCGCTCAAGCGGCTTCTCCCGCCTAGAGTGCTTGTCCAAAGCAGAGGAATCCTATGTCGTCTACTACGAGTGCGAACCCATGAATTGCACGACCAGAGGTGAGCAGTGGCCCAGGGTGTATATCGGCCTCCCTACCGAATTCGGGGACGGGCGCGCGAAGATGACCTACTTCGGGAATGCGGCAGAAATCAAGAAACTCTTCAAGTTCCTTGAAAAGCTCAGCGTGAGGACAAGAGTCCTATCCTTGACAGATGAGACCTTGGATCCAAACTCTCCCATGATGTCCCTTACCGAGAAGCAGAGGCACATACTCACGGCGGCTTACAAGGTCGGGTACTACGACGTCCCCAGAAGGGTCGACTCGGCCAAAGTGGCCAGGGCACTCGAACTGGACAAATCGACGGTGGTCGAGCACCTCAGAAAAGCGGAGAAGCGACTGCTCAAGCAGGTAATCGGCTTCTAGCGCCAGCCAAGCGTACGTCGCCTTCCAAACCACTCTGCTTCCTCCCTAGGCCACCAACACGCCCTTGATGATGCTCCTCTCCGCCTTCCTCAGGTGTTCGGCAAGTGTGGACTTGTCAATCTTCAATAGACTCGCAAGATGCTCGGATGATATTCTCTTCGGGAGGTCGTAGTATCCGAGCCCGTAGGCGGTGAGAAGCGTACGCCTCTGTTGGGGAGAGAGCGCCGACACCAGCGATTCGCCGGCCCTCGGTTCGAACCTAGTCAGAGATAGAATCTTGGGAGCCTCTTCCAGCTTCAGCTCTTCTCTGTTGAGGAATTCCCGAAGGCCGCTTTCCTCCCCGACGAGTTCGACCTT
>JAFMAU010000007.1 GCA_029784825.1 Nitrososphaerota archaeon | reverse complement strand
TACTACGTCTTCGTAGCTGCCTAGTATTCCTTTGGAAGGCCCTTCAGCACGTCGGCGATCCGCATGAACCTGTCCCTGTACATCAGGATCTTGGTGATGGAGCCCTTGAACTTCAGCTGTCCCTTCAGCACTGCCGACTGCAGGTCCAGCTCTCCCTTCGCGACCTTGGTCCAGGCGTCGTAGCTCCCCTCGAAGGTGAACTCGGCTGCCGCCCCCTTCTCTGTCTTCTGGATGGTCGTCGCGCCCCCGTCGACAGTGATCATGTGGTTCTCCCCGGTGTCGGTGACGCCCAGGAGGATGCTGGTCTTCACGCCCCCCGTGCTCTCCGCCCACTTGGGGTCGGAAGCGAGAGCTCCCTGGAGCTCGCCGAAGAATTCATCGCTCAGGAACTTTGACATCCTCTCTGGCAGAACTCCCCTCAACTCGCCTTTTGAGCTTACCGATGTTCCCCGACATGAGGACGGTCTTCACTGGTACCCCACCGAAGGCCGCCCCGTCCAACGATGCCCTGATCTCCTCGGCGACTGCCCTGTCCGTCTTCACTATGAGCGAGGTGACCGGCGCATCGACAAGGGTGAAACCGAGCCTCCCATGCCGCTGCTCCAGCATCCTGGTCAACCTGCTCAGGTCCTCCTGGGCGAGCGCGCCCTCGGCTTGGATGAGGACGTACCGCTTCGGCTTCCTCGGCCTCAAGAGAGGAGCCCCAAGAAGAGCGACGGCGCCCCAGCCCTGGCCGTGTAGAGCCTGGGTTTGACTCGGAGGCGGACCGGGTCTGCGTCGGTCAGCTCCAACTTCCCGGCCATCATTCGCTGCTTGTCGAGCCTAAGATAGAGCGCGTAGTGCTCGTCGAGGTGCAGTCCGAGCTCGTCCCTCAGCCGCCCCTTCAGGCCCGGCTCCATTCGCGACGCCAACATTGTGAACGCGCGCGCTGCATCCTCACCTGTAAGGTGGTGGCTGACCCGGACTATCGTGTTCCCGAAGTGCCCTTCCATCTCGTCCACCTCGGGCTCGCCGACGGCCCCCAGAATGGAAGTCACCGCCGAACCGATCTTCTCGGGGTCCTCGGTTGCGTGGACCAGATAGGAGACCTCGAGCGACTGAATCTGACTCCTCGGCACAACTCGGCGTCCGCAAGTCATAACTATATGCCCTTCGCGCACCTTTCGCATGGCCCGCAGACTCACCATGGACGACGTGCTCTCCGACGAGCTGAAGCGCGAGATGAACCTTGACACGAAGACCTTCGTCGTCCTGGACGACTGGGACACAGTGATGCAGAGCGTCTACAAGATGCCGCTCGAGTCGGCGGGTTACACGAAGAAGGTCGGCGACCTGAAGCTGCTGAAGGAGATGATAGACGCCCTCGCCTCTTCAGACTTTGACAGCGTCAAGCGGAGCGAGAGCAGAAAGAAGCAGCTGGCCCAGTTCACCAAGACCATGAGCATGTACTACAATTTCGTCCTGACGAAGGGGAAGAGGAAGGTGGGCTACGGCGCTCTGATCCACTTCCCCAAGCTGAAGTCAAGACCCGAAAGGAGCTCGGGGGTGGTCATAGGCGCCAGGATAGTAGAGGAGAACGGCAAGTACTCCTCCGCCTTCGAGAGGGCGAAGTTCGATGACTTCCTCGCTGAGGTCAAGCCGTACATCAACCTGCTCGGCGACCTCTACAGGCAGTCCAGGAAGATGTAGGACGGCGAATGAGGCAGCACGTAGTCGGCATCGAGAGCACAGCCCACACTTTCTCGGCATCGGTCGTCTCCTCCGACGGAGAGATACTTTCGAACGCGAAGCACGTCTACGTCCCCCCTGGGGGGAGCGGCATCCATCCCTTCGAGGCCTCCAAGAGCCACATGGAAGCCGCGCCGGCGGTCGTCGGGAAAGCCATGAAGGAGTCTGGGATAGGCCGGAAGGAGGTCAGCGCAGTCTGCTACTCCATGGGCCCCGGCCTGGGCCCCTGCCTCAGGGTGGGGGCGGTCGTCGCGCGCACGCTCGCGGCGTCATTGGCGAAGCCTCTGGTCCCGGTCAACCACGCGGTCGGGCACGTCGAGCTGGGATGCCTGCTGACCCGGACAAGCGACCCGGTGGTCCTCCTGGTTTCAGGAGGCCACTCCATGGTGCTGGCATATTCGACCGGACGCTGGCGCGTGCTCGGCGAGACACTCGACCTCACCCTGGGCCAGCTCCTGGATCAGTTCGGCAGGCACTTCGGATTGTCGTCTCCCTGCGGGAGGTCGATCGAGCAGGCGGCGTCCAAGTCCTCCAACTACCTCCCTCTTCCCTACAGCGTCAAGGGAAACGACGTCTCCCTGTCAGGCATGCTGACCGAGGCGAAGAGGCTCCTGGACGGGGGCTCCAGCTTCGAAGATGTCTGCTTCTCGATGCAGGAGACCGCTTTCGCGATGATAGTCGAGGTGACCGAACGGGCCCTCGCGTTCACAGGCAAGGGCGAGCTGATGATAGTCGGCGGCGTCGCCGCCAACCGCAGGCTGTCGCAGATGCTGACCGCCATGGCCGCCAGGCACTCGGCCAGATTCGGGTCGGTCCCTCTGGAATACAGCGGAGACTGCGGCGCGCAGATAGCGTGGACGGGCTACCTCGCTTTCAAGTCTGGGGTCAGGGTGCCTTTGGCCGAATCGACCGTCCTGCAATCGTGGAGGCTGGATTCAGTCGACATCCCTTGGAGAAGCTGAGCCAGCGCCGGGGCGCCTGCTCTACAGGGGAGCAGAAGCCGACGTCTTCCTTGGGGCCTGGTCCGGCGTCCCCGCGGTCTACAAGGTCCGCAGGCGGATGGAGTACAGGCTCGAGGCTCTCGACAGCATGCTCAGGATGCAGCGCACGGTCCACGAAGCCGGGATGATCGCTGCGGCCAAGGCGGCGGGAGTGGGGGCGCCGTTCGTCTACTTCCTCAGCCCGCCGAGGGCGACCATAGTCATGGAGCTGGTGGCAGGCACAAGGATGAAGGACGCGATATCGCAGAGGCGGCCCGCCGAGGCGGCCGAGCTCTTCAGGAGCCTGGGCGGCTGCGTGGCGAGGCTCCACAGAGCAGGCATAATGCACGGCGACCTCACTACTGCGAACGTCATCATCAGGGACGGGAGGCTGGTGTTCATAGACTTCGGTCTCTCCCTCCATTCGACCAGGGTGGAGGACTTCGCAGTGGACCTCAGGCTGATCAAGGAGACGATAACAGGCGCCCACGCGCCCGTCGCCGAGGTCGCCACCGAGGCGCTCTTCGAGGGTTATCGGGAAGCTGTCGGGGACCGCGCAGCCAAGAGTGCGTTGAGGCAGCTGAGGGAGATCGAGAGGAGAGGGAGGTACGCGCGCGTCGACTAGGCTCTACTTCGCCACGTCCAACAGCTGGAAATTCGCGGAGGCGAAATTCGTGCTGAGGGATTACGGGCTGCAGCTGGCCAGGCTCAGGACCAAAGGCAACGAGTTGCAGTCCAACGACGTCGGGGTCGTCGCGTCCAGCGCAGCGTCGGAGTTGGCAGCCCGGCGCGACCCTCCCTTCTTCGTGGAGGACACGGGGATCTTCGTGGACTCCCTGGGCGGCTTCCCGGGCGCCTACGCGGCCTTCGTGTACAAGACCATCGGGCTGAAGGGTGTCCTCAAGCTCCTCTCCGGGCATTCCGACAGGTCGGCGGAGTTCGTAAGCGCGGTGGCGTTCGTCGGGCGCTCTCGAAGGCCGCGGGTCTTCCTCGGCCGTCTCAGGGGAACCATCTCTCCGACACTCCGGGGGAGGCACGGCTTCGGCTACGACCCCATCTTCATCCCGGACGGTTCGAAGAGGACCATGGCCGAACTCACGCTCCTTGAGAAATGCGAGGTCTCACACAGGGCGATGGCGCTGAGAGCCATGGGCGGGTGGCTGGTTTCGACAAAAAGCAGGGAATCTTTATGAGCACAACCCCCAGGAGTCGGTAAAGCTGTTTGGGACATGGCCCGGATACACTCTCACAGGCACGGCAAGTCGCACCAGACCAGGCCGACCAGCAAGTCCACGCCTTCCTGGGTGACCTACGGCGCCGATGAGACGAAGGCCGCGATTCTCAAGCTCGCAAAGGACGGGCTCACTCCGGGTCAGATAGGCATGGCACTCCGCGACGACTACGGCGTCCCGTTAGCCAAGCCTCTGCTGGGACAGTCCATCGGAGAGGTCCTGACCGAAGGGAAGGTCGCTCCTTCCTTGCCCCAGGATCTCAGGGACCTCATAGACCGGGCGGAGAGGGTCCAGAAGCATCTCGTCGTGCACAAGGGCGACAGGAAGAACGTCCACTCTCTCGAGCTGGTGGAAGCCAAGATCTACCGGCTCTCAAAGTACTACAAGGAAAGAGGACTGCTTCCCAAGGACTTCAAGTACACCGCGGTAGTTGCCCAGCTAGCCTAGAGAAGGGGAGGCGCCGACAAACGCCCGACCTCGAAAGCCTTCTGGCCAGAGTCAAGACACTGGCCCAGGACATCGAACGGCTCGCAGGACAGGGAAAGAAGATCCTCGTGCTGACACACATAGACGCGGACGGCCTCGCCAGCGGGTCCATCGTGTTCTCATGCCTCGCGAGGAAGGGGGCTGACGTCACAGTGCGCTCCATCCCGGACCTCGACAGGAAGAGGATCAGGGACCTCCAGGGGCAGGGCAACGACTTTGTGGTGTTCACCGACCTCGCGGCCACCCTGGGCAGCGAGCTCGAGGATTCCCTCGACGGCAGGTTCCTCGCCATCGACCACCACCAGATCCCAGAGGAGTACGCGGCCAAACCCTACTTCCTGAACGCCTGGCAGTACGGCTACGACGGCGGCAGGGAGGCGTGCTCGTCGACCATGGCTTACTTCTTCGCGTCGACCATGGACCCTGCGAACGCGGGACTCTCACACCTCGCTGTGGTCGGCGCCGTCGCCGACAGGCAGGACACGGGCCCGGGAAGGGCTCTGACCGGGCTCAACAGGAAGGCGCTGGAGCAGGCGCAATCCGCAGGGCTGGTCCGCGTGGCCAAGGACCTGCTGCTCATGGGAAGAGAGACGAGACCCATCCACGAGTCCATCGCCTTCACTTCGACGCCGTTTCTGCCCGGCCTCTCTGGGAGCAAGGACGCCGTGCTCGCCTCGTTGCTTCAGTCCGGGATAGCGATCAAGGATGGCTCGAGGTGGCGCACGGCGGCAGAACTCTCGGGGGACGAGAAGATGAAGCTCACCGAAATGATTGCCGGCTCGCTCGGCGCCAGCGGCGGCGCCACCGAGGCGGTGTCCGGCTTGTTCGGCGAAGTATACACCCTCGTCTCTGAGGACGCCTTCACGCCCCTCAGGGACGCCAGGGAGTTCGCGACGCTCCTCAACGCCTGCGGCAGGATGGGAATGGCTGGGGTCGGGATGGCCCTCTGCCTCGGAGACAGGGGGGCTGCCCTCAGGGACGCGATGAAGACGCTCGCCGACTACAGGATGAGCATCAACAGGGCGGTCCAGGGTCTGACAGGCGACAACGCCCGCTCGGTCCTGCACGGCAGCGTCGTCCTGGTCCGTGGAGACGACCTGGTGGACGAGAAGCTGCTTGGCCCCGTGATCTCCATCATCACAGCCCAGCAGTTCAAGGACAAGGTGGTGGTCGCCACTGCGAGGTCGGGGGAGTCGGAGCTGAAGGTCTCGTCCAGGGTCGGGGACGCGTACGCAAAGCCGGTCAACATGGGCGTCGTGATGCGGGAGGCTGCCGAGGCTGTGGAGGGCGTGGGCGGAGGGCACAGCATGGCGGCCGGGGCCAAGATCCCGTCATCGAAGGTGGACGCCTTCTCGAAGCTGGTGCTGGAAAAGATAGCGGCTTGAGCTCGAAGTTCGCGCTCAGGGTCAAGTGCAGGAACGCGGCCACAGCGAAGAAGCTAGCCGCGGTGCTCGCGCCTGACAACAGGGGAGTCCCGGGTGACCAGCGCTTCGTCATGTCTGTCCGCTCGGACACGCTCGGTCTCAGGGTCGAGTCGGAGATGACGAGCTCCGGGTTCAACACGGTCCGCAGCGTGCTGCGAGACGTGGCCCTCTTTCGGGAGATATGGCTAATATCACGCAGGAAGGGGGAACAGGAGAGAGAGCTTCGTAGTTGCTCGACGTGAAGCTGCTGAGGGAGAACCCCGACGCCGTGAGGCTCGGCTTGGAGAGGAGAGGGGCTGCCCAGAAGAAGGCGCTCGTGGACGAGGCGATAGAGTGCGACGTGCAGTGGAGGAGGCTGACCACGCAGGTGGAGGAGCTCAGGCACAGGCAGAACCAGGTGACCGCGGAGGTGGCAGCGCTGAAGAAGCAGGGAAAGTCCGCGGACGAGAAGCTGATGGAGGTCAAGGAGATCCCCGGCAGGATAAAGGCGCTCGACTCGGAAGCGGGCCAGAAGCAGGGCAGGCTCAACCAGATCCTGATGAGCATCCCCAACCTGCTTCACGACTCGGTGCCCACGGGCACGAGCGAAGAGCAGAACGTCGTCGTGAAGACCTGGGGGGCGCCCCCGCGTTTCTCCTTCGAACCGAGGCACCACATCGACATACTCTCCGACCTGGGGATGGTCGACATGGAGCGGGCGGCCAAAGTGTCGGCCGCTAGGTTCTCCTTCCTGAAGGGCGACGCGGTCAAGCTGGAGCACGCCATCCTCCAGTACGCCCTTGACTTTTTGAAGCAGAAGGGATTCACGGCGGTCGAGCCGCCCTTCATGCTGAACAGGGCCGCCTACGAAGGGGTGGTCAACATCGAAGACTTCGGTCCTGTCATCTACAAGATAGAGGGCGAGGACCTGCACCTCATAGCCACGTCCGAGCACCCTCTCGTGTCCATGCACAGGGACGAGATACTCGACGCATCGAAGCTGCCGATCAAGTACTGCGGAATCAGCCCCTGCTTCAGGGTCGAGGCAGGCACCCACGGAAAGGACAGCAAGGGAATCTTCCGGGCCCATCAGTTCTACAAGGTCGAGCAGATAGTCTTCAGCAGGCCGGAAGAGAGCTGGAGGCTGCACGGCGAGCTGGTAGCCAACGTCGAGAGACTCTACCAGGACTTCGGCATCCCCTACCGCGTCGTCCTCCTCTGCAGCGCGGACACCGGGTTCATGTCGGCCAAGACCTTCGACGTGGAGGCGTGGCTTCCCTCCCAGCAGAGGTACAGGGAGATGGCTTCGGCCAGCAACGTGACCGACTTCCAGGCCAGGAGGCTGCTGATACGCTACAGGGAGAAGCAAGGCGAGCCGACGAGGCTGGTCCACACTCTCAACTCCACTGCCGTGGTGACAAGGACCATGGTGGCCATGGTCGAGAACTTCCAGCAGAACGACGGGACGGTCGAGATTCCGAAGGTCCTGGTCCCCTACATGGGGGGCGTCAAGCGACTGGAAGCTCAGTGAGGTTATAAGCGCGTCCAGGGCGGGTCCTCAAGTTTGCCGAAGAAAGTCGCCAAAGTCCGTGACAAGTGGAAGCTAAAGTCATGGGTGACCGTGCATGCCTCACCTTCGTTCGGCGACGCCCCGGTGGCCAGGATCCCGTTGACCGACGTCGAACGGCCCGGGGGGAGGGTCGTGGAGACCACCCTCTACGACATCCTGAAGCAGGATCCCCAGCACTACAACTACAAGCTGTTCTTCCAGGTCGACAAGGTCGACGGCGAGGATGCCCGCTCGGTCTTCAAGGGGCACGAGTATTCCAGGGAGTTCCTGAGGAGCCTGATAAGGAGGGGCTCTTCCATGTCGGACTTCATCAAGGAGTACAAGACCAAGGACGGCTACAAGGTGAGGGTCTACTGCATGGCCCTTTCTCAGGGCAAGATGAACAGCTCCAAGAAGCACGACCTGCGCCTCATAATGGACAGGGTGATCGGGGAGAGGGCGGCCAACCTGACCTACGACCAGTTCGCCCAGGAGATGGTCCTCCAGAAGGTCGCATCCGACGTCTACAACGAGGCTAAGAGGGTGACGCACCTGCGCCACGTCGGTATCAGGAAGAGCAAACTCGTCTCCAGGCCCGAGCAGAAGCAGAGCGAGCCTCTAGCCCCGCTTGCTGCCTGACACTATCTTCACGATGTCCCTGTTTCCCAGCTTGTGGTCTGCAGCCAGTCGCATCCCGGTCCGCGCGTCTATGGCGTAGAGGAATCCTTCGGCCAGGTCCGAATGGACGCGCCTCGCCAGGTCCAGCGCCGTCGAACCTCCCTTCATCACGAAGGCGTCCGGCAGCACTCTGCCGTCCTTGTCCGTCAACCTCGTTTCGTCTTCGACGGGGAAGACGACCACGGCCTTCAGCAGCGTGAAGTAGGCTTCGTTGATCGCTTCCTGCACCCCGGTCCCTCCGAATGGTTTCATCACGCGCTCCTCCACCATCCTTATGGCCGCGGCCTGAGCCGCGCTGAGCTTCTCGGGAGCGAGCACTTGGAACTCCCTGTCGCCGGGCACGTACTTGACCAGGCCGTGTTCGGCTGCCTTGCGAAGCAGCAGCTCCGCCTCCGACGCGCATGGGACCACGGTCCTCCCCTTCCCCTTCAGCTTCTCCATGTTGGGCAGCGACGAAGGAAGGTCGGCCTTGTTAGCCGCAATCAGACTCGGCTTGGCCAGCTCCCTCAGCTGCGTCACGAACTGCATCAGCTGGTCGTCGGTCCACAGGGTGGGCTTCTCTCCCATCAGATGCATGTGGAGCAGCACCTGCTCCACCTCTCCCTCTGAGATTGACAGGCCGCTCAGCCTGTTGGCCAGGTGCTCCATGATCTTCCCTCCAGTCTGCTCCGTCAACTTTGCGGCCTTGGCCCAGTCCTTCTTCAGCAGCCCGAAGACCCAGAGGTCGAACTCGCGTTCCACCATGCCCACGTCCTGGTTCGGGTCGTGGGTGCCCGCCTGCACCTTCCTCCCCTCCGCGTCTGTGGCGCCCGAGGCGTCCACCACGTGTATCAGGGCGTCCGCCTGCCTGATGTCGTCCAGGAACTGGTTCCCCAGCCCCTTCCCCTGGGACGCGCCTTCCACCAGTCCGGCGACGTCGACCAGTTCCACAGGTATCAGCCTGACCCCGTCGATGCAGGCCGAGTTCCTCGGGTTGTCCGTCACTCCCATCTCCTTGCACACGCACTGTGTCCTCAGGTGGGCAACGCCGATGTTGGGCCTTATGGTGGTGAAGGGATAGTCCGCGATGGCCACCTCCTTCATGGTCGCAGCGGCGAAGAACGTCGACTTCCCCACGTTCGGCTTTCCAATCACCCCCACAAGCATGGCAGCCGCACCGACGCGGGACGTTATAACCATCAGAGTGGTGTCCCAAGGCATGCCCAAGGTGGCGGTGATAGGCGCGGGCTCGGCTGGCATCGAGGCGGCCGAGGTGGCCGCTCGCAACGGGGCGCACGTCGTCATCTTCGAAGAGGGCGGCAGGATTCCGGCTCCCAAGAGCACTTGGCCGTCCCTTCTGGACGCCCAGGACCGTCGTCGGGCCAAGCGAGCGGAATCATCCATGGCTTCAGCCGGGGCGGAACTAGAGCTCAACCAGCACGTCTCGAAGGTCCGTGACGACCTCACGCTCACTGCGGGGGGACGCCCGGTCAAGTTCGACGCAGTCATCATCTCCAGCGGAAGCACAGCGCTTCCGGAGAGGCTCGAAGGGAATCGCAAGCCGGGCGTCCACATCTTGAACTCGGAGGCAGCCTTCGCCGAATTGGGTCAGAAGCTGGACGGGTACGGCAAGGCGATAGTCAGTGGCGCGGGCCCGGTTGCGGTCGAGGTGGCTGAGAAGCTGCGTTCGAGACGCCTTGCAGTGTCGATGGTTGCTCCGGGAGGGATCCTCCCTACGCTCAACAGCTCGCCGAGGAAGATGGTTGCGGAGGCGCTCTCAGCGCTGGGGGTCCAGGTCATCGACGCCAGGCCCCAGAAGGTCGCGGGCGTGGAAAGGGTCGAGGCGGTGGTGGCCTCCGGCGAAGTCATCCCGGGCGACTGCTTCGTCGTGGTCCCGAGGCCTGTCCCGTGCATCCCCGAGGTCCACGCCGACCTTGGCCGGTCGGGAGGGCTGTTGGTGGACGGGAGGATGCAGTCGAGCCTGAAGTCGGTCTACGGCGCCGGGGATTGCGCTGAGGTGAGCCTGGAGGGCACCGCCATCTCGGTGATGTTCGAATCGTCAGCGAAGCTGATGGGCGCAGTGGCGGGCGCCAACGCATCGGGGAGAGTCGCGACCGCGAGCGTGGCCGGGTCATTCTTCATGGACCTGATGGGGGTGGGAGTCGCGTCGACCGGCCTCGGGCTGGCCGAGGCTGCGGGGCTGGGACTGGACGCCGCCGAGTCGTCCAAGTCATGGAAGGGAGAGCTGGCCTGCTCCGTCGTCTACGTCAGGGGCACCAGGACCGTCGTCGGCGTACAGATGGCCGGAAAGGGCGTGGCCAGGTTCGCAGAATCGCTCCCAGTCATAGTCGCGGCGAGGATGACGATCGACCAGCTCGCCTACCAGGAGACTCTTTCAATCGATATATCGCCCATCACGGAGACCGCCAGAGAGGGCAGCATGAGACAATGACGAAGGTTCTCGTCAGCGACCACGTGGACATCGGGAGGCTCGCGCTGGGGCCCGGCTTCGAAGTGGATTACAGGCCGGGCATCGCCAGGGACGAACTCATGAAACTGATCAAAGACTGCGACGCGTTGGTGGTGAGAAGCAGGACCAAGGTCGACAGGGAGTTGCTCGACAGGGCCCGGAGGCTGAAGGTCGTCGCCCGGCCCGGCACAGGCCTGGACAACGTGGACGTGGAATACGCGAGAAGCAAGGGAATCCAGGTCGTCAACAGCCCGGAGTCGCTCGTCGAAGCCGTGGCCGAGCAGGTGCTGCTGCTGATGCTTGCCCTGAGCAGGAAGCTGCCCATGGCTGCCGCTACGACCTCGGCCGGCAGGTGGGAGAAGGAGGCGCTGATGGGGGTTGAGCTCCGAGGGAAGGTCCTAGGGATCGTGGGGTTCGGGAGGATCGGGAGAAGGATAGGCGAGGTCGCCCGGGTCGTCGGGATGAGCCTCCTCGTCTACGACGTCGTCCAGATTCCTCCTGATCTGGTCGCCCAGTCTGGTTGCAAGGTGGTGGGCCTCGAAGAGCTGCTCTCCGGCGCGGACTACATCACGCTCCACGTCCCCATGACAGACCAGACTAGGCACATGCTCGACGGCAGGCGCCTCTCGATGATGAAGAGGTCGGCGTTTCTGGTCAACACCTCGCGGGGAGGCGTCATAGACGAGCACGCGCTGACCGACGCGTTGAGGCAGGGCAGGCTGGCGGGGGCCGCCCTCGACGTCTTCGAGAAGGAGCCGCCGGCCGGCGAGATACTGACAGCGCCGAACGCGATACTCACGCCCCACATCGGAGGCCAGACGGCCGAAGCCCAGTCCGACGCCATCGTAGTGGTCGGCGAGAAGCTGAGGGCCTTCTTCAAGTGACTGGCGCGCCTCAGAACCTTTATCTGCCGAAAAGAAACGAGGCGCCAGTTGACCATGTACGTCCAGATTTCCAAGACATGGCAGGGCATCTTCCACGACAAGGCGGGCAACATACGCGAGAGGGCCGTCCAGCTGAGGAAGGAGCCGGCGCTCCTGAGGCTCGAGAGGCCTTCGAGGCTCGACAGGGCCAGGGCCTTGGGCTACAAGGCCAAGGAAGGGATAGTGGTGGTCAGGATCAGGGTCTCCCGCGGCGGCATGCGGCACAAGAGGCCGGTCTCCGGCAGGAGGCCGAAGCACATGGGCGTGCTGAAGATAAAATCCGCAGTCTCGTCTCAGACGGTGGCAGAGAGGAGGGTCTCCGAGAGATATCCGAACATGAAGGTCCTGGGCTCGTACATATTATGGAGGGACGGGAGGTTCGCCTGGTACGAATGCGTGCTCGCCGACCCGCTCAACCCCTCGATCAGGAAAGACTACAACTACAGAAGGGCCTTCGGCCTCGTCAGCTAGGCCGACTTCATCTCGCTGCTGTGCCCTGGAAAGATCTTCGAGTTCGGGTCGACGTATGACTTCGCGACGTTCACTGCCATGGCGGCCTGGGCGTATCCTGTGGCTATCAGGTTCAGTTTGACGGCGTTCTCCGGCCCCGCAATGTCCCCCGCCACGAAGATGCCAGGGACGCTTGTCTCCATCCTTCCGTTGCAGACTAGCTCCCGGCCGTTGATCTGGAGACCCCAGTTCTTTATGGGGCCCAAGTCCGCCCTGAAGCCTATGTTCACCAGGATCGCATCGACATCCAGGGTCGTCTCCTGCTTGGTCCTGTTCTCGAAGATGACGGCCTGCTTGATGCTCTGCCCATCGCCCATGACCTGCTTCACCTCGTAGAACAGCCGCACGTCGACGTTGGAGTGCATCAGGTCGGCCACGCTCTGCTCGTGTGCCCGGAAGACGTCCCTTCTGTGCACCAGGGTGATCTTCTTGGCGCTGTCCTTCATGTTCAGCGCCCAGTCCACGGCCGAGTCCCCTCCCCCCACTATCAGAATCTGCTTGTCCTTGAAGGCCGACTTGTCCTTGACGAAATAGTAGACTCCCTTCCCCTCGTACTGGGTCACACCCTCAGCGTCGAGCTTGTTCGGCGAGAAGGCACCGACGCCGGCAGCTATCAGAATCGACTTGCTGATGTGCTTGGTCCCCTTGTCGGTCACAAGCTCGAATGTCCCGTTGTTCTTGGCGAAGCCGGACACGCGCTCCCCCAGCACCACGGTGGGCTTCGACTGGAAGGCCTGTTCGACCAGGTTCTTCACCAGGTCCTTGGCGAGGATCTTCGTGAACCCGGGCACGTCGAATATGTACTTCTCGGGGTAGAGGACGGCGACCTGGCCGCCCGGCTCCTCCAAGGCGTCGATCACCTTGGTCTTCATCTGCCTCAAGCCGGCGTAGAATGAAGCGAACAGCCCAGTGGGCCCGGCACCGATTATCGTGATGTCGTAGACATCCTCCGCCATGGGGAGTTCGGTTTCGGCCGCGCCGTTGGGTGTATAAGCCTTGCCGAGCTTCACGCGAATCCGCTGGCGAAAGGGTCGGCCGGCTTGACGATTTCTCTGAGCAGCACAGTCGCGTAGCCGCCCCTTGGGAGGACGAAGCCGATCGTTGCTCTCTCGCCCGAGACATCGCTGTCAGGCTCGCTGACGGCCAGGTGCGGCCTCCTGAATCCTCCCTCGACGCTCACCTCCTGCATTTCGCCCACGAAGAAGTCGCGCGGCTCGACGCCCTCTTCTTCCATGACCTTCTGAAGGCATTCGTCGAAGCGGGACCCGTAGTCCCTGTGGGCGTAGCCCGCGAGCTGCACCAAGGGCACAGCGCCGGGGACCATCGGCTCCCGGACTCCGTGGACCTTCGCCAGGTTGAGCCCGTCGCGGGCCAACTCCCCCCAGTTGTCGCCGGGCTGCGGAGAGGAGATGTCGAGCCCCTTCCCCATCGCAGCGCTGAGGGTCCGGTTGAACAGGAAGGACTGGAGCGCCTGGACGTAGAGCCTCCTGACGGCGATGGGGGCCGCGCGGATCGCACCCACGCTGTCGCCAGGCTCCCGCGCCATCCTCCGCGCGACCAGCCTTTCCACGTCCTGCCGCTCCGGCAGCAGCCTCCAGCCGTCCTCGAACTTGCCATCCCTCATGAGCCGTCTTGCCTCCAGCGTCCGCTCGTCGTCGGCGCTCCTGGGTTCGCAAAGCAGCACAGTGACTGCTTCGTCGAAAGCCCGGGCGACGATTGCCCGACCCACCCGGTGGGTGATGGGGTCCCTCGTGCCGAACCTCTGAAGCCCGAAGAAGTTCGGCAGCATGAGCGAGGCTGCGGCTCCCAGAACGCGTGCGATGGACATGGCCATCTCAGGGCAGCATTCTCTCAGCGTTATCCTGAACCTGTTCCCGGCCACCATCGTGCGCGAGATTGGGCGGGGAAGATAGCCCACCAGCGTCGCCCTGAAGTTCTCCACCTCCACCACGGGAGGGCTCTCCGACCTCGAGCTGGTCGGCGTCATGTACTGGACCGCCAAGGCTCTCTTGTCCTTCATGCCGGCGTAGGCCATCCTGCTCTTCAGGACCTCGGCCATCGCCCGGGCAACGTGCAGCGTGTCCACGGAGCGCTTCTCCACGCGGTAGAGCGGCACGTACCCTGCGGAGGGCCGGTCGCTTATGGCGTCCTTTCCGAACGATTCCTCGACGCCGAAGTCCTCGGGAGCGACCCGGAGTCTGCCGTGGCACGGCGGCGAGTCCGTGGCGTAGACCTCCATGCCCACCGCCCTTTCGGAGGATGGCGGCTGAATCAAAGGAGCTTGAGCTTCCCCGTTAGTGAGTCGATCTGCTCGTCGGGCCCGGGGCCTATGCCGAGGCAGGTGATGGTCCCTGGCTCGACCTGGGTCAGCCCCCTGTCCTGAATGAGGGCGGCTGGCAGTTTGGCGCTCTTCGCCTTCCTATACAGCTCCTGCAATTCCTCCTCCGAGTGAACCTTCACGACCACTTTCATCTGCCCGGACTCCTTCCATTCATCATACCATCCCTCCTTCCGCTTCATGGCCTGCTCGGCGGCCGCCAGCGACGCGTGGGCAGCCTGGGCCGCCAGCTTTCCCTTGCCCATGCCGATGTCTGCCCTGGCCACTATGACCTGTTTCAACACGAGTCTCTTCAACGGTTATTACCAGTGGGGTTAAGCCTTACGCAGAAGGTTTCCGTTTCTTGGGCAGGCCGTATGACGTGATCGTCGCAGGCGGCAGCATCGCCGGGCTCGCCTTCGCCGCAGAGGCATCCAGGCGTGGCCTGTCGGTGCTCGTGGCAGAAGAGCACGAGGAGATAGGGGAGCCGGAGAAGTGCGACGGCCTGGTCAGCCTCCGGGGTCTGAGACGCTACGGCTTCGCGCCCAGAAAGGACGTGATTCAGAACCAGATCGCGTCGGGGGCCATCCACTCGCCCGGGGGACGAGACCTGGTGGTCAACGCCACCGCCCTGGACGTGGTCGTTCTCGACAGGAGCGCCTACGACAAGCAGGTGAGCGAGAAGGCCGAGTCCTGGGGAGCGACCGTGAAGACAGGGGCCAGGGTCGACGGGTTCCGGGAGACAGAGAGCGGCGTGGCCGTCAGGGTTGGCCGCGAGTCGCTCGAAGCCAAGTACTTCGTGGATGCCACCGGGCCCGCGTCGTCGCCAAGGCGCGGGATCCTGCCCGCAGCCAAGTACGAGGTCGAAGCCGACTGGGTCAGGGAAAGAGTGGTGGAAGTCTTTCTGGACGTGGAGAAGTACCCTGGCTTTTTCGCCTGGGTCATTCCGTCGGGCCCGGGATCGGCGAAGGTGGGGGTGGCGGGCCGCGGGCTGCACGGCTTCAAGGCCCTCGACGCCTTCCTTCAATCAAGACCGCACAGGCTGCTTCGGAAGGTCTCGGCGCCAATCTATGTCGGCGGCCCAGCACCATCGTTCGTCTCGGGACGAAGCGTCTTCGTGGGCGAGTCCGCCGGGCAGGTGAAGCCCACGACCGCGGGCGGCATAATGACCTCGATAGCTGGAGCGGTGCTGGCCGCGAAGTGGATGAGCGATTCCATACAATCGAAGGACGGTTCGCTGCTCGACAGCTATCAGTCAGACTGGGAGAAGCGGTTTCTGAAGGAAATGAAGACCATGCTGAGACTGAGAGGAATCTACGAGAAACTCTCCAACGGCGACCTGGACTCGATGGTGGCCGCCGTGGCCACGCCCAAGCTGGCGTCCAAGCTCTCGCAGTCCGACTTCGACTTCCACGCGACCGCCCTCCTCGGGACGCTGGGCGTGGGCGGCCTCCTGAAGATCGCCAGAGTGGTGGCCTCTGCGGAGGCGAAGTCTTTGCTGACCGGCTTCTGACACGCCCGCCGCTCAGCAACGTATATCAGCAGCTCTCCGAGGGGGTTTTTCGAGAAATGTCGCAGTCGACCATATCTCTGCCCCTGTGCAACTCGTGCAACAGGCCGGTGAAACCGGGGGAGAGGGCAACCAAATTCTACTGCCCCAACTGCCATCAGGTCCTGATATGGAGATGCGAAAAGTGCAGGAAGTTCTCGCGCAGGTACAAATGCTCCAACTGCGGCTTCGAAGGCCCGTAGGTGCCGAGCTTGGGCTCATACGTGATAAGGATAAAGGTCCTCCCTGAGGAAACGACGACCGAGCACCAGCGAATCGTCGACTCGATAAAGGGCAAGCTCCCCAGCTTCGCCCAGCTTCGCGGGCAGAAGATCGAGCCCATCGCCTTCGGTCTTTCGGCGATAATCATAGACGTGGTCGCGCCGGAAGAGGAGGGCACGATCGACAAGGTGGAGCAGGCGGTCTCGACAGCACCCCTCGTGGGCCAGGCCGAGACCATGGGGGTGAGCCGGATGTCGAGCAGGCTCCCTCCTCAATGACCACGGATTCCAGAGAAGATTTATACCCCCGAGGCACAAACAAGGGCTGCCGTTTTTCCGCGTAGTGATTCGATGAAATACCCGCTAAGATATGCAGCGTTCGAGTGGCTGAAGGAGAAGAAGAGCGCCACCGACGGCGACATGTTCGAAGCCCTCAACAAGAACGGGAGCAAGTGTTCCCCCGACGACTTGAACAAGGTCCTGATGCAGCTTGAAATCATGGGTCTGCTGACGGTCCGCTGGGTCGCCAAGGACAAGCGGAGGCTCGAAATCGTCGAGAAGGCAGAGGAAGAGGCCCGCATCCCGCGCATCAACGAGTAGGCCCCACGATTCCTCCATCCCCCGTCCTCTTCCCACCAAAGCGATAAATGGTGCACCGCTCCACTTCGACCAGAAATGGGCGTTGACCTCGGAGACGCCATCCCCAGGGAGAAGATAGAGCTCCAGGACATCGGAGGCTGGACACTCGCCGTCGACGCCTACAACACCCTCTACCAGTTCCTCGCGATAATCAGGGGGCCGTCGGGGGAGCACTTGAAGGACTCGCGCGGGAGGGTGACCTCTCACATCAGCGGCCTCTTCTATCGCAACATCAACCTCATGGAGCTCGGCATCAGGCTCGTCTACGTCTTCGACGGCAAGCCCCCGGAGCTGAAGGCCGAGGAGATCGAAAGGCGCTCGGCCCAGCGCCGGGAGGCGAAGGACCAGTACCTGAAGGCGCTGCAAGCCGGCGAGACGGCGCAGGCCAGGAAGTACGCCGAAGCTTCCACCGTCCTCCGCCGTGACATGGTTGCCGACTCCAAGCAGCTGCTCGACGCCATGGGGATACCATACGTCGACGCGCCGTCCGAAGGAGAGGCCCAGGCTTCTGTCATGGCTGCCGAGGGTAGCGTCAACGCGGTGGCTTCCCAGGACCACGACTCCATCATCTTCGGCGCGCCTGTGCTCGTCAGGAACGTTACGATTTCGGGAAAGAGAAGGCTGCCCAGCAAGGGCATAGTGATCAACGTCAGGCCGGAGAGGATCACCCTGCAGTCCGTCATGGCGGCCACCGGCCTGACGAGGGAACAGCTCGTAGACTTCGCGATACTCCTCGGGACAGACTTCAACCCCGACGGCTTCGAAGGCGTGGGGCCGGTGAGGGCTCTGAAGTATCTCAAGAGACACGGAAGCCTGGAGAAGGTGGCAGAGCTCAAGGAGCAGGTCTCCAAGGTCAACTACCCGGCCATCAGGGAGCTCTACATGCACCCTCCCGCCATCCCCGGCATCAGACCGGAATGGAAGCAGCCGGACCCCCAGGCTATCCTGTCCTACCTCGTGGACGAGCACTCGTTCTCCAGCGACAGGGTCCAGGCCGCGCTCGCCAGGGTCGCAGCCACAACGAGACCCAAGTCCGAGACTCTGGAGAAGTGGTTCGGATGAGTGGGGCATCCTCGCTTCCCGGGCTCGCGGAGATCGAGCAGGCAGAGTCCAGGATCAGGAGGTTCATCCCACCGACCCCCCTCGAGTATTCTGGAAGGCTCTCGTCCTCCCTGGGGAGGCAGGTGTACCTCAAGCTCGAGGTCTTCCAGCCGATCCACGTCTTCAAGATCAGGGGCGCGTTCAACAAACTGCTGCAGATGGGAGACTCCGCCCTCGGCAGAGGCGTCGTGACGGCCTCCTCCGGGAACCACGGCCTCGCGATCGCCTACGCGTCCCGCAAGTTCGGCGTCAGGGCCGTGATTTGCGTGCCGAGAAACGCGAACCCTCAGAAGGTCAACGCAATCAAGGACCAGGGCGCGGAGGTGCTGACCTTCGGTACCACATACGACGAGGCCTACGAGAACGCGCTGCGGGTGGCCCGGCGGCGGAGCATGTCCTTCGTCCACGCGTTCAACGACAGGGATGTCATCGCCGGGCAGGGGACGTGCGGGCTCGAGATCGTCAGGCAGCTGGCGGACCTCGACTCCGCCGCTGTGGCCATCGGCGGCGGCGGCCTTATCTCAGGCATTTCGATTGCACTCAAACAGAGCGTCGAGGGAGTCCGCGTCTACGGCGCCGAGACCTTCGCCATCCCCTCCATGTACGAATCGGTGGAGAAGGGCAGGCCGGTGAAGGTGAAGCCGAAGCCGACCATAGCGGACGGCATGCAGTCTGCCGTTCCGGGCGACCTGACATTCGAAGCCGTGTCCAGATACGTGGACAAGATAGGCCTGGTCAACGACAGGCAACTTGAGGACGCGGTCTACGAGCTGCTGGTCGGCGCCAGCGTGCTTGCGGAACCAGCGGGGGCCTCGCCCCTCGCTGCCATGAAAGGGCCTCTCAGGAAGGAGCGCGGAGAGAAGATGGTCCTGGTCATCAGCGGCGGGAACATCTCCGTTCCGCTGCTCACCAAGATACTCACGCGAAGGTCGAAGCGAACTCGCTGAGGCTCCTCGACCTTAGGTAAACGTTCTCCGCCTTCTCCTCTCCAAGCGTCCTGAATGGCACGTCGCCGTAGTCGTGCCCAGAGTACACCACGGTCGGGTCCGGGAGTTTCATTATGACGTCGTACAGGCTGTGGTAGATCCGCTCTGCCTCGCTCTTCTCGAACCTCCCTATGGCGCCCACGAAGAGAGTGTCCCCGGTGAACAGGTTTCTGCCGTCATAGAGGCAGATGCTGTCGGCCGTGTGGCCCGGCGTGTGCATTACCCTCACCTTGTGCCTCCCCAGAGAGACCTCGTCTCCGTGGTCGAAGGAGACGTCGTGCTCCACCGGCGATGACGAGTGGGCCGCCACCCTCGCACCAAGCTCCTCGGCCAACTCCTTCACTGTCGAAGCGTGGTCGAAGTGCTGGTGCGTGGTCACGACGAGCTTCACTTTGGCGTCCTCCGCCTTGGCCGCTTCTGTGATCGGCTTCGTCTCCCACCCCGAGTCGACGACCAGCGACTCCCCACTCGCCCTGTCCACGAGCAGGTAGACGAAGTTGGCCATGGGCCCCACCCTGAGCTGGACCACCTTGAGAGCCTCCAATCCTGCGCCCAAGGACGCACGCGCCAATGTCAACTTTATGAACAGAGCGAGCCGCCGCAGCGTGTCATGGCGGGGTCAGCCTCCAAGAAGCCGTCCGAGTCCTCCATCACCACTGCGCGGCTCATGATGCCGACCGACGCCAACGTCCTCGGCAACGTCTTCGGCGGCGCCATAATGAGGTACATGGACGAGGTGGCAGCAATCGTCGCCTGGAAGCACGCAGGAACCAACGCAGTCACGGCGTCCATCGACAGGATGAACTTCTACGTGCCTGTCCATGTGGGAAATGTGCTGATACTGAAGGCGTCAGTCAACTACGTCGGCAGGACCTCCATGGAGGTGGGCGTCAGGATAGAGGCCCAGGACCCGGCGTCGGGAAAGACGGCCCACACAGGCTCCTGCTATCTCACCTACGTGGCCATCGACGACACGGGCAGGCCGACGCAGATTCCGAGGCTTCTTCCGCAGACAGCCAGCGAGAAGCGGCGCTTCAAGCAGGCCATGGCACGGAGGAAGTTGAGGGAGGCAGAGGTGGAGGCCCTCCAGGCGGACTAGCTGTCATCGGCCTTTGTCCACGGGCTCAACTTTTCTCCTCGTCCTCCCATTATACCCCGTCAGCGCCCTCCGGACATCGTTGGTCGACTTCTCTGCGGCGTTCCATGTGCAGAAGATGGACAGCGGCAACCCGGTGGTCTATCTCCTCAGAGAGCAGTACGGCGCCTTCGCCGGCTCTCTCCACAAGGCTGACGCCTGCGACGGCATTGCCGACTCGCTCCGCCGGCTCGGCCAGGTCGGAGAGGCTGCCAGATGGTATGAGGCAGCGGGGATCCTCATGTACGAAAGAGGCGAGCTGCGGCCGGAACTGCGCGCGCTGTACGCCATGGAAGAGTACGAGTCGGCGCTGGAATGCTATGCCGAGGCTGGCGACACCGAGGCGGAGGCAGACTGTTGCGAGCTGCTCAGCGGACTGAGAAAGGCCTGCGCTCCCGCCTAGGGCAGTGACGGGGAACCCGCGCCGTCTTGGGCTGCTTTGCGCCTGTTGACTGTCTTCACGTCGCACGAATCGCAGACGGGCTCCTCCTTCAGACCCACCTTGAAGGTGTGCACCACGGCCTCGAGCTCCGCGTCGCAGAAGTAGCACTTTTGCTTCAACCTGCCCCCTCCTTCGAGGCGTAGACCCTCCTCTTCTCAAGGTGTCCCCTTCCCTTGAAGTGCCACACTTCGGCGTCGCCGTTGGACTCCTTCCCCCAGCGGACCAGCTCCTCCATCTCCTCCTTCTTGACCCGCGCCTTGCCGCTCTTCACCTGGACAAGGAGGAGCTTCCCGTCTTTGGCCGCGAAGACATCCACGGCCCCGTGCGAGGCAGCGCTCCTGGCGACGACCCACCCGTCCTCCTTCAGCATCGTCATTGCCTTGTACTCCCTCGCGCGCCCTTTCTCATAGAGTGTCCCGGTCATGGATGCGAAACCTGCACTCGCCTAGTCCTCGAATCTTCAACGGATAAGCTCTCGCAACCAGCCGCGGGCGCAAGGGTAAGCTTATGACTGCTGCAACCGAGCGGGCGGTAGAGCAGAAATGGACGAACCCCGGGAGTCCCTGAAGGGCGTGGAGCGACGCCTGTCCAGCCAGCTTGAAAGGAGGGACAAACTCCTGAAGGAGAGCCGCGACGTCATTTCATCCTGCTCCCGGGCCATAATCGCAGTGCACGGCGGCAAGAGGGCGGAAGCGGCGAAGGAACTCTCCCAGGCGCGCGCGCAGCTGAGGGGGCTGAGGAAGATCGCCGACGGGCCCCTGGCACGGTATCTGGTCTCGCCCGAGACGGAGTTCGTGGAGGCTTCGGCAGTCCTTTCTCTCTCGGGAGGCGGGGGCATTCCGTCCAAGGAGTCTCTGGGAACCTCCCCGGACGCATACCTTCTGGGGCTGCTCGACACAGTTGGAGAGCTGAAGAGGATGGTGCTCAACTCCGTGATGAGAGGGGACATCAAGAAGGCGAAGAAATTCTTCGGGAGCATGGAGATGCTCTACAACGAATGCTCGCCGCTGGCGGTCTATGACCACGTGGTCAACGGGACCCGCAGGAAGATAGACGTGGCGCGCATGCTGGTCGACGATGCTCGGGGCCTGCTGACCGAAGAGATCAGGAGGGAGCAGGTCACGGCGTCCATGGACCGCGTCAGCAGGAAGCTCGGCCGCAGCGGCTAGATGAACTCCGCGAGTATCTTGGACGTCTTGAAGTCCGTGTTCAGCGCCTTCAGCCTTACCACCTTTAGCCGCATTCCGCGCTTGACGGCTTCGCGCCTTATGTCCTCCTCCGCGTGATACTGGTCGTATCCCAGCGCCACCACGTCGGGGCCGACCTTCTCCATGGTCTCGTAGATGCTGCCTTCGACCCCCAGGATCGCCGCGTCGACCTGCCTCATGGAAGACATGAGCGCCAGCCTCTCGGGTTCTTGGGCCACTGGCTCCCTCCCCTTCCGCGCCCTGATCGTGGAGCTGCGGGCCAGCACCGCCACCAGAACGTCGCCCAGCCTCTTTGCCTGTTCAATCGTGTAAAGGTGACCGGGGTGCATTATCTCGAAGCTGCCGCCCGTGAAGATCACTCTGATTCTTTTCCTCCCCTTCTCCGTGAGGCGCGGCCTGGAAGCGCTCCCTGCGACAAGGCCCTTCCGCTTCAACGAGGAGAGCTGCCGTCTCACCTCGGCTTCGCTTTCGTTGAGCCTCCTGGCGATTCGGCTCGTACCGCGACGGTTGGTCAACTCCGCGCAGAAGACCTCGCCAAGGAGTCGCTTGTTATCCAAAGCCTACCACTCGATCTTGACCACGCCTGCGAAGCTGAGCGAGTCGAGGAGACCCTCTGCATAACCTATGCTCAGCATCGCGCGCTCGTCATCTCCGTTTGCAAGGAACCCCTCGGCGTCCCGCATATAGAGTTCGACGTTCTCGAGCACCGAATCATACTGGGTGCCGAGCTTTCCCCTCACAGAATCCAGCGCCCTCCTCGTCTTCTCGAAGTATCTCGGGACCAGCGTCTGGGCGGGCCTCTTCATCCCCTCGGAGTTCCCACGGATGCCTGACCTGTTCAGGCCGCAAACTGCCTCGATAGCCTCTACCTCTGTGAAGTGAAGCGCTCCCGGTACCGCCACCGAATGCGGAGCTTCGCCGAAGTTCCTTCCCTCCAGCTCTCCGAATGTACCTGCAGTACAAGACTCGCTCTTGCTTCCAAGCCTGCTGAGCACAAGGGCAAACGTGCTCGACGTGACGACTCCCAGTTTGAAGTTCGCCTCCGCGGCTAAGAGTCCGCGCATGGCGTCGCCGGGGGAGACACCTTCTCCTGTGGCTACGTCGTACTCAAGCAGCAGCAGAGTGTGTGCGCCTTCGAGTAGGTTCTGGTGAAGTATCTGGTAGGCTTGCGAAAGCTTCCGCACGGACTCCCTGGTGATGGTCACCGTCCTCGAGAACTTGTAGAAGTGGAGGCCTGATGAGCTAGCTGCCGCAGTGGCGATCGTCGCCGAGTGGATGACCCCGGTCGGGATTCCGGCCTTGATCGCGCGCACCCTGAGCTCCGAATGGGTGGTTGCTATCATCGGGTCTCCGGGCACAGCCAGCACCACCCTCTTGGACTTGGCCTCCTCGATGATGGGCTTGCCGTCCTCGACGAACGCCCTGTCCACCACTGTCAGATTCTTGACACCCTGCCTCTCGAGTTCGCCGACCAAGGTCGGGTCGTGGGGGTTGGTGTAATACTCGAGGAGCGCTACGTCTGCCGCTTTCATCTCGTCCAATCCTTCGACGCTGATCCCCCTCGGCCCCAGGCCGAGGCCGACAAACTTCAGACTCCCCATCGGAGTCGGTCAAGTCGTCCGTCGGCTAATAAAGTAAACATGAGGTCCACGGGTTCTGCTTCATCGACGGGGGGATGAGAACGGGTGTTTCGTTTGGGGGGATAATCAGTAGCCTCTGAGGGTTTTTCTAACTGTGCAGACCCAAAGGGCGACCACGGCAACACTTCCAAGTTGGAGCAAGAAAATGATTTTGAGAATCCAGAAGAGTGGATTCGATTGGATGAGACTGTCAAAGTTGGGCGACCATGCTGATTCGAACATGATTGCAAGAGGCAAAAGGATGAGTAAGAAGAAGATGGATTCAATCGACACCGCTATCCATTTGTTCAGACCTATTCTCCAGAGCCCTTTGAATCGGGCCCAACCATTTGTTCCTTATTTCGATTCCCACCCCTGCCCTCTCTGCGGGTGTTTGGCCTTCTAAGGCCGCGTGAGGCTTCACGAAATTGTAGTGGATTCTCTGGCCTTCGGCAATCGAGGTCGTCATCGTCTTCCATCCTCTCTGAACCTTCATCCTCTCCCTGACCGTCCCGTTTAGGCGTTCAATTCTGTTGTTTATCGCGTGTGGCTTCCTGACTCCGACCTTTGCGATATGCTCAGGCTTCTTGCCCGTGAACGCGAAGGAGATTCCCTCCGAGTAGGCGTTCAGGCCGTCCGTGAAGATTCTCTCTGGCTGGCTCCCGCCCGCGTTTTTCGAGGCCTCACGCAGAGCCCGAGCCGCGCCCCCAACACCCCTGAACTTCGAGAGTTTCGAGGCCAGAAGGAACCGCGTTCTCCTGTCCATCACGTTCCAGAGGTAGGCCATGTTCGTCATGTTGCCCCCTCTCGTCCTGATGTCCTGACCCCCCTTCATCTTGAGGAACACTTCGTCCGCGTGCCAAGTGTCCGAGAGTTCGGGCGAGAGGGTGCTGACATACTCGCTTATCCTTGGGACGAACTTCTGAATCCATCTGTAGATGGTGGCGTTGCCGAGCCCAAGCCCGTAGTGGCTGTTCATGGTGCGTGCAATCTTCCGAAGGCTCATCCCTGAGAAATAGGGGTCGAGGGTGAGGCTGACCACCTCGGGCGTGTATCTCGACCCTCGGATTAGGCTCTTCTCGGTGAACTTGTGTCCGCAGTCCTTACAGACGAAGGCCTGCCCCTGCCTCTTGGTTCCGTTCTTCACCACGCGGATTGAACCACACTTCCCGCATTGAACAGCGTCGTCTGCGAAGACCTTGGGCTTGGGCTTCTGCTCTAACTCGACCCTTGCCGCGACCCAGAAGCGTGTCGCATGGATGTGTTTGCGCATCTCAATCTCCTCATGCCTCTGCTTGAAGTCTGGGCAATTGCATTGATACTGACCATTAACGACTCTGACGAGATAGGCGATTTCCCCGACCGACTGAGAAGGGACGCTGAAAGAACCATCTGCGTTCTCGCTGATGACATTCATCTTGGCGATTGCCACCCCCTATCTCGGCGGGAATCGTTCATCTGTCCATTCCTTCCCATTCTGCTTCGAGGCGCTCAAAATACTCCTCGTCCCCGAGTTCTCGGCGGAGTTCATCTTGGCTCATGTTAGGCACCTAACCCTTAGATACCTAATCATATAAGGCTTTAGGTATCTAAAGGCTTATTAGGTGTCTAAGGCACGCCTCCTGACGTAATGCGGCTACAGAAGCAGAAGACGAGAGAAGTGAAAGGGAAGGAATACTTCCGATGGACAGTTGTCATTCCGCCAGATGAAGTGGAAGAGTTGGGGTGGCAGCAAGGCGATGAGTTGGCGACCCGTAAACATGACGGGAAACTGACTATAGAAAAATCGAAGGAGAACTAACCAGCGAAGACCAATGGCGTTAGGGCCACGCGTCTCGTTCTGAGTCTCTTGGCCCTTCTCATCCTGTGTATTCGGGCTATCTCACTAATTCTTGATGGCCTGCTTACTCTGTCGCCAACCCTGACCGTTCGGGGAACTACCTGCGTCAGAGGCCTCTTCCTCATTCTAACTCTTACTACTCTGTCCATTTACCTCTCCCCCAGCGTGCTCTGAGGCGTCCGTTCCTAATATTTCTTCGGTTATGAGCTTAATCTCAGGCTCGTGCTTCTCCTCAAGGTTGATGTAGTGTTGCCAGAATTTCTCGTGGTTCTCCAGATTGGAAAACTCCGCCACTTTGAGTTTGAGACGCCTTGCCTCATTTATGTCAATCACGTAGCCATGTTCATAGTATTCGTTCACAAGCTCGTTGGCAATCGACGCCGCGAGTTTCTCAGCGTCCGCGTCTCCCCTTAGCATGAACCTCGTAAGTAGTTCTCGCGCATACTTTTCGGTCATTTCAAGCTCGCGGAAGCTCATGTTCACAATCAGAGGGTCTATCTGCTCGACGACGGGCTTCAATACCTCGGCGGTATATTTGAATGCCAGTTCGAGGGAATCTCTCGCTTTCAGTCCGAGGTTTCTGGTTATTTCTGGTGCTATGGCTTTGACCGCCAAATCCTCTGCCCACATTTCCGCCACATACTCAAGATAGCTCAGGGCATCTACTTCGTCCCTTGAGGATATCCAGAACCCTTGGACATGGGGATGTTCTAATTGAGCATCCAAGGGGCCAAGCTCAGATTTTCCATTCATGTAGATTCTATCGGCACCCAAGCACATCAAAGTCGCGGCGCTCTTAGCCATCAGCGGCACGACAATGTTGAGGGTATTACAGTGTGACCTCAAAAGTAGAACCATCTTGAAGGCCGAGTGCGCGTCGCCTCCCCACGAGTTCAGGAGAAGGTCGATTCTCGTCTGTTCTTTTGGCCATGACACCTTGTCAAGCTCCTTGATGACTCTGAGCACCTCTGGATAGTATAGTGAGACCTCAGGAGGGAGAACCATTGAAATGACTTCTCTGTGGGCTTCCCCGCTCAACAGGCGAGCGACCAGATTGGCCTATTTTAAGCGTGATAGAGGCTGAATCTTGTTGAGAGGGAGGGGTCAGGCAACCTGTTCCATCCTCCCCAAACGAAACACCCGTTCTCATCCCCCCGTCGACGAAGCAGGACCGGTCCACAGTGTGTGAGCGCTATGCGGGCCTGGTGGGATTCGAACCCACGACATGCTGGTGTCCCCACTAGCTAGCTAAGAGCCAGCCGATCCAGGACGAATCTCTCTAACCTGGCTTCTCGCAATGTTTCTTGCACTGAGCCACAGGCCCGCTGGGGCGCTGCCTCTCTGTGATTGATTAAAAGATTGTTGGTGCCACCTTCGTTTTGTATCTCGGTCTTACTATTTTGAAGAACTTGGCTATCTCCCCTTGGTCTGTGATTCTCAACGTGAAGACCCCGTCCTTGCTTCCGAGTGTGTTGGTGGCTATTCCAAGACTAGAAAGCTCGTGGCGCAACTGCGCCATAAGAGTTCCAAGCTTCATTCTGATCTGGATCATGAGGAGATTCGAGTACAATCTCGCATGGCAGGCGTACTGTTTCGAGTACCTTCGGTATAGTGACCCTTCCGCGTGGTACAGACCCCTGATGAATGGAACGGCTTGGCCGCTCCCGATTATGACCTTGGGAATGGAAGCATCCCTTTTCTTTCCCGCCGGGATGCCAATCTCCATGAAGTAGCACGCCGCCTTCATTCCGAAGATGTGATATCTCGTGGTGTTGTCGCTTCTGAGATAAAGACGCCCACTGACGCCAAGCTCCGACTCCAGAGTGGGCTTGACGAGTGTTCGGTAGTAACCGAACTCCGATGGGCTGGCATTGAAGGCGACCTCGAAGTATGGTCTACCCCTTGACAAGTACCTGGAAACGCATCCGTCGCCCAGAAGCAAACCTACTGCCTCTGCCATTTCGGGGCTGATGGTTGTCAACGCACCGGCGAATGCTCAGTGGTCGGGCGCTGATTTGAATTGCGAACCTTACAGCGGTCCGCTAATTGGGGGGTGCCTGAAACTGAAATCAGCCCAATCCGTCGGCCGCACCGCGACAGTCCCGCTCTGTTTATAGACTCAAGAGCCGGCGGACCGGGCGGATTGTACACCTCAACAATCATAGACAACGAAGCGCACTGCGTCGAGGTAATGAAAGGGATGGAGTCGGCCTTCACCAGCAAGGAAGAGAGCTACTTCATCCAGGTGCTGAAGAAAGAACCGAGCCTCGTTCTTAGGGTCCACGCGGTTTGCATTCTAGCCGAGGTGGGAGGCGCGAAATCGATCCCCGCCCTCTCTGACGTGCTCTTCCACGACCCCGACCCGCTCGTCCGCCACGAGGCGGCATTCTCTCTCGGTCAGATCGGGCTCTCGGCGGCGAACGAGGCTCTGGAGAAGGCTGCGCTCACAGACCGCGACCCGATAGTGAGGCACGAATCTGCGGCGGCGCTGGGCTCCATAGGGAGCCCTTCGGCGGAAGCTTCGCTCCGCAAGGTGCTCGCCGACAAGGAGGCCATCGTCAGCAACTCTGCGCGCGCTTCCCTCTTCAACATCGAGTTCCTGAAGAAGTACTCCGTCGGTGCAACAGCCCGGGACAGAGCTCCGAGGCCTTGAGCCTCACTTCGTGAATGTCGCTTCCAGTGTCGACCGGGTGACCCTGACCTTCCTGTCCGAGAATCCCGGGCCCGGCATCTCGGCCACCTGCTCCCTGCGTGTTCCGTGCCCATTGACCCAGGACTTCATGATGTCCCTGACGTAGAACCTGCTCCCCGGCTTCAGGACTCTCGCGACTTCTGAGAAGACCGCCATCCTGTCGTTGAAGTGGTGCATGGAGTTCATCGAGAATGCGAGGTCAACCGAAGACCCGGGTATCGCTGTGAGGTCCTCCGCTCCGTTGGCGATGACCCGCAGGTTGGCGAGCCCCTCGCCGGCCGCCCTGCCTTCGATCATGGCAGCGCGGACCTTGTCCGGCTCGACCGCATAGAGCTCGCCAACACTGCCGACGATTTCGGCTGCCGCCAGGGCGTAGTATCCCCTTCCCGCCCCCAGGTCGGCGACGCTCATCCCTGCCTTCACGCCGATGGCGGTCAACCTATCAGAGGGCGGGCCACGGATCGCCCTCAGCCTCTCTTCGAAAAGCAGCTTCATTGGTGGCCGGTTCTCATTGGACGCGCTAAAATCTTCGCTTCTGCGGGTCGGCTCTCGTGTCAAACCCTTAAGACACTCGAATGGCCCGCCGATTTCGAATGAGGCTCGTGGGCAAGAGGGCCTTCGTGACAGGTTCTTCGCGCGGGATAGGCGCCGAGATCGCTCGCCTCTTTGCCAAGGAGGGTGCCCGTGTCGCAGTCAGTTACAGGAAATCCGAGCGAGACGCAGAGGATGTCGTCAGGGGAATCAAGCGAGCCGGCGGACGGGCTTACGCCGTAGGCGGCGACGTAGCCGACCCCGCGAGCGTAAAGAGGATGTTCTCGGAGGCCCGGCGGCTCCTCGGCGGGCTCGACATACTGGTGAACAACGCAGGATTGGCGGACAGCTCGATATGGGCTCCCAAGCTCAAGGACACGACCCTCCAGATGTGGCAGAAGGTCTTCGCGGTCGACACCTTCGGGACCTTCCTCTGCAGCCAAGCAGCAGCCCCGCTGATGGCCAAGCGGGGCGCCATCGTCAACGTCGCTTCGACTCCAGCCCTGAGCGGAGACGTTGAGGGGCTCGTCTATGCGTCTGCAAAGGGCGCGGTCGTCACCATGACGAAGATGCTGGCCAGGACCCTTGCCCCGAAGGTGAGGGTGAACTGCATGGTGTTCGGTTCTTTCGAGACCACATGGGTCGATTGGCTCGACAAGAAGCAGCTCGACTACTACAGGTCCGGCATCCCCCTGAAGAGGCTCGGACGCCCGAGCGACGCGGCCAGCCTGGCCCTCTTCCTCGCCAGCGACGAGTCCAGCTTCATCACCGGGCAATCGATAGTCATAGACGGCGGCGAAGTCTCGCACTAGCGTTCGGCAGCCTTGTAGAGGCCGCCGCTCTGCTCGACCTTTGACAGGGCGTCCTCGATTTCATCCGATTGCTTGACGATTCCCCTCTCCACCGCCTTCCTCCATAGGTCCAGGTAGACCTCGAGGGCGTCAGACACCTGCTCCGGTTTGCCCTTCTTGGTCTTCTCCAGTTCCTTCAGGTACTCGCCGAGGGTCCTGACCTTCGCGGCCAATTGCGCCGACGGCACGGGAGCGGGTATTAACCCTTGGGAGCAGCGACTATTCTTGCTTCGCCGCCGACCTTTGAGAAGTAGGCCCTGTATCCCAGCCTTGCAATCGCGGCGAAGACCTTCTTCTCGTGCCTCTCCGAGGTGTTGATGAAGACCGACGGGCCGGTCTGCAGTGAGAAGTAGGCGTCCAGCCCCTCGCTCCTCAGCTGCCTCACCTTGCTTATGATCCGTATCGAGTCCTCTGTCATTATGATCAGCCTGCTCTCGCCTGTCATCGTGAGGCTGTGAAGCTCCAGTGTGTCCCTCTCAGCAAGAACGCCCAGTCTCTCCAGGTCGTTGCCCCTGATCGCCTTCTCCATCTCGTCGCACCTCTTCTGCGCCGACGCAACCCTCGCATCGAAAAAGGGGGAGGTCAGCACCTCCTTGTGCGCGTCCTCGGTCCTCACCCTGGAGGGCAGCGGGACGATGACCATCCTCAGGTCCATCTCTCTCCCGTCTGCGAACCGCTCAGAGTACGCCTCCTCGTCGGTCTTTCCGGCGTAGAGGCGCGAGAAACCTCCCACCATCGACCTCGATGCAGAAGCTGCGAACACGCGTGCGCGCCTCGACAGCTCCCTCATGTCCGGCTCGCCCCCCACAAGAAGCCTGTGGCAGAGGAGCGTGAGCGCGGCCCCCGCCGAGGAGGAATAGCCGATGCCCTTCGCCCTGCCCGCGGGGATGTTCTTGCTGTCGATGCGGAAGCTCTCGACAGCAGACCCCGGAGCCAGTCCCTCCAACACCCCTGCAAGCCTCACGTTTGCGGACCCGTTGGCCGTGCCGTCTACGAACACGCCGCCCCTCTCTTTGTCCGTGATTGTGGCTACGGTCTTCATACTGGTCGTGTTGACCGAGATGCTGTCGTGATAGGGCAGCCTGAGCTTCCAGTCCCTGAGGCCGTGGTACTTCACAAGTGCCTGCATCGTGAATGCCTCGGCGGCGAACTCAGTCGAGGCGCTCCACCTCTATCTCCAGACAGCCCACAGTCTCCGGGTCCTTCAGAATCTGCACCATGCCGCGCGGGATGTCTCTTGCCGCAGCGCTGGCCCTGACCGCCAGGGTCCTGTCGCTCACGAAGTCGCTCCTCCGTATGACGATGTCATGCTGGTGAGTCAGGGTGAGCCGCGGGTCTCCCCTGCCCTCCAGACAGAACCTCTGGTCTCCCACGACGATGCTCATGGAAACCCTGGAGTCCGGACCGCATAGGGCCTGTTTCGTCTCGGAGCCAAGGCCTGCGCATCCCTTTTCGGCTGCAACCCCCACGATGCAGTCTCCCCTCCTGGTAAGGTGGGTGTCCACGGTTATCTCGATGGTGGTCGGGTGGAGCGCCAGGACCATGGGATGCCCCCGGAAGGCGATCCGCTCCAGGAGCATCACCTTCTCGGCGCTCTGGCAATCAGGCTTCATGCCTTCTCACGCCGCTCCGCCGGGCTGGATACCGTTGCAATGGTCGCACCGCTTGGCGTCAAGCTTCACCGGACTGGAACAGTAGGGGCAGAACCTGTACCCCTCCGGCGGCTCCACAGGGCCTGCGCTCTCGGGCAGGAAGAGGCTGATGACAGCCATCGCCGCTCCCCCCAGCGCGAACGGGATGCTCCAGGAGAAGACGATGGGTATCGCGAGGGCGTAGAGCACCGCAGCCAGGATGATGACCAGGACGCCTGCTCCGAACAGCTGGGGACGCAACCCGCCACCGCTCCCTGGCAACGCTTTTTAATTTAGAGACGTCTGGCCAGCCGAGCTCGCCGTGACCACAGAATACGAACAGCTCCTCACGGGCATGGTCAAAGACAAGAAGGCGAAGGTCGCGGAATTGACCGGCAAGAAGGGCAAGGAAAAGGAGCTGGCAGCCCTCTCCTCCGACATCAGGTTCCTCGAAGTCGAGCTCCAGCGATACCAGCAGGGCATGGCCCTGTTCAGGACCAAGGAACTCCCGAAGGTCGGCCGCTGGGGCAAGGCCGAGTCAGAAGGGAAGAAGGAAGAGCACTAGTCTCCTTGGCGCTGTTCCTGTCCGAGAAGGATGTCGCTTCACTCATCGCAATGAAGGAGGTGGTGCAGGCAGTAGAGGAGTGCTTCAGGCGTCAGGCCTCCGGCTCCGCGGTCAACTCGGCCAGGACCAGGACGCCGTCTTCCGGCGCGGTCCTCAACGTGATGCACGCCTCCCTACCGTATCTAGGCCGAGCGGGTGTGAAGTGCTACCTCTCCTCCGGGAGAGGAGCGCGATTCGTCTTCGTCCTCTTCAGGCTGGACGACGCCGAGCCTCTCGCAGTCATGGGCGCGGATGTCCTGGGCAGGTACAGGACCGGGGCCGCCTCGGCAGTTGCGACCAGACATCTCTTCCGAGCAAAGGAATTCGGCTTCGCAGTCTGCGGTGCCGGGAAGCAGGCGCTGACCCAGGTCCTTGCGATGCGAGAAGTTGCTTCTCTGAGTTCCGTCAGGCTCTGGAGTCCACACAGCGATCGAAGAGAGCTGCTTGCAAAGGAGCTCGGCAACCAGGGCTTCGCGGCTTCTGCCTGCGACTCACTGGAGGACGCCCTGTCAGGGGCCGAAGTCGCCACAGCGATCACGAGCTCGAAGGAGCCTTTCCTGACGCCGGGGCTGGTGAGGTCGGTCAGGCACCTGAACCTCTGCGGCTCGAACATGCCCTCTCGGGCGGAAGCAACACCGGAATGCGTGGGGGAATTTCAGACAATCGTCGTCGACGACATCGGCCAGTCGAAGACGGAGGCGGGAGACCTGGTGGCAGCGGAGAAGGAGGGCCGCTTCTCTTGGGACCGGGCATTCGAGCTGAAGGACGTCGTCTCCGGCAAGGTCCGGAGGACCGGACGGACCCTCTTCAAATCCAACGGCGTCGCCATAGAGGACGTGGCCGCAGCGAGTCTTGTCTACGACAGAGCCGTCAAGGAGGGCGGCTACGCCGAACGGAGCCTCGGTTTCTGATCTTCCCCGGTCAGCCCATCGGAGGCATTCCGCCCATGCCGCCGCCAGGTCCGCCCGCCGGCGGCTTCGACCTGCCCGCGGCTATCACGTCGTCGATTCTCAGAATCATCGAAGCGACCTCCGTGGCAGATCTTAGGATCTGGAGCTTGACAGCGAGCGGCTCTACAATCGACTTGTTGTACATGTCCGCCACCTTGCCGTTCATGGCGTCGACGCCGACCCACTTGCCGTCTTTCTGGTGCTTCGACCTGAGCTCGACCTGGGTGTCGATGGGGTCCATCCCTGCGTTCTCGGCCAGCGTCAGCGGGATCGACTCCATGGCGTCGGCGAACTTCAGGGCAGCGAGCTGCTCCCTTCCAGAGAGCTTCTGCGCCCAGGCCCTCAGCTGGACGGACACCTCTTCCTCCGGCGCCCCTCCTCCGGCCACCACTGCGGGCATCTCGACAACGTCCTTGGTCACCATCAGCGCGTCATGAAGGGCCCTCTCGGCCTCGTCAACGATGCGCTGCGTTCCGCCTCTGACCAGTATGGTGACTGCCTTTGGATTCTTGCATCCCTCTATGAAGACCCACTTGTCCTCTTCCAGCTTCCTCTCCTCGACGAGCTTCGCGTATCCGAGGTCCTTCGCTGTGAGGTCCTCGAGGTTGGTCACCATCCTCGCCCCCGTGGCCTTCGCCAGCTTGCCCATGTCGCTCTCCTTGACCCGTCTCACCGCCAGGATTCCGGCCTTGGCCAAGAAGTGCTGGGCCAAGTCGTCAATCCCCTTCTGGCAGATGAGAACGTTGGCTCCCGCCTCCTTCACCTTATCCACCATTCCCTTGAGAATGTTGCTCTCTTCGTCCATGAACTTTTGCATCTGCTCGGGGTCTTCTATCCTGATCTCAGCGGAGAACTCCGTCTTCTCGATCTCAAGCGCCGAGTTGACCAGCGCGACCTTGGCTTCTTCGACTCTCTTCGGCATGCCGGAGTGGACGACTTCTTTGTCCAGCACCATGCCCTTGATCAATTGCGAGTCCGTGATTGAGCCTCCGGGCTTCTTCTCGACCTTCACGTTGTCGATGTCAGCCTTGTAGCCCTTCTCGTCCTTTTCGGACGTCATCAATATCGAGTCGACGACAATTGCCGCCAGATGGGGTGCGTCCTCGTTCACCAGCTTCGTCAGCATGCTTGTCGTTGCAATCTTCAGCAGGTCTGGCCTCGATGTTGGGTCCACCTTTTCCGCCATCTTCTCGTAGACTTCCTGGGCCTTCTCGGCCGCCTTCGAGTATCCCTCAATTATGACGACAGGGTGGACGTCCTTGTCAACCAAGTCTTCCGCCTTCTCGAGGAGAGCTCCCGCGACCACGACGGCTGAGGTGGTCCCGTCGCCCACCTCGTTGTCCGTCGACTTGCTGATCTCAACCATCATCTTCGCTGCCGGATGCTGCACGTCCAGCTCCTTCAGCATGGTAGCTCCGTCGTTGGTTATGGTGACGTCTCCCATGGAGTCGACGAGCATCTTGTCCATCCCGCGCGGCCCCAACGAAGTCCTCACCATCTCGGCGATGAGCTTCGCGGCTGCGAGGTTGTTCCTCTGGGCCTCCCTTCCTCGGGTCTCCCCAGAGCCTTCCTTCAGAATGATGTATGGTTGTCCTGATGCTGACATCTAAATCACGTCGGTATCCAACGCCGGGTTGTATATAACAATTCTTTGCACGCTTTCAGCCTATCAGTTTCACAACCAGCTGGATTGCGAAGGCGAACATCAGGAGCCCGAACCCGGTCTTCACCCACTTTGCGCTCGTCTTGACCATGAATCTGGCACCCAGCACCCCGCCCGCAGCCACAGCCACGACAGCTGGTAAGGCCAGGCCATAATCCAGGTGTCCGAAAGCAGAATGACCCAGGACTCCGAACAGGGAGGAGAAGATCACGACGAATCCTGTCGTTCCCGCCGAGAGCTTGGTCGGAACCCCGTACACGAAGATGAGAAACGGGACGATGAGGATGCCGCCGCCCACCCCCAGGAGCCCGGACAGGACTCCGACACCGAAGCTGAAGATTCCGATCACCCCATACATCAGCAGCGATGTTCGGCTTGGGGCGGCTTCCGAAGGCGCCTTCTCCCAGTACGTGTAGACCATCCTGGCGCCTGCGCCGACGAGGAACGCCACGAAGAGCCACATCAGCAGGCCGGTATCGGCGAAATTGCCGAGCGCCCCGCCGAGGAAGGAACCAACCACGATTCCAGGAACGAAGGCAGAAGCGAGCCGAAGGTCGACCAGCCTCTGGCGGTAGTAGACGAGGGTAGAGAAGAGTGCGGTCACGAGGTTGAGCATCAAAGAGGTCGAGACAGAGACCAGGGCTGCGTATCCGAGCAGGAAGAGCGTCGGCGTGTAGACTGAACCACCGCCCTGCCCGAACATGGAGAACACGATGGAGATCAGGAACGCGGAGGCGACGGCGACTATGAGGACGAAGTCCGTGCGGCCCGCCCTCTCATTGGACGCCCTCCAGGACATCGAGGTGCGGCTCGACGTAGCTGGAGCAAGGGATGCAGAGCGGCTTGCCATCCGCGGACCTGATGTACCGCTCGAAGACGTATTCCCAGCATCGGCTGCACTTTGTCTTCGCGAAGGAGCCCTTGGGCCGGCCGAAGGTAAAGTTGGGGAGGGGCTCGACCTTGAACATCTGCTCGTCCTTCGCTCCAAGGACTGTTTCGACTGCGCGCCGCGTCACCTCGTGCGGAATCTCCGAAGGCTCTATCCCCCTCTTCCTGTAGGCGAAAAACTCCTGCTTCGCAAGTTCGTCCTGGAAGTCGGAGCCAAGGGACACGCGCACAGCGCCCTTTCCGGGGGCGTGGAGGATCATGGCCATCTTCCCGTAACCCAGCCGCTCCATCATGAGCTTGCCGTAGGTGCAACCCGTTGCCGACATCACGCCGTCAGCCATGCACGTCTGAGGATGCCCGACCCCTATCTCCACAAGGGCGAATACCCCGTGGTCCTTTACCCGTTCGACGCCGAGTTCCTTCATTGCGACAAGTCCCATCCTGTACCCGATGGGCATGAACGGGCACCTGTGGCCGTGGAACTCCCAGGTCCAATCCGGAAGGACTGCGCTGGCCATCGACGGCGCGCTCTCCCTGGGCTATTTACGCCGGAAGCCGATTATCATTGCTGAGAATCAGACATGATACATTAATATATATTGATGAATGGTTCGGTGCATGTGAGACCTTGAGCTCAAGACCTTCACCTCCAGCCTTGGCTGTTGGATCACTGGACGTCTGCGCCATGCTCGGAAGGGCGAACTCGGGTCCGCCGCCGGAGGTCGCGCCATCCGGGGCGTCCCCGACAGAGCGGGAAAGGAGTCCGTCTGCACTCTCCATGCGTCTCAACGGGGTCGGGGTGCCTTGAGGCCCAAGCAGGCCGAATCGATTCAGAGGCTCATCCAGTACGGTATCTGCCGGCCCTCGGACATCAGACAGGCGAGGGTCGAGGCCGAGAAGCTCTCTTCCCCGGAGTACGCCGCGAAGATCAGACGGGCGGAGAGGCTTCTGGGGGCAATCGGCGACTCCAACAGAATCAAGATACTGCTCCTCCTGTCCAAGCGGGAGATGTGCGTCTGCGAGCTTGAATCCGCCATGGGGCTTCCTCAACCGACGGTATCTCACCACCTCGGCATACTGGAGCAAGCAGACTTGCTTCAGAGGAGCAAGAAGGAAAGGTGGGTCTTCTACCGGGTGCGCGACTCTCCCGTCGTAGACCTGATTACGGGCCTGGTGGCCTAGGCGACTGTCCGGTCACACCAGGGAGCAGAGTCAGGGGCCCGCCGAGGCAGATTTGACTGATGGGCAGCGATTCCGTTCGACGAGAGCGGAGCAAACCTCGACGGGCGGAGAACGGAGCCGTTTGTCATCTCTCAACAGATTCCTGACCGTCTGGATATTCCTGGCGATGGCCGCAGGCGTCTCGGCAGGCTACCTGCTCCCTGGCATCTCCAACGCGGTCAACTCGTTCAGCGTTGGGACCACATCGATACCCATCGCCGTCGGTCTGATCTGGATGATGTACCCGCCGTTGGCTCGGGTCAGGTACGAGGACCTCGGGAAGATCGTCCGTGCCAAGGGTTCCAAAAAGATGCTCTCCGCCTCCCTCGTCCTGAACTGGTTGGTCGGGCCACTCCTGATGTTCTTGCTGGCCTGGGTCTTCCTGGCGAACTATCCCGCTCTGAGGAACGGTCTGATTGTTGTGGGGCTGGCGAGATGCATCGCCATGGTGATAGTGTGGAACAATCTGGCTGGCGGGGACAGCGAGTGGGCTGCCATACTTGTGGCCCTGAATTCTGTCTTCCAGATCGTCTTCTACAGCGTGCTGGCCTACTTCTACATAACTCTGGCAAGTTCCTGGATTTCAGGTCAGGGAACGGCCGTCAGCATCTCGCTTATCGCAGTTGCTCAGTCGGTGGCAATCTACTTGGGGGTCCCCTTCTTCGGAGGGATGGCGACCAGGTTCTACTTCCTTCGAACGAAGGGACGGTCGTGGTACGAGCAGACGCTGATTCCCAGGCTGGCTCCGACGTCGCTCCTCGCGTTGCTGTTCACAATCATCGTCATGTTCTCGCTGAAGGGCGAGTACATCGTGAGCCTCCCCCTGGACGTCGCGAGGGTGGCGATTCCACTCCTCGTCTATTTCCTGATAATGTTCTTCACATCGTTTGCCCTGGGCCTCTATTCAAAGCTGGACTACGGAAGAACAACCGCTCTGGCGTTCACAGCTGCCAGCAACAACTTCGAACTCGCAATAGCGGTCGCGGTCTCAGTCTTCGGGCTTGCCTCCCAGGAAGCCT
Organism: Nitrososphaerota archaeon; assembly: GCA_029784825.1. The sequence goes on along the minus strand of JAFMAU010000007.1, from coordinate 40,764 downwards.
TCGCCACTGTGATAGGGCCGCTGATTGAGGTGCCCGTGATGATCAGTCTCGTGAACGTTGCCTTCTGGCTAAGGAGGATGTATTTCCGGCCGGGGACCCTCTCGGGCCAAGCCGTCGCCGCTTCCGGGCCGGACGGGCCGACAGGAAAGCGCGCGTCAGGAGGTCGGGAGTGACGAGCAGACACCTCCTGGAGCCTCGGGACAGTCGACTGGGGAGAATCCTATTCGTCTGTGTGGAGAACGCAGGAAGGAGCCAGATGGCCGAGGCGTTCGCCAGGAAGCTGGGTGTGAACGCGTCCAGCGCAGGAACGGTCCCTTCCCCGGGAGTCAACCCTGTTGTCGTCCGCGTCATGGCCGAGAAGGGCATCGACATCGGGTCGAACAGGCCGAAGATGCTCACCGCCGGGATGATCAGCGAGGCGAGCCTCGTCGTCACCATGGGCTGCTCGGTCGAGGAGGCCTGCCCGAGGCCAATGCTCGCTCAGATGCAGAAGAAGCTCGTGGACTGGGACCTGCCCGACCCCAAGGGCAGACCAATCGAGGAGGTGCGGAAGTTGAGGGACGAGATCGGGAGGAGAGTCAGCGAGCTCGCGAAGTCAGGGCATCCGGTTTCCTTGCCCTGATGTGCGAGCTGTAGTACTTGAAGGGGTACTCTCCGATGTTGGAGTCCGATATGTGCTCGATCTCCGCATCAACGAACCCGGCGCTGAGAAGCTTCGTCCTATAGTCGGAATCGGTGAGGGCTCCGGCGAGGCAGGCAGACCACGCGTCCATGTCCATCCTCGCGCTCTCCGGGATTTCCGTTTGGAGGGTGATGTCCGCCACGGCGAACGTTCCTCCTCCCTTCAGCACCCTGAAGGCTTCTCTGAAGACTGCCAGCTTGTCCGGGGAGAGGTTGATCACGCAGTTGGATATCACATGGTCCACGCTGTCAGACTCGATCGGCAGGTGTTCAATCTCGCCCAGCCTGAACTCCGCGTTCGCATACTTGTCTCCGTACTTCGCCCTCGTCTCTCTAGCCCTCCAGACCATCTCGGGGGTAGCGTCGACGCCGATCGCCTTCCCTCTTGCTCCCACCAGTTGGGAAGCTCTGAAGACGTCTATGCCCCCGCCGCTCCCCAGGTCCAACACAGTGTCCCCTTCTTTGAGGCTAATCAGTGAGATTGGAGACCCGCATCCCGCGTTGACCGAAGAGGCCTCCACTGGCACGGACGCACCCAGGGAGATCAATCCCGAATCAGCCGAGCAGCTTTCACCGTCGACGCAGCAGCCAGTGTTGGAAGACGACGTCGCGATCTTGGAGTACCTGTCCTTGACGGCCTTCCTGATTTCAATCTCGAACATGTGCTCACCCGGGATTCCGGAGCTACTTATTGACTAGACCCTGCCGAGTCTCCACGTCCTTCGTCCCGACGCTTGTTTCGCAGAGCCAGAGCCTGGGCGGCATCGCAACGGGGGCCCCGGGTCTACACGCCGGTGGCCACGACCGTGATTGACTGCCAGTATTCTGCTGTAGCAGCTCCCGAAGAGTCGCTGAAGATTCCCTCGACGACCACGCCGTAGCTGACGCCTGGGGTTACGCTGACTGTTGTCGGCACCGCGAGTGAGACGAGCCTCGGGACCCCCGGCGCGAACGGTCCTTCGACAGTCCCAAGGGAAACGTTGTCGATGAACACCTCGACCCGCGCCATCGGCGACGCCTCCTTCGAAGTCACCACGAAGGCCACCTGCTGGCTGTCTATGTCTGTCCGGTTCAACATGCGTACCGTCATGTTGTCCAGACCGAATCCGGGGCAGTGCTGCTTGTCCGCAGGGCAGATCGCCGCGCCCGAGAGGGTCGTCTGCTGGGGGACGGGATTGAACCCGCTCTCCGCCACGTAGTAGTACGTGGTGAGCGAGCCTATGAAAATCAGGCACGCTGCTATCGCAACGAACTTGCTGGAAAACAGGGTTCGGCCGGTCTCGCTTCGGGCCGAAAAACCTTTCGAGAGGCCGCGCAAGTCTTAAGAAGACAAGTCTCGGCCGACGGAAAATCAGGCTTGTCCCAAGGGCCAGGACTTCTCAAGAAGCTGACCGCGGAGCTCATCGGAACATTCGCTTTCGTGCTTGTGGGTGCGGGCTCGGCTGTCGCATCGCAGTCCCTAGGAGTCTCCGACCCGTCATCGTCCCTCATCGTCGCGGCACTGGCCAACGGGCTCGGCCTCGCCCTGGGCGTGACAGCGACTATGGCCATCTCCGGGGGTTCGCTGAACCCCGCAGTCACCATCGGGCTTCTCGTGTGCGGGAAGGTCAGCCCGAGGGAAGTCGTCCCATACATCGTCGCGGAGCTTGCCGGCGCATCGCTCGCGGGCTTCGCTCTTGTAGCTTCGCTCCCGGCAGGCTTCGGGAGCGCTGCGCACTGGGGTGCTCCTTCCCTTGCAGGGTCAATCTCGGTCTTTCAGGGAACCCTCCTCGAACTGGTCATGACCTTCGTGCTGATGTTCGCAGTCCTCGCCACGGCAGTCGACCCTCGCGCGCCCAAGGTCGGAGGCTTCGGCATCGGAGTCGCAGTGCTCGTCGACGTTCTATTCGGTGGAGCGCTCACCGGCGCCGCCATGAACCCCGCGCGGGCGATGGGCCCGATGCTGGCGGGCGGCTTCCTGCCCTCCTACTGGTACATCTACTGGATAGGCCCATTCGCGGGCGCCATCCTCGCGGCGCTCGCCTACAGGTATCTGCTGGAAGGTTAGCAACCGGCAACGGAGATAAATACGGGACGGGGCGTGCGCTGCGAGAGTTTGAAGGCGAGCATGGTCAGGCTCAGCAGGGAACAGGCCAAGGAGGTCCTTGGAGAGGTGGATGCGGCCATCAGCTCCTCGAGCGGGCGCTCCGCGAGAGAGCAGGTGGTGCGGCTCCTGAACTCCCTCGTGCCGTCCTATTCCTGGGTGGGGATCTACCTCGCCGACGGCTCCGAACTCGTGCTCGACGCATGGTCGGGCCCTGCAGCGACCGAGCACGCCAGGATTCCCATTGGAAAGGGCGTCTGCGGTTTCGCGGCAAAGGCAGGCCGCACCGAGATAGTGTCCGACGTGAGCAAGGACCCCCGCTACCTGCAGTGCTTCCTGTCGACGAAGTCAGAGATAGTGGTGCCGATCCTGAACTCGGGCAAGGTCGTCGGGGAGATTGACATCGACAGCGACCAGCTCGACTCCTTCTCGTCCGTGGACAGGGAATTCCTGGAAGCGGTCGGGAGGAAGGTAGTAGAGCGCTGGGCCTGATGGGACAGCGGCAGCCCGCGTGATAAATTTAATACGACAAACCAGAGCGGCGAGAACCAGCGATGAACCTCGAAATCAAGGACCTTCGCGCCTCAGTTGAAGGCAAGGAGATCCTGAAGGGAGTCAACCTGACGGTCAAACAGGGCGAGGCTCATGCCCTGATGGGCCCCAACGGCTCGGGCAAGAGCACCCTGGCCTACACGCTGATGGGCCATCCGAGGTACCACGTGACATCAGGTGAGATACTCCTCGGCGGAGAGAACATCATCGGGATGACCCCGGACAAGCGCGCAAGGAAGGGCCTCTTCCTCGCCTTCCAGTACCCGGTGGCTGTGCAGGGCGTCAGCATGTTCTCCTTCCTGAGGGCAGCCTACAACGCGGCCCACACCAAGGACCCGAAGGAGCCGCCCACCATCTTCGAGTTCAAGGAGGCAGCCGCAGAGAAGCTGAAGATGCTCGAGATGGACGAATCCTTCCTCACCAGGTACCTCAACGAGGGCTTCTCCGGAGGCGAGAAGAAGCGGGCGGAGATTCTGCAGATGGCACTCATGCAGCCCAAGTTCGCGGTCCTCGACGAGACAGACTCGGGGCTGGACATCGACGCGCTCAGGATCGTGGCCGAGGGCATCAACAAGGTCGCGGGCCCAGAGACGGGCACGCTCCTGATCACCCACTATCAGCGGATCCTGAAGTACGTGAAGCCCCAGTTCGTCCACGTCATGTTCCAGGGGGCCATAATCAAGTCGGGCGGCGAGGACCTGTCGAGGCTTCTGGAGGAGAAGGGATACACCTGGATAACTGGGTTCAAGGGCGAAGAGGAAGCGCACGAAGCGACCCCATAACCCTTTTAACGGAGAAAATAACCTATGTTATATCGAGGATAGGGATTTGACGCAGTCTGACATCGTCACCGACGATTACAAGCAGAAGTACGGTTTCAGCGACCCCATCGACACATACGCTGTGCAGGGCACCAAGGGGCTCAGCGAGAGGGTTGTGCAGGAGATAGTCAGGCTTCACGACGAACCCGCATGGATGGAGCAGATCAGAATGAAGGCGCTCAGGTTCTTCCTCGACAAGACCCCCCCTCCGTGGGCGCCCGAGCTGGCCAAGATAGACTACCAGGGCTTCCACTACTACGCCAGCCCGACCAAGAAGGCAGCGGACTCCTGGGAGCAGCTCCCGGAGTACATCAAGAACACCTACGACAAACTGGGAATAACAGACGCGGAGAAGAAGTTCCTCGCCGGAGTCGGTGCGATCTACGAGAGCGAGGCAGTCTACCACAGCATCAAGGGCGAGCTCTCCAAGCAGGGCGTCGTCTTCTCCGACACGGTCACTGCCATGAAGGAGTATCCGGAACTCATGAAGAAGTACTTCGGCACAGTCGTGCCCTACCAGGACAACTACATAGCAGCCCTTCAGACCGCGGTCTGGAGCGCCGGGAGCTTCGTCCACGTCCCCGAGGGCGTGAAGGTCTCGATGCCGCTTCAGGCATACTTCAGGATAAACGAGAGGAACATGGGACAGTTCGAGAGGACGCTGATCATCGCAGAGCCCAACAGCGAGGTCACCTACATTGAAGGATGCCTCCCCGCTGACGAGCTGGTCAGCGAAGGCAGCACGTTCAAGCCGATACTCATGGTTGGCAAGGGCGAGGAAATCATCGCAGAATCAGGTCGAGTGTCGACGGTGACCAGGAAGTTCGTTCACTCGCACAAGGGGACGATGATTACCCTCATTCCGCAGTCAAAGGGGAATTCCTTCAGGCTCACTCCAGAGCACCCGGTGCTGGCGGTGAGGAGAGGCGATGTGCTCGCTCCCAGGAAGCCAAGGAAGGGGTGGCTGCCGGAAGTGTCAACGAAGCGGCTGGTTCAAGCGACGCCGGGTTACTTGGAGGCCGGAGAGCTCCGAGTGGGCGACTTCGTCGTCTACGTCGCACCCACTGAAAGCATCGACCGCGCCACGTTTACAGACACGGTCCTGAAGATCATCGGACTCTATCTGGCAGAGGGTTCCGTTTCCTACAATAAATCGCTCAAGCTCCGCGTCGCGCAGTTCAGTTTCGGCAAGTCTGCGAAAGAGAAGCAGATTGCCGAGGAACTAGTCCAGCTCATCAGGTCCCTCGGTCACAACGCGAGTGTTCACAAATCGAGAGGGCAGTATTACTCAGTGGTCACATACGCGAAACCGCTCATCGAGTTGTTCATGGCTCATTGCGGCGCAGGGGCGGCCACCAAGATGTTGTCCGAAGATGTAATGAAGATTCCACCAGAGAAACAGCTGACCTTCCTGAAGTACTATCTGAAGGGTGACGGAAACAGGTATGTCAAGAACGGGACTTCGGTAATGATAAGAGCGTCCACAGCGAGCTCGTCACTGGCATTCCAAATACAGGAGATTCTCGCGAGAAGCGGCCTGTTTGCGAACATTTCTGTTCGAAAGGGCTCGCGCGACAGAATCCAAGGTCACGACGCTGTCAGACAGGACCAATACATCGTTGAATACACCGAGAACAAGAAGTGGAGCGAAGTCAGGCGGGTTGGGAATCGCTTCTTCGTTCCCCTGAGGGAAATCATTCACGATAATTATGACGACTTGGTCTACAACTTGCAAGTCGAAGGCGAGAATTCCTATCTCGTAAAGGGATTCGCAGTCCACAACTGCACAGCGCCCGTCTACTCTTCGCAGTCCCTCCACTCTGCCATAGTCGAGATAATCGCGAAGAAGGGGTCGCTGGTCAAGTACACGACGCTGCAGAACTGGTCGAGGGACGTGCTGAACTTGGTCACCAAGAGGGCCCACGCCTATGAAGACGCGACCGTGTCCTGGGTCGACTTCAACGGAGGCTCCAGACTGACCAGGAAATACCCTTCCATCTACCTGCTCGGCCCGAGGGCGAAGGCGGACATCATATCAGTGGCCTACGCGGGCGCGGGCCAGGTCCAGGACACCGGAGGCAAGGCCATCCACATGGCCAGGGACACGACCTCGAAGATCATCTCAAGGTCGGTCTCCAAGGACGGAGGGCACACGGCCTACCGTGGGCTGCTGCACATCGCCAAGGGCGCGACAAACGTGAAGTCGAGCGTCAGGTGCGTGAAGCCGGGCACAGTCATTCTGGGGGACAACAAGCCGATGGCCGAGTACGCTACAGGGGACCACGCCATCGGAGCGTCAGGCGAGAACACCGTCAACAGGACGTACGTCAACGAATTCGACGGCGAGATGGTACGAATCAAAGCTGTCGGAATGCTTCCCATTGAAGTGACTCCGGAACATCCGATGCTGGTCTCAAGGTCGAGAATTGCCTCTCCTTGCGCCACGAGAAACGGCAGGCATTCCCGTACGATCAAGATTGCGCTAGGCAGCCCCATGTGGAAGCCAGCCTCCCAGCTACTTGCAAAACGCTCCTCCGCCGATGGCGATTACGTCCTCATTCCTAGACTTCTAGGGAGCGTGGACGTGAAGGAGCTAGACCTCTCCTCCTTCGCCAAGAATGGCAGGGGACTCAACGTGATGATTGGGAAGGGTCACACACCTTCTGTACCTCTCAATGCCGAAACTGCCTGGTCTCTTGGGCTGTATGCGGCAGGAGGATATGCTTCACAGGGCAAACTGAAATTCGCGCTCAACTCGGACGAGGTAAGACTGAGGGATAGGCTGACGCACTTGTTCGAGGCGCTCGGGTACAAAGTTAGGACATACAGACAGAAGAGTGAGAACGGCATCGAGGTAGTCGTCTTTGGTGAGGTCCTTTCCAGAGCGTTCGAGTCTTGGTGCGGCAGGGGTGCGCCCAACAAGCGTGTCCCGGACTTCGTCTTATTGCACACGGATCCAAGCATCACGGACTCGTTCCTTGAGGGATGCGTCAGCGGAGACGGAACTACGACTTCGAACTGCATGGGCAAGAAGAACGTCATTCACATTGTCACTACCTCTGGGCTCTTGGCAATGCAAGTCCAATTGCTCGGCGCGCGCAAAGGTCTCTTCTTCAGAATAACCCGAGCGTCGAAGGCTGGCAACGTCCAAGGCAGAAGTGTCAGGATTCACCCGAAGTACGATGTTCGATGCAGCCTGAGCGATAGCAATCAGACAAGGGTTGACGACAAGTTCATCTACGCGCCTATTCGGCGCATCGAGAACATTGGGTACTCTGGTCCAGTCTACAATCTGGGGACCACAGACCACACGTATCTCATCTCCAATGCAATCTCTCACAATTGCGACGCACTCCTCATCGACGAGAAGAGCACCACGGCGACCTACCCCTACATGGAGATCCAGGAGGACGACGCCACAGTCACCCACGAGGCAAGCGTCGGCAAGGTGGGCGAGGAGCAGCTGTTCTACCTGACCAGCCGAGGCATCACAGACAACGACGCCCTCAGCATGGTGGTCAACGGCTTCATGGAACCCTTCACCCGGGAGCTGCCGATGGTCTACGCAGTGGAGTTCAACAGACTTATGTCGCTGGAAATGACCAACACAGTAGGTTGATGCTGCAACCCGGGATAGGTCGGCGCGAGGCTTGGCTCAGCAACTGATGGGTTCGTTCAACGAGGACGCGGTCAGGGCGCTCTCCGAGTTCCTGAAGGAGCCCGGCTGGCTCCGGGACTTCAGACTGGAGTCATTCCGCGCCTTCGCTTCCCTCCCCCAGGAGAAGAACCCGCTCTACACCAAGTACGCATACCTTTCGAGCTTCGACGGCTCGAAGTTCGCCGTCCTCCCGCAAAAGTCAGAGGTGGACCTGAGGACCTTCTTCAAGGACTACCTCACGGGAAGAGAGAACAACATCATGCTCCAGGGAAACGAGACGGAGGTCCACTCCGAACTCGAGGACTCCGTTTCGTCGGCGGGGGTCCGTCTCCTCCCGCTCCACGAGGCGCTCAAGAGCGACGAGCCGACGGTGAGGAGGCTCTTCGAGAAGAGGCTCGTCAAGTCCGAGGACGACAAGTACGCCGCCCTGGTCAACGCCTTCTTCAACTCGGGCACCGTAGCCCACGTCCCCAAGGAGGTCGGCGTGGCAGTGCCGCTCCGCCGGATGCTCGTCACCTCCGAGCCGACCACGGGCATCCTCGACCTCACCTTCCTCGTCGCGGACCGGGGCTCGCGGCTGGTCTTCCTGGACGAGTTCTACTCGGGCGCGGCCCGGGGGCCGTCCCTGGTCGGCTCCACCGTGGAGGTCTTCGCAGGCGCCGGCAGCAAGGTCGACTACAGCTCGATCCAGCTCCTCGACGGCTCGGCAGTCCACATCTCCAACAGGGCCATAGACATACAGGCCGACGCGTCGGCCACCGTGAGCGCGCTCTCGCTTGGCGCGGGCGTGGTCAGGTCCAGGATGAACTTCCTGCTCAACGGGAGGGGTTCGGTGGCCGAAGGCTTCGAGATATTCTTCACCAACGAGAGACAGCGATACGACTTCGAGTCCAACCTCGTCCACAACGCGCCCGACTCGACCGGCTCCACCCAGGCCAGGGGGGTGCTGAAGGGCGAATCCCAGTCCATCTTCAAGGGCATGATCAGGATAGGGCCGACAGCCAAGAACTCCCGGGCCTACCTGGCCCACCACGCAATGCTGCTCGAGAGGACCGCAAAGTCCGACGGGATCCCGGGCCTGGAGATACTCACCAACGAGGTGAAGGCGACCCACTCGGCGTCTGTGGCCCAGCTGGACGACGAGCAGCTCTTCTATCTCACCGCCCGCGGGCTGTCCACCGACGAGGCGAAGAAGATGATAGTGCTGGGCTTCTTCGAACCTGTTCTGTCCAGGGTGCCGGTCGAGCAGACCAGGGAGGGAGCGAGGTTCATGATCGACGGCAAGTGGGAGGGCATCAAGAGGAGGCTGGTCGACAGGGAGACGCTGATTGCAATGACAGGCGAAGTGGAGCCGGAGGCCAGGCCGACCGAAGACATCTTCGAGCGCCACTACAAGTACCGGTAAGTCGAGTTGATGCAACCCGCAATGAACGACGCCGACCTGCCCGACGGCTCCATGGCTTCGGTGGACGTCGCGGGGCAGCACCTGCTGCTCGCGAAGATCGGCGGAGAGGTATTCGCGGTCTCCGGGACCTGCACCCACGAGGAAGCCGACCTCGGCCTCGGTTTCCTGAACGAAGGCAGGGTGACCTGTCCGCTCCACCTCTCCTCCTTCGACGTCAGGACTGGCGCGGTCGACAACCCGCCTGCGACTGAACCGCTCCAGACCTTCAATGTTAAAATAGAGGGCGGGACGATTTTCGTGGAGGTCCCCCAGGGCAGGTCATAGCTATGCTGAAACCCCAGGCACTGGATACGAGAAAGATTCAGGCTGACTTCCCGATTCTCGGACGAAAGGTCAACGGAAAGAGGCTCGTCTACCTGGACAACGCCGCCACCACCCAAAAGCCCAGGCAGGTAATCGACACCCTCGTCGACTACTACTCGAATCACAACGCCAACGTCCACAGGTCGGTCCACAGACTGGGAGAAGAGGCCACCGAAGCCTTCGAAGCATCGCGCGGGAAGGTGGCGGGGCTGATAGGCTCCAGACCCGAAGAGGCGGTCTTCACCCGGGGCACAACCGAATCGATAAACCTGGTCAGGTTCGCCTGGGGGGAAAAGGAAGTCCGGAAGGGTGACACCCTGGTCGCGACCCTGATGGAGCACCACAGCAACTTGGTTCCGTGGCAGCTCCTGGCAAGGAAGACGGGCGCCAACCTGAAGTTGGTCGGCCTGAACCCGGACGGCACCCTGAAGATGGGCGACCTCGAGAAGCTTCTCGCCGACTCGCCCAAGCTCGTGGCGATAACACATTGCTCCAACGTCCTCGGCACGATAAACGACGTCGCGAAGATCTGCGCCATGGCCAGGAAGGCGGGCGCGGTATCCGTGGTGGACGGGGCCCAGGCCGTCCCCCACATGCCTGTCGACGTCCGGAAGCTGGGCTGCGACTTCTACGCGTTCTCCGGGCACAAGATGCTCGGACCCACGGGGATCGGCGTGCTCTACGGCAGGAGCGAGCTGCTCGAGAAGGCCGACCCGTTCCAGGCCGGGGGCGAGATGATACGCGAAGTCTTCGCCGACCACGCCACCTGGAACGACGTCCCCTACAAGTTCGAGGCCGGGACGGTCAACATAGCCGACGCCATAGGCCTCGGAGCCGCAGTCGACTACCTCAGCTCGCTGGGCATGGAGCGGGTGAGGGACCACGAAATCAGACTGCTAGAGTACGCCATGGAGGCCCTGTCCAAGGTGAAGGGGTTCAAGGCCTACGGCCCTCGGGACGCCGAGAAGCGCGGCTGCGTCATAGCATTCAACCTAGGCGACGTCCACTCCCACGACGTGGCGACCATACTGGACGAGGAAGGCATCGCGATCCGTTCGGGGCACCACTGCGCCCAGCCGCTGATGGGATGGCTGGACGTCCCCGCGACCAGCAGGGCAAGCTTCTACGTCTACAACGACACCGACGACATAGACGCGCTGGCTGCCGGCCTCGGGAAGGTGAGGGAGGTCTTCCGCCTTTGAGCGCGGCCGACATATACAAGGAGATAATCCTCGACTACTACCGCAGGCCCAGGAACTACGGCAAGATGGAGGACCACGACATCGAGGCCCACGACACCAACCCGCTCTGCGGCGACGAGGTCGACGTCCAAGTCAAGGTGGGCAGCGGAGGGACCATGGAGAAGGTGATGTACACCGGGAAGGGTTGCGCAATAAGCCAGGCGTCCACGTCGATGCTGACGGAACTGGCCAAGGACAAGCCCCTGGACTGGGTGAAGCAGCTTTCGAAGGAGGACGTCGTGAAGATGCTCGGCAACCCCGACCTCGGCCCCGCAAGGATCAAGTGCGCGCTCCTCGGCATGAAGGCGCTCAAGACAGGAGTCTACGGCTATCTCGGCACGACGCTCGACAAGAACGAAGGCTAGCCTATCCCTTCTTCTGGTCAACCCACAGCTTGGCGCCCTCGCCCTTCCTGCGCGGGGGCTTCGCGGACATCACATGCCTCTTCAGGAGCTGTATTCCGAGGGCCGGGTCGACCCCCTTGGGGCAGACCGCCGAGCAGGACCCGGCGTAGTGGCAGCGGAACACGCCGTGCTCCGCGTCCAGGAGCTTGAACCTCTCCTTGCCTCCCTCGTCCCTGACGTCCATGGTGTACCTGTAGGCCTGGGCCAAGGCCTGCGGGCCGGGGAAGAGCGAGTCGGTCCCCACCGTCGGGCACGAAGAAGTGCAGAGGCCGCACTTTATGCAGTAGGTGAACTGGAGTATCGACTCGAGTTCCTTCTGGCTCATGGCGTACTCCGCCGTCGGGCTCTCCATCTCTGACCCGTCGGCCCTGACGATGCGCGGGATCAGCGACCTGTGCTTCTCGAAGAAACCGGACAGGTCAGTGACCAGGTCCTTCACGATCGGGAAGTTGTCCATCGGCTGGACCACCACGGTCTCCGACTTCAGCTCATCCAGCGGCGTATAGCAGGCCAGCCTGGGCTTGCCGTTGATCTTCATGCCGCAGGACCCGCAGGACGCCATCCTGCAGGAGAATCTTACGCCGAGCGAGTGGTCCCTGTAGTCCCTCACCTGCAGCAGCGCTTCGAGCACAGTCATGCCGTCCCTGGCCTGCAGCACGAAGTCCTCGAACCTCGGCCTCCTGTCAGATTCGGGATTGAACCTCTGCACCCTGAGCTTCAGCTCCGTCACCCTCCTAGCTCACCCCTCCTACGACGGCGAAGACGACCGTCCGCGTCCCGTAGGCGACTGCGACCACGGCGGCTATCACTGTGCCGCCGTTGACCCAGGAAGACCAGCGCGCCGTCTGCCTCCACTCCAGCAGGATCATCCTTAGTCCGTTGAACCCGTGGAGCAGCACGACGACCAGGAGCAGCTCCAAGAGGCTCCCGTCGACCCAGCTCCTGTAGACGGAGAGAACGTGCTGGAACGACAGCGCCGCGCCGTAGGGGACTATCACGCCCTGCATGAGCAGGTGCAGGCCCACCAGCACCAGCGCCACGACGGCCGTCGCGTACTGGAGCTGCATCAGTCTCGATTCCCTCATCATCTCACCCGAATAGAATCGTCCCCGACCAGAGGGCCGCCACTATGGCCAGCACTATGGCCGCCCAGATCAGATGCTGCTGGAGGGCCCTGAGCCCCTTGGCCTTGTACGGGTACTCTATTGCCGAGGGCTTCTGGAAGATTATGCCGTACTCGGCCAGGATGAGCCTGATGCCGTTGATCCCGTGGAAAACCACTATGGTGGCCGTCAGCGCGAGTATGAGGTGACCGACCACGTTCTCCGTAACGCTGAGGTCCAAGGCCCAACTGGACTGGCTGGGCCCGGCGCCCAGCGGCCCCCCGACGAAGAAGCTGGTGTCCCCGATGTGGCCGAGGACGTAGAGCAGTATCAGCACTCCGGTCAGCCTCTGGAACACGTAGGCCCAGCGCTCCAAGTTGTAGTGGTACGGGTTGAGCCAACCGCGAATCCCCCTCCTGTTGAGGGCGCGACCGTCGGACTTCATGCCTCTCGGCTCTCCTCCCCCGGAAGGATGGGCATCAGTAGTGCCTCTCCGTCGGCTGGTATTTGGTTATGGCTACGGGCGAGTACTCCAGCTTTGGCCCCCCGGGCGTCCACAGAGCCAGGGTGTGCTTCAGCCAGTTCTCGTCGTCCCGCTTCGGGAAGTCCCTCCTGGAGTGGGCCCCCCTGGACTCGGTCCTCGCGAGAGCGCTCGCGACCGTCACCTCTGCGACGTCCAGCATGGACTCCACCTCCAGCACCTGGCTTAGGTTGGTGTTGAACGTCCTCGACCTGTCGTCGCAATGCCGAAAGTCCGCGCTCTTCAGCTCCCGAATCGTCTTCAGCGCCCGGGCCAGCCCGTCCCCTGACCTGTAGACGAACACGTCCGCCTCCATGGCCCTCTGAACCCTGTCCCTCACTTCGTAGGGGTTGGTCCCCCCGGTGCCGTGGAAGATGCCGTCGAATATCCTGCGCTCCTCGAGCATCGTCTGCTCGGTGACCGAGCCGCCCTGGGCCTTGGCAGCCGCGTACTTCGCCGCTTCCGTCCCGGTGATCCTCCCCCAGACCAGGCACTCTGCCGTGGAGTTGGCCCCCAGCCTGTTGGCTCCGTTTATGCTGACGCAAGCGGCCTCCCCGGCAGCCCAGAGGCCCTTGAGCCTGGTCGCGCCGTCTATGTTGGTGTCGATGCCGCCCATGATGTAGTGGCAGACGGGCCTGATGGGCGCCGGCTTCTCCACTATGTCGACGCCCCTGAACTTGATGACTATCTCGCGGATGCCCGAAAGCCTCTGCTTGATCTTCTCCGCTCCTATGGGCGTGAGGTCCAGGCTGACGTACGAGTAGCCGCTCTGCTCGTCCTTGAACCCCCTTCCCTCCTCTATCTCCGTCATGATCGCCCTGGAGACCACGTCCCTCGAGGCCAGCTCGAGTCTCTCGGGCGCGTACTTCTTCATGAAGCGCTCGCCGTCCTTGTTCAGGAGCACGCCCCCCTCGCCCCTCGCCGCCTCGGTGATCAGAATCCCGGACGGCACCAGGCCCGAAGGATGGAACTGGACGAACTCCATGTCCTTCAGCGGGACCCCCGCCCTGTACGCGATGCTCATGCCGTCGGGGGTCGAGCTGTGGCCGTAGGTGGCGAAGCTGTAGAGCCTGCCCGAGCCTCCGGTGGCCATTATGCCCGCCTTGGCGAGGACCGCGGCGAAGTCGCCCGTCTTCATCTCTATGGCCGTCAGGCCCCTGAACTCGCCGGCCTCGGTCAGAAGCGAAGTCGCGAACCACTCCTGATAGAACGTTATGTTGTCGTACTTGGTCGCAGTGTCGTAGAGCGTCTGCATCTCGAAGAAGCCCACCTTGTCCTCCGCGTAGGTCGCCCTTGGATGGCTGTAGCCCCCGAACCAGCGCTGGGCAATCCTCCCGTCCTCGCGCCTCGACCAGGGCAGACCCCAGTGCTCGAGCTGGTAGATCTCCTGGGGCATCATCTGCACGAACCTCTCGACAGCGTCCTGGTCCGCCAGGTAGTCCGAACCCTTCACGGTGTCGAACGCGTGCGACTCCAGCGAGTCCCCGGTGTCGGGATACAGCACCGCCGCCGTGCCGCCCTCGGCGCTGACAGAGTGAGAACGCATGGCCTGGACCTTGGTGAGGACCGCAATGTCCGCCTTCCCGCCGCTCACCCTCGCGGCCTCGATTGCCGCCCTGAGCCCGGCGATGCCGGAGCCGACTATCACGATGTCGTGCTTGAGGGTCTCAACCATCGAGCTCAGCGGTCAGCAGCCTGATGTCAACTCAACTTAGGCTTTGCTTCGAGAATCCGAAAGCTGAAACCGATTGCTCGGCGATTGGAAATCCCCGTTTTCGGGTTTCGGGTCGTTTCATCATGGATAACCTTTTAACAGCATTGAAAATCGCCAGTAGGCTACGAGAGGTAAGTATTGCCTCACTACGGTTACAGTTTCGAGGGTTTCGACCCAGCGGTGCATGTGCGGGCTAGCGGAAGAGAGGTGAACATCTCCCCAAAGGCGGCCAGGGAGGTCGCGCTATCAATCAAGGGGATGTCCGTCACAAAGGCCATAGACCTGCTCGAGCTGGTGAAGAAGAAGAAGATGGCGATCGCGTTCAGGAGGCACAAGCTCAAGGTGGGCCACAGGAGCGAGCTCCAAGGCTTCCCATCGGGCTCCTACCCGGTGAAGACTGCGGATATCTTCGTCGACGTCCTGAAGAACCTCCAGGGCAACTCCGAGTTCAAGGGGCTCGACCCTGAGCGCGTGATGATCATCCACGCGTCCGCTTACGCAGGGCGGACCATCAAGGACTACGTCCCCAGGGCGTACGGCCGCTCCTCCCCCAACTTCCACCAGCTGGTCCACATCGAGCTCGTAGGGAAAGAGGTCTAGCTTGTCGGTCCAGCAGCGAAGTTCGGTGAAGGCGATTCTCCTCACGACAAGGTCCTTCGCTGCGCTGGACGAATTCTTCGAGAAGCAGCTGCGCGACGCCGGCTACGGCGGCCTCGAGGTGCAAAGGTCATCCGTGGGGACCACGCTGAAGGTCTACGTGGCAAGGCCAGGGCTCGCGATCGGAAGGCGGGGAACAGGGATCAAGGAGCTGACGGACAAGGTCGCCGCCCAGTTCGGGCTCCCAAACCCGCAGATTGCAGTCTCCGAAGTCGTCAATCCGGAGCTGAACGCCCGGATAATGGCTGGAAGGATCGCACAGATAGTCTCCAGGGGCACCGCCTTCAGGAGGGCGGCGATGTGGACGGTCAACAACATCATGAACGCCGGGGCCGCCGGGGTCGAGGTCTCCGTAAGGGGGAAGCTGAGGAGCGACAGGTCGCACGGCGAAAAATACAGGGCTGGCGTGGTCCCCAAGAGCGGAGACACTGCAGAGCGGACCGTCAGCGAAGCGACCACCGACGTCCTACTAAAGCTCGGACTCTACGGCATCAAGGTCAAGATAGCGCTGAAGGACGCGCTGCCGCCGGACTTCCAGCTAAGGTCTGACATGGAACAGGAGAAAAAAGAGAATGGCACAACTCAAACCGAGGGAACTGAGACAACAGGAACCTGACAAGCTCAGGCAGACGCTCTTCGACCTCAGGGCGGAGCTCTCCAAGCTTGCGGGCAACAAGGAACGCGGCCTGGTCCAGAAGGACGTAGGCAAGGTCAGGAGGGTGCGGCGCGACATCGCCAGGGTGCTGACCATCATGAGGGAGAAGGGAGTGATCGAATGAGCGTGGTAGGGACCAGGGCAGTGATAGTTGACGCCAGGGACGCAACCAAGCGGGGAAGGAAGGGAGAGATAGTGCTGGAGACAGCGAACACGCTGCTCATGAAGACCGCAGACGGAACGATAACTGTCGAGAAGGCAGGCACAGTCCTCGAAGTCGAGGGCGACGGCGAGCCTCTCGCGGGCGACGACATACTCGGCAGGCTCGAGGACAGGATAAGGGGGAGGAGCGCTTGAGCACCGCAGGCCTGCTCGTTGCGGCCCCCAAGAAGCCCTGCAGCGACGAGAGATGCCCCTTCCACGGCCACCTGAAGGTGAGGGGCAAGCTGCTGTCGGGCAAGGCGGTCTCCACGGCCGGCAGGAGTTTCGTCGTAGTCCAGATGGAGTTCCTGCACAAGGTGAGCAAGTATGGCAGAGGAGAAAGAAGGAAGAGCAGGGTCAGCGCCCACCTTCCGCCGTGCATCGAAGTGAAGGAGGGCGACAGGGTCACCGTGGGTGAGTGCAGGCCGCTGTCGAAGACCATCTCCTTCGTCGTTGTCGCAGCAGGGAGGGGCGGCTAGTGTCAACAAAGTCTCGTGCGGTCTCGGCCAAGGGAGTCGAGGAGTTCAAGAACTACATCACCCGAGCCATCCCGCTCAACGCGGTCATCACATGCGCGGACAACACGGGGGCGAAGACGCTCCGCGTCGTCATGGTGACGAAGGCGAAGACGAGGCTCAGCAGGTATCCGGCCGCATCTGTGGGCGACAGCATCATCTGCGTGGTGAAGAGGGGTCCCCCGGAGCTGCGGAAGCAGGTATTCGGCGGCGTGATAATCAGGCAGAAGTATCCCGTCAGGAGGGTCAGCGGCCAGAGACTGGTCTTCGAGGACAACGCGGCCGTCATTGTTACACCGGAGGGCGACCTGAAGGGCACAGACATCAAGGGCCCGGTCGCCGGCGAGGCCGCAGAGAAGTGGCCCAGGATAGCCAATCTGGCTTCCATAATCGTATGAGGTGGCTTGGATGAAATTCTCCTCGATGCTCTCGGCCGAACTCCGCGAGAAATACAGGCGCAAGTCCGTAAGGCCGAGGCCCGGAGACTCCGTCAGGATAGTCAGGGGCGAGTTCCTGGGAGTGGAGGGCAAGGTCACCAAGGTCATCAGCAAGGACGGCAGGCTCAACGTGGAAGGAGTCTCCAGGGAGAAGATGAAGGGAGGGACCGCGCCGGTGCCGATCGAAGCATCAAAGGTCATCGTGACCTCCCTGAACCTGGAGGACAAGATCAGGAAGGCCAAGCTGGAGGGCGAGGGGTAGATGGGCAAGAAGGGCGGAGCCAACAGGCTGAAGAGGATCGCGGCCCCACGCAGCTGGGACATCTCCCGCAAAGGCGACCGCTTCGTCTTCAAGCCCCTTCCGGGGCCCCACTCGACGTCGGCGTCCTACCCCCTCGGAGTGGTCATCCGGGACCTGGCCGGAATGACAGGAACTTCCAAGGAGGTCAAGATCGCGACGAAGACGGGGAAGGTCGTCGTCGACGGGAGGGTGAGGCACTCGCCCAGCTTCCCGGTCGGGCTCTTCGACGTGGTCGGCATCGCCTCCGAGGGAGTCTCGTTCAGACTTGTTCCGTCGGCCAAGGGCTTCCTGCTCTCCAAGGTCAACCCTGCCGAGGCAGGGAAGAAGCTCTGCAGCATAAAGTCAAAGTCGAAGACCAAGGGAGGGCACGTGCAGTACGGCCTCCACGACGGCAGGTCGCTGGTGGACGACAAGCTCGACCTATCGCCGGGAGACGCGGTGCTCCTGGAGGTGCCAGCCCAGAAGGTGGTCGACCAGGTGAAGCTGGCCAAGGGCTCCCTGGGTCTTGTCCTCTCCGGCGACAGGGCCGGCCAGGCGGGCAAGATACTCGAGGTGAAGCAAGGAACCGTCACCAGGGAGAGAATGGTTAAGTTGTCGCTGCCGGGCGGCGAGGCAGAGATCCCATCGAGGCTTGTCTTCCCTGTCGGGACCGCCAAGCCGGTGATCAACGTGGGAGCTGCATCAGCATGAGCCTCAAAACAGTCCAGGAGAATCCGATGCGTACAATACGGGTGGGGAAGGTAGTGGTCAACATAGGCCTCGGGAAGTCGGGCGAGGCCATAGAGAGGGGAAAGAGGGTGCTCGAAGAGATCACAGGGCACAAGCCCGCCCAGCGGCGCGCCAAGAAGAGCGTCAGGGATTTCGGCATCCACAAGGGCGAGCCCATAGGCGTCCTGGTCACGGTCAGGGGGAAGGAGACCACGGAGCTGATCAAGAGGCTCCTGGTTCCCGGGGACGGCAAGCTGTCAGAGTCCTGCTTCGACCCGAGGGGCTCCGTGTCGTTCGGGATAAAGGAGCACATCGAGATCCCGGGAATAAAGTACGACCCTGCAACAGGCATCCTCGGCATGAACGTCTCCGTCCTGCTCGAGAGGCCAGGCTACAGGGTCGCCAGGCGGAGGCGCCGCACCTCCAGGGTGGGCAAGGAGCACTTCATCTCCAAAGGAGAGGCAATGGAGTTCTTCAGGACGAGCTTCGGGGCGACAGTCTCATGAAAGAGAGGCATCCGAAGAAGAGGAGCTACGGCAAGTCCACACGCTACTGCCGCAGGTGCGGGCAGTACGGCGCGGTCATCAGGGCCTACGACCTCGTGCTCTGCAGGCAGTGCTTCAGGGAGGTAGCAGGGAAGCTTGGCTTCAGGAAGTACGACTAGGAGCAGATGGGCATGGCAGCCACCAATGTGATAGCGAACCTCTTCGCGAGCCTGCAGAACGCCGAGATGCGGAACAAGAAGGAGTGCATGGTGATCCCGGCCTCCAAGCTCGCCAGCGAGGTGCTCAGGGTCCTCCAGAGGAGGAAGTACGTGGGGGTGTTCGAGTTCATCGACGACGGAGTGGGGGGCAAGCTGAGGGTCGAGCTGCTCGGCAAGATAAACAAGTGCGGCGCCATCTCGCCCCGGTTCCCGGTGAAGTCGGGGAAGCTCGTCGACTGGGAGCACCGGTACCTTCCCGCAGTCGGAGTCGGCACGCTCATAGTCTCGACGCCCCAGGGCGTCATGCCGCATGCGGAAGCCCAGGAGAAGAAGCTGGGCGGGAGACTGATCGGCTATGTCTACTAGCGCAGCGGAGGAAAAGGCCGTCCAGGTACCCGCCGGCGTGAAGGCCGCGCTCGAGGGCAGGTCCCTGGTCGTGAAGGGCAAGCTGGGAGAGAACAGGAAGGACTTCCAGAAGATCAACATCAATCTCTCGGTGCAGGGGGACAAGATCGTGCTCACCCCGTTCTCCAAGAAGAAGAAGGACAACGTCGTGGTGAACACCGTCCTGAGCATAATCGGGAACATGGTCACGGGGGTGACCAAGGGCTTCACCTACAAGGTCAAGGTGGTCTACGCCCACTTCCCCATCTCTGTGAAGACGAAGGGGGACGAGATCCTCGTCGAGAACTTCGTAGGCGAGAGGTCCCCCAGGGTCGCCAAGATAGTCGGCGCCTGCAAGGTCGCCATAGAAGGCGACGACGTGGTTGTGAAGGGCGTCTCCGTTGAGGACGTGGGCCAGACAGCGGCCAACCTGGAGCTTGCTACCAAGATCAAGAGGAAGGACCAGAGGGTCTTCCTCGACGGACTCTACATATATGAAAAGATGGAGGGTATGTGAAAAATGCCCAAGAAGAAGGAATCAGAGGAGAACAGGCTGAAGGCGCTTGTGCAGAAGCGGACCGAGCTCCGCAAGCACAGGCCCGCCTTCGTGCGCCAGGAGAGCTGGCGCTTCGTGAGGATCAAGGCCCCATGGAGGAAGCCGAAGGGCGTCGACAACAAGGTGCGGAGGCAGGACAAGGGCTGGCCGGCGCTGGTGAAAGTGGGCTACCGGGGCCCGGTTGCGTCACGTGGGCTGCACCCGAGCGGCCATTTCGAGGTCCTGGCGCACAGACCGCAGGACGTCGAGGGGCTGGTTCCCGGAAGGGACGTGGTCAGGGTCGGTTCGACAGTGGGCGCCAAGAAGAGAGAGAAGATACTCGCCAGGGCCAACGAGCTGGGGCTCAGGGTCGTGAATCCGACTGGGTTGAGGGTCATTGAATCTAAGAAGTAAGAGGAGGCTGGCCGCCTCGGTCATGCACGTCGGCCTAGACAGGGTCATCTTCGACGAGGAGTACTCGGACCTGATCCAGGACGCAATCACCAGGAGCACCATCAGGGGTCTGGTGGGCTTCGGAGCCATCAGGGCGGCACCGGAGAAGGGGACCTCACAGGGGAGGAAGAGGGTGAGGTCGCAGAAGCTGAAGCGGGGCCGCGGTCCTGGCTCCACAGAAGGGCCGAAGTACGCAAGGAACGCGAAGAAGGACAGGTGGGCAACCAAGGTGAGGGCGCTCCGCTGGAGGCTCAAGGTGGCCAGGGACAGGGGAACGATAACCAAGGAGACCTACAGGCGGCTGTACAAGCAGACCAAGGGCGGCCAGGTCAGGGGAGTCAAGCACCTGCTCGAGCTGATGAAGGAGGCCAAGAGATAGTTGTCCGACCACCTGGCGCTCCCCAGACGCAGGCGCGAAGGGGTCACAGACTTCCACGCCCGGAAGAAGGCCGTGTCTGCCCACGCCCCGCTGCTAGTGGTGAGAATCTCCAACAAGAACGTCTCGTCGCAGTTCGTGAAGCCCAAGGTCAAGGGCGACGAAGTGGTCTCCTCCTGCCATTCGGGGCAGCTCCGCAAGCTGGGATGGTCGGGGTCCGGGAAGTCGACGCCCGCATGCTACCTCCTCGGCCTGCTCGCCGGCAAGAAGGCGCAGGCTAAGGGCGTGAAGGAGGCGGTGCTCTACAACGGCCTCGTCCCCTTCATCAGAGGCTCGAGGATCTCTGCCTTCGTCAAGGGAGTGGTCGACTCGGGCGTGACGATGTCTGTGGACGAGGAGGTGCTCCCGACCCAGGACAGGCTCACGGGCAAGACGATAGCGGACTATGCGGCCGGGCTGGCCAAGGACGACAAGGACGCGTACAAGGCGCGCTTCTCCGCACTGATCAAGGGCGGCTTCAAGCCAGAGGACTACCCGGCGCAGTTCGAGAAGACGAAGGCGGCCATAGCGGGGTCGAAGAATTGAGCATGATGGCGCGGCGCGAAAGGGAGGAGGCCGAGGAGGTCTGGGTGCCCAAGACCAAGCTCGGGAAGCTGGTCAACGAGGGCAAAGTCACCTCGCTGGAGGAGATATTCAAGAGCGGCCAGCGCCTGCGCGAGGCGGAGATTGTCAAGAAGCTGCTCCCGGAGCTGCGGAACGAGGTCGTCGGCGTCAGCGTGGTCCAGAAGCAGACGGACGCCGGTGAGCTGACCAGGTTCTCCGCGGTGGTGGCCGTGGGCAACGGCGCGGGATGGTTCGGCGTCGGGAAGGCGAAGGCCATGCAGACAAGGGAGGCCATCGAGAAGGCGACCAACATCGCCCTGCTCAACATCATCCCGGTCAAGCTGGGCTGCGGCAGCTGGGAGTGCAGGTGCGGCGGCACCCACTCGGTCCCCTACAGGATTCGCGGCAAGGCCGGCAGCGTCACCGTCGAGATAATACCTGGCCCGAGGTCGCTCGGGCTGGTGGCGGGCCCAGCCCTCAAGAACCTGCTCCAGCTGGCGGGAGTGAAGGACGCATGGATCAGGACGTTCGGCTCAACCAACACCATGTCGTCGCTGGCCAACGCGGTGTACGACGCGTTCAGGATGTCGCACGGGCTGAACGTCTGAGGCGATGGACAAGATGGGGCTCCTGCTTGTGCTCAATCTGCGCGGGAAGATAGACTCCACCGACGGAGTGAGGAAAGCCCTGGCAGAGCTGAAGGTGGAGCGGAAGTTCTCGGCCACGATTCTCACCGACGACCCGCCGACCGTGGGCATGCTGAAGGCATGCAAGGACTACGTCGCCTGGGCGCCCGTCGACTCGAAGCTGCTCACCAGCCTTCTGAAGAGCAGGGGCATGGTCAGCGAGAGCCGCAAGCTGGACCAGGAGGCGCTAAAGTCGCTAGGCTTCAAGAAGTACGAGGACCTCGCCGAGAAGATGATGAAGGACGGCACGAGGCTCTCGGCCCACCAAGGCATCAGGCCCTTCTTCCGGCTGAGCCCGCCCAAGGGCGGCTTCAAGCTCTCGATGAGGAGGCAGGCGACCGAGAAGGGGATTCTGGGGAACAACCCGAGGCTGGCCGAGCTGGTGGAGAGGATGGTCTAGATGCCGACGCGCGCCAGGAAAGCGAGACGGTATAGAGGGATGCGGACACACGGCTACGGCCAGATCAATCAGCACAGGCACTCGGGCCAGCAGGGCGGCCACGGCCAGGCCGGCCTTCACAAGCACAAGTGGTCCTGGCTGCTGAAGTACGACCCCGACCACTTCGGACGGGACCCCTTCGTCCCTCCTGGCCACGAGAAGCCCTCCGCCTGGATGAACGTCGGCGACCTGGACGTCGTCGCCGCGGGCCGACAGGTTCTCGACCTGACCTCCATGGGCGTGGGGAAGTTGCTCGGCTCTGGCTCGGTGACGGGCTCCTACCAGGTCAAGGTCGCATCGTTCACGAAGAAGGCTCAGGCTAAAATAGAGGCCGCAGGCGGAAAGGTCGCAGCCAAGGAGTAGGGCCCGACCTCATGGCCTCGATGCGCGACTTCATCAAGAGTGTAGCCACCGTACTTCCTGAGATCCCGAAGCCCGAGAAGAAGCCTGGCCTCAACGAGCGTTTCATCTGGACAGCCTTCGCTCTGATCGCCTATCTCGTGATGGCGGTGACCCCCCTTTACGGTTTCGGAGGGCCCTCGAACCAGACCGACCAGCTCGCCTTCCTCAGGGTCGTCTTCGCATCTGCCCAGGGCACCCTCATGGAGCTCGGCATCGGCCCCATAGTGACGGCGGGACTGATACTCCAGCTTCTGGTCGGCAGTGAGATCATCAAGCTGAACATGAGCGACACGGCCGACAGGGCCATCTTCGGCTCTGCCACCAAGTTCCTCACGATGATAGTCATAGTGGGCGAATCGCTGGCCTACATACTGGGCGGCGCCCTCGGGTCCCTCACGCCGAACCAGGAGATCGTGATCTTCGTCCAGCTCTTCATAGCCAGCGTGATGGTTCTGCTGCTGGACGAGATGATTCAGAAGGGCTGGGGCATCGGGAGCGGGGTCAGCCTCTTCATCTTGGCCGGCGTCTGCCAGACAGTCATGTGGTACACCTTCTCCCCGCAGACGCTGAACGAGGGCACCTCGTCGAACCCCGTCCTGGTCATCTTCGGCTTCGTGCCCGCGCTCATCAGCTCCTTCTTCACCAAGACGTTGCCCGACATCCTTGTGAGGAGCTTCAAGTATCCCAGCGCCCTCACCTTCGTTCTGACCATAGTCATGATCTTGGTGCTGGTCTACATCGAGGGCATCAGGGTCGAGCTGCCGATCACCTCCACGAAGTACAGGGGATTCCAAGGAGTCTACCCGATTAAGCTCCTCTACGTGTCCAACATCCCAGTCATACTCGTCTCCGCGCTCGCCGCGAACGTGACGTTCTTCACCAGGATTCTCTCCAACTTCTACGGCTCAAGCACCAACAGCTGGATCAGCCTCCTGGGGACCTTCCCCAAGAACGGGACCTCCTCCTACCCCACGGGCGGGCTGGTCTACTACATGACGGCTCCCCAGGGGATCCAGCAGACTTTCTCCGACCCGATCCACTCGGTGATCTATCTGCTCTACCTCGTGGGCATGGCTGTGCTCTTCGCCAAGCTCTGGGTCGAGATCGGAGGCCTGAACCCGAAGGCCGTCGCCAAGAACCTGATGGACGCTGACGTCCAGGTGCCCGGCTTTCGGAGGACGGGCCTGTCCATAGAGCAGATGCTGAACCGCTACATCCCCACACTCACGATCATCGGCGGTATACTGATCGGACTGATCGCCGGCGTCTCCGACCTCTTCGGGGTCTTCGGCTCGGGCATAGGCATACTGCTGATGGTCGACATCATACTCCAGTACTACCAGATGCTGCTGAAGGAACAGGTGGAGGAGTTCTCGCCTGCGCTCGCGGGCGTCCTGGGGGCGACCTAGGCGATGAACCTCAGGGTCGTGGTCGTGGGCGTCCCGGGAGTCGGCAAGACCACCATCGTCGAGAAGCTCAGCCGGGCCATCAAGGGTTCCAGGGTCGTCACGTTCGGAACGGTGATGCTGGAGGAAGGGAAGCGACTCCGCTGGATAAGGCACAGGGACGAGCTGAGGAAACTGCCAGTGGAGAAGCAGAAGCAGCTCCAGAGGCTGACAGCCACGCACATAGCCAGGATAAAGGCCAAGGTCCTTTTCGTCGACACCCACCTCTTCATACGGACGCGCGAAGGCTTCTGGCCCGGGCTCCCCTTCGAAGTGGTGAGGGCTCTGAAACCGACCCACCTCATACTCGTGGAGGCCGAGCCGAAGGAGATACTTTCGCGGCGGCAGGACGACAAGACCAGGTACAGGGACGCAGCCACGGCCAAGGACCTCGAGGGAGAGCTCTCGCTCGCGAGGAGCTTCCTGACTGTGTCGTCCACTCTGACCGGCGCGCCCATGCTGATCGCGTCCAACAGGCACGGAAAGTCGGGCGAGGTGGCCAAGGGCCTAGCGAAGATCCTCACGGAGGCGGCCAACTGACCTTGATGATCCCCGACGCGACGTTCATCGTCACGGGCACCGCGCTGGGCCTGGGCATCGCGACGCAGCTGCTTACCCTGCGGTTCGTCAACCTCACAGCCGAGAGAAGGATGAAGGCGGAGATAAGCCAGTACCAGGCGGACCTGCGGGAGGCAGTAAAGAACAAGGACAAGGCAAAGGAGGAGAAGCTGAAGAAGAAGGACCTTCAGATCAAGCAGATGAACACCAAGGTCTCCACAGCCCGCCTCAAGGTCACGGCGATAACGTTCGTCCCGTTCATTGTCCTCTACTACCTGATGGCGGGATATCTGGGCGGCTTCGGCGTCACTGTCGCCTACTCGCCGATTCCGATACCCTACATCGTCTCCGCGACCGGGAGTATCCCCCTGTTCTGGTGGTACACGATATCGTCGCTCACATTCAGCCCGATGCTCACCAAGATATTCGGAACCACGACATAGGGGTGTTGCCACACGGACGCCATCATAGTCTCCGGGATGCCAGCGGTGGGAAAGACGACGGTCTCCAAGATCGTGGCCGAGGGCCTAGGCCTGAAGGTGGTGGGCGGGGGGGACGTGCTGAAGGAGATGGCCATCGAGGAGGGATACAAGCCAGGAGGCGAGGATTGGTGGGACACCGACGAGGGGAACAAGTTCCTCGACGAGAGGAAGCGGACGCACGGCTTCGACAAGCTGGTGGACGAGCGGCTCATCAAGAAGGCCGCCAGCGGCGACGTGGTGATAACAAGCTATCCGGTCCCCTGGCTCTCGAAGAAGGGCCTGAAGGTCTGGCTCTCGGGGAGCGTCGACAGCAGGGCGAAGCGGATGGCGAAGCGCGACCACGCCGACGAGGAGAGGTGCAGGGGCGTCCTGGCCGTCAGGGACGTCGAGAACCACAAGCTCTACAAGAGCATCTACTCCATAGAGTTCGGCAAGGACCTTTCTCCCTTCGACTTGGTGATTGACACGGACTCCATCGACGAGTCTAAGGTCGCCGAAATAATCCTCCACTACGTCAGGAACAGAAGAGGCTGAGTTGCAGCCCCGGAGGACCGTGGTCCTGGATGAGGAGGAGTCGGACCCGAGCCACGGCTGGGACCCGTCCAAAAGGCCCATCGAGGTCCTCATGGACTACGGACTGATTCCTCTCGACAAGCCGAGGGGGCCGACCAGCCACGAAGTCGTCGCCTGGGTCAGGAAGCTGCTCGGAAAGGAGAAGGCCGGGCACAGCGGAACCCTCGACCCTCCGGTGTCGGGGGTCCTTCCGATCGGTCTGGGAGATGCCACCAAGGCGCTCAGCCTCCTGCTCCTCTTCCCGAAGGAGTACCGCGCAGTGATGAGGCTCCATTCGTCGGTGCCGAGAAGGGAGCTGGACAGGGTGGTCTCCGAGTTCACGGGCGAGATATTCCAGAGACCTCCCCAGCGCTCTGCTGTGAAGCGCGATGTGCGCAGCAGGACGATCCACGAACTCGAGGTCACGGAGGCGCAGGGGAACCTGTACCTGTTGAGGTGCCTCTGCCAGTCAGGCACCTACCTGAGGAAGCTGATCTACGACATGGGCGAAGTCCTTGGGGTAGGGGCCACCATGGTCGAGCTCCGGAGGACGAAGGTGGGTCCGCTCGACGAGGCCGACGGGCTGGTGACCCTCCATCAGCTGAACGACGCTGTCTTCAAGCTTCGCGAAGCGGACGAGTCGGCCATGAGACGTGCCATCAGCCCGGTGGAGCGGTGCGTCGGGTCGACCCGAAGGCTTGTCGTCCGGGACTCCGCCGTGGATGCGGTCTGCCACGGGGCAAGGTTGGCCGTTCCTGGCATTCTCTCAGCTTCGGACGGGATCTCGAAGGGAGAGACGCTCGCCATCATGTCCTCCAAGGGGGAGCTGGTCGCCCTGGGAAAGGCGATGATGACTGCGGAAGAGATTCAGCGGGTGAGCAGGGGGCTGGCGTCCACGGTGGAGAGGGTCGTGATGAAGAAAGGAACCTATCCTACGATGTGGAAGCATCAGAAGAAGCCGTCCTAGCCTGCTTCCTCTTCGGCCTTCCCGACGCCTGCTGCCTTCTCCTCTTCGCCATGAAGTCTCTCAGGAACTCCAGCACCTTCTCGCCACGCTGGTTGGTCCCCCAGGTCCGAAGGGTGACGATCCCGCTGTCGGGAATGCTGGCAGAAACCCTGGCGGCGACCACCTCGCACTCTGCGTAGATGGTGTCTCCGGCGAACACGGGGTGGAGGAACTTCACGTCGCGAAGGCCCAGCATGAAGCCGCTGGCGCTGGTCTGGTCGACGAGTATGCCTGCCACAGTCGCAAGCGTCAGGAATCCGTTGACGACCATCCTGCCGCGAAACGGCTCGCCAGGAAACTCTCGTCTGGCGTAGTCAGCGTTGAAGTGGATCTGGTTCGCGTTGTTGGTCAGCAGGGTGAACCAGATGTTGTCCGAGTCAGTTACGGTCCTCCCGACCTTTCCCTTCAACCGGACGCCCTTCCGAAAGTCCTCGAAGAAGAGCCCCCTTTCGGCCACGGCCGCTTTCCCGCCCCAGCTGTATTAACGGTTTGTCGCAAGGCTTAAACTGAATCCTGGGCTCGGAACGAGTGTGCTGAGGAGAAGCCAGCTCTACGTCCCGGGGAACAACGAGCGGATGGCCACGAAGGCTTCGATGCTGGAAGCCGACTCCGTGATTCTCGACTTGGAAGACGCGGTCCCCGAGGACCAGAAAGGCCAGGCCCGCGAGCTGGTCATCAGACTGTCACGGGAGCTGGATTGGGGAAGGCGGGAGCTCTGCGTCAGGACCAACCCGAGGGGGTCGAGGGACTTCTCCAAGGACATAGAAGCTGCAGCAAGATGCGGGCGGGTTCAGACCATAGTGATTCCAAAGGCAGATGGCGACTGTTCAGCCATTGCGGCGAGGACGAGGAAGGCGCTCATCCCGATAGTAGAGACAGCTTCGGGTCTCGTGAACCTCGGGGCCGTCGCTTCGTCAGCGAGGGCGGTGGCGGTGACCTTTGGAGCGGCAGACTTCGCGGCGTCCGTAGGCGGTTCGGTGGGTTCCTACCAAGGCAGCCTTGTCGTGAAGACGCTCATCGCCGCGGCGGCGGCTGCTTTCGGGCTGGATGCCATAGACAGCGTCTTCTTCGACTTGGAAGACAAGCGCGGGTTCAGGAGGGAAGCGGCGGCCGCACGCGGGCTCGGGTTCGTAGGCAAGCAGGTCGTCCATCCCTCCCAGGTGGGGATAGCGAACCAAGTCTTCTCGCCGACCAGAGCGCAGCTGGAGTGGGCCAGGAAGGTGGTGGACGAGCTGGCCAAGGCATCCTCGGGCGCCAGAGGAGCGGTGAGGGTCGACGGAAAGCTGGTGGACGCAGTGCACGGCCGCATCGCGCGACGAATCCTCGAGAGCTCCAAGGATCGCGGCGGACTATAGGCCCAGGTAAGCCTCCTGCAGCGACTTGTTGGCCCTGAACTGGGCTGGGTCACCTTCGAAGCCTATCCTCCCGTTATCCAGAAGGTAGGCCCTGTCCGCGATCGCGAGCGTCCCCTCCACGCTCTGCTCAACCAGCAGGATCGTCAAGCCTTTGGCCTTCAGCTCGCTCAGGACCTTGAAGAGTCGGGAGACAATAATCGGCGCCAACCCCAGAGAAGGCTCGTCCAACATCACCAGTTCCGGCTCGGCCATCAGTCCCCTCCCTATCGCGAGCATCTGCTGCTCTCCTCCGCTTAGGGAACCGGCCCTCTGCTTCCTCCTCTCTTTCAAGACAGGAAAGAGCCCGTAGACCGACTCGGCGTTCTCACCTCTGCGGCTCCGTGCCCGCGCTGTGTAAGCCCCGAGCTGCAGGTTCTCGTCGACTGTCATACCCCTGAAGAGCCCCCTCCCCTCGGGCACCAGGGTTAGTCCCAGCGCAGCGACCTTGTTGGCGTGAAGGCCGGTAATCTCCTGGGAATCGAAGGAAACGCTCCCGCCCTCGGGCTTGAGCACTCCTTCGACGCAGCGGAGGCACGTGGTCTTTCCAGCGCCGTTCGAACCGAGGAGCGCGACCAGCTCGCCTCTGTTCACGTGGAAGCTGACATCCCAGAGAACCTGGGTTGCGCCATACGCGGCCGAGAGCCCTGAAACCTGCAGCAGACTGTCAGGCTTCACGAAGCCTTTCCCCCGAAATACGCGGCCAGGACCCTCTCGTCCTTCACGACCTCTTCCGGGCTCCCCCTGGCTATCACGCTCCCCTGCTGAAGAACGAGCACCCTGTCGACCGACCGCATGAGCACCCTCATGACGTGTTCGGTCCACACAACGGCGACCCCGAACTCGCGCGAGAGCCTCTTGACCATCTCCGAGGCCCATGCAGCTTCAGTCACGGTCAGTCCAGCAGCGAACTCGTCGAGGAGCAGAAGCCTCGGCGATGTGCCGAGCGCTCGCGCCACCTCCAGCCGCTTCTTCTCTGACGACGACAGGGAGCCCGCCCTCTGGTTCGCTTTGTCGTGGAGACCCACCATGTCGCAGAGTTCGAGGCTGTCGGCGGGCAACCTACCCCGGCCGGAGCGGCCGCTGAAGAGGGAACTGGCCCTGATGTTCTCGCCGACAGTCATCTGCTCGAAGGGCTGCGGTATCTGGAATGTCCTCGCTATGCCGAGCCTGGCCAGCCTGTGAGCCGGAAGCCGTGTCGTCTCCCGCCCCTCGAAGACCACAGACCCTCGGCTCGGCCTGAGAGAGCCGGAGACTATGTTGAAGAGCGTCGTCTTGCCTGCACCGTTGGGACCGATGAGGCCGAGGACCTCTCCCTCGCTGACTCCGAACGACACGTCCTTCAGCACCTCCAGCCCTGCGAAATGCTTGGAGATATCCTTCAACCTGAGAAGCTCAGTCATCTACCGCCCACTCCTTAACCTGCCCATGAGCCTCTTTCCTCCACCGAGGAGGCCATCGGGGACCACCAGGACCACGGCGATCATGATAACTCCGAGCACCATCAGGTGGATGTATGGGTAGCTGAGTCCCAGGAAATCTGTGAGTTCGTACAGCAGGGCCCCTCCTATGACCGGACCCGCCACGGTCCCGAGGCCTCCGAGCATTGCCATCGAGATCGATGTGACCGTTATCTCCACGTTGAAGGCGGAGGGCGGGTCGATGAAAGTTATCTGCCAGATGGCCAGCGCTCCGGCAAGCCCCGCGAAGAAGCCACTGACTACGAGCGTGAGCGTCTTGTAGTAGGCTGCGTTAATCCCGATCGAGTTGGCCGTGGACTCCTGCTGCTTGATGGCCTTCAGGGCCACGCCGAACCTCGACCTGGAGATCGAGTACATGGCCGCGACGCAGGCGACCGCAACAACGACCATCGTATAATACTGGGCGAGCGGCTCGTAGTAGGAGATGGGAAGAGTGAAGCCCACCGCGGAACCCACGGCGCCCCAGGTGTCGAAGGTCACGAAGAAGGCCTCGTTGATGCTCAGCGTCGCTATCGCGAAGTAGGCGCCCCTCAGCTTGGTGGTGGGAATGCTGATGCCGAAGGCGAGCAGCCCGGACGCGAGCCCGCCGCTGAGCACGGCAAGGTATGGGGAGGCACCCGAGTGGACCATCAGCAGAGTGCTGACGTAGCCTCCGACACCGTAGAAGACGACGTGTCCGAAGTTGACGTACCCTGTGAGGCCGGTGAATATGTTGAAGCTCTCGGACAGGACCACCCAGTTGAGGATGAAGAAGAGGACGGAGAGCCTCGCGAAGAACGTGGGCGCCAAGGCGAGCACCAACAGGAGGAGTGCAATCACGCCCAACTCCACGGACCTCTTGACCGCGGGCCGGCTCTCCCCGGTCTGCGTCACTCTGTCCTGGCTCCCATTATGCCCGAGGGCCTCACAATCAGTACTATGACCAGGATGACGAACCCTATCGCGGGCGTAGCCGAAGCGGGGACGAAGAGGGAGGCGACATTGTTGACTACGCCTATCACCACGCCGCCGAGGAGGGCGCCGAAGGGACTCCCTAGCCCCCCGAGCACAACTATCACGAACGAGAGCAGGGTGAAGTCGCCGCCCCCGACCGGCGTCACGGCCTGCAGGAGCATCACCATCGAGCCCACCGACGACGCCACTGCCACCCCTATGCCGAAGGACAGCATGCTGACTATCTCGGGGTTGATGCCCATCAACAGCGCGGAAGCGCTGTCTTCGGTGACCGCCCTGATCGCCTTCCCCCAGAAGGTCCTCGTGAGAAAGACGCGCATGAACGCAGCCACCATTATGGCGTAAACTGCGGCTATCGCCACGTTGCCTGGGAGCACCAGGCCAAGGCCGGTGAGGGCCGGGAACGTGACATTGATGCCGCGCTGGTTTGCGGAATAGAGATAGAGCAGGAGGCTGCTGATGAGCGTCGAGAGCCCAAAAGTCAGGAAAAGCGACATGAGCTCTGGAGCATGAGTGACGCGCCTCACCAGCCCCAGGTAGACCACCACGCCGAGCCCGAAGCCGAATGGAATGGTGAATATGAGCGAGAGGATGGGGTGGACGCCTCCCAGGACAAAGAGCCAGTAGCTCGAGTAGGCGCCCAGGATGACGAAGTCGCCGTGGGCGACGTTGACGACCTTCATCACCCCCCAGACGAGAGTGAGCCCAAGCGCGAGGACCCCGAAGAGGAGCCCGTATGCCAGGCCGAGAACTACCAGTTCGGCAAGTATCAAGCCTGCGAAGTCAGCTACTGTGGATTGCGATTAAAGGCTTCTTCGGGCCTCAAGGCATCGGATACACGAAGGGCGCCGTGGCGACCGCCCTGGGCCAGATAGTCTGCTTGACCCCGTTCTGCCACTGCATCACCACCATGGTGTGACCCGTCTGAATCCCGGTCGGACCTATCTGGAAATTGCCGTAGAAGGTCCAGATGTTCTCGCTGCTGAGCTGGTTCCTCACCGATGTCGAGTTCAGGGAGCCGCTGTCGCTGATGGCCCTCTCAAGCACAAGGCCAGAGTTGTATGCCTCTGCGGCCTCGTAGTTCGGGGCCATCTTGAACGTGGAGTTGAACTGGTTGAAGAACTGCAAGCTGGTGATGTTCCCATAGTACGGCGAGAAGTGGGTGAAGTCCAGGTTTGCCTCCCACTGAGAGGGCGCGGCAACGTTGTTGGCCAGAGTGCCCAGGTCGGACTGGAAGTGCGGGTCGTCGGGGGCCACCAGGAGGGAGATCGCCTTGAAGTGCAGCCCGAGCGCCTGGACGTTCTTCATTATCGTCTCCCCGTCAACGAAGTGCGCACCGCCCAGCACGACGTCCGGGTTGGTCGCGGCGAGTGCGGTCAGCTGCGCTGTAAAGTCGGTGGCGGACTCGGTGTACAGTTGATTGTAGACCACGCTGAACTTGCCCGAGGTCGAATTGATGAAGGCGGATGCTCCCTGCCTCACAGCTATGGAGAAGGCGTCATTCCCGAAGAAGAATGCAATCTTGAGCGGAGCCGAGCTGTTCTGGTTCGCCAGCATCTGGAGCACTGGTACCATGTACTGGGAAGCAGGACTGAGGACGCCCACGACGTACTTGTAGCCTTTCGCCCAGATCGAGTCGGAGGCACCGCCGTGGCTGATCAGGAGGATGTGATTAGTCTCCGCAATGGGCGCGGCGGCTAGGGTCAGGGGGCTCGAGTACGGGGCGATCATGAAGTTGACGCCCTGAGTCACCAGTGT
This sequence comes from Nitrososphaerota archaeon, assembly GCA_029784825.1. The sequence goes on along the minus strand of JAFMAU010000007.1, from coordinate 8,537 downwards.
CTGGTAGTCTGTGGCGACCACTGAAGCGGTAGAGGTGTCGTCGTAGTAGATCAACTGAACCGGCAGCCTGTGGTTGAGGCTGGAGACGTAGATTCCACCCGATGCGTTGACGTTCTGGGCCCACATCTTCAGGCCGTCAAGGCTCATCACTCCGTCGGCTGCGAACGAACCCGAAAGGGGCATGGTCATGCCGATCTTGATTGTGGCTGGCCCAGTGTAGGGCGTGGTTGTCGTGGTCGAGCTGGTGGTGCTGGTGGTCGAGCTGGTCGTAGAAGACGTGGTCGGCGGCCCGAGCGTGAAGTAATACGCGCCTCCCAGCGCTACGACGACGAGGATAACGACTACACCGATGGATGCCGTCCGGCTTATGGCCCTTCTCGCCCGCGACTTGGAGAAGCCCAACATGCCTGCTGGGTTAGGCTGGACTTATAGGCGTTGCCCCAATCCGAAGGCAAGCGAGCAGAAGTTGGTCCCCGTGCTGCCTCTGAACCAGCTCCCGCGCAGACCATGGTCAGAGCTCGACCTTCATCGGGCGGTCAGACTTGGGGAAGGGCGGTACCGCCACACTGAAGCGCCTCCGTCCGACGCTGACGCTCCTGATGACCCCTCTCCGCCTGAGGTCCCTGTCGCCGTGGAGGTCCATCAAGGTGGCCACTCTGGCGCAGGGAACATCATCCCCGAGCAGGGCCAGCAGCCGTTCGGTGCTCAGTCCCTCAACCGCGGACTGGACGAGGGCGTCGACTTCCTCCCGGGCGGCTATCCTCCGATGCATCGTCTGGTAGGATGGGTCGGACGATATGCGCAGCTTCGCGGCGAGCTTCTGCCAGTGAGAATCGGCCAGGACGCCGATGAAGACGAAGCCGTCACGGGTGGAAAAGACACCATAGGGAGCGAAGCCAGGGTGCGAAGACGCCAGGTTCGAAGGCTCGCCTCCTTTGACGTCGATGTACGGCAGCCAGTAGCCGTTCCAGTAGACCACCACGTCCTTGAGCGGGATCTCGATGAACGCGGCTTTCCTCGGCCCTGAGAGGAGGGCCGACAGAATCCCGATCGCGCCGAAGGATGCAGCAGAGAGGTCCACGCATGGGTTCCCTACCCTGGACGGCCGACCACTTTCTCTCCGGGCTACGTGCATCAGGCCGCCTTCCGCTTGCGCTATCGTGTCGAAACCGACGCGGTTGGCCGAAGAGCTGCCGCGCGCGAATCCTTTGATCGAGCAGTAGATTATCTTCTTGTTCAGCGCCCTGACCTTGGCGAACCCGAGCCCGAGTTCCCCGACGGCCCGCGGAGAGAGGCTCTCCACCAGGATGTCCGTCCGTCTCAGCAGCCGTGCCAGCTCCTCCCTTCCAGTCTCGGACTTTAGGTCGAGCGTGAGAAGCCTCTTGTTCCAGTTGTAGCTGACCCAACTCCAGGGGGTCAGCTTCCTCGTGGGGTCGCCATCGGGAGGTTCGACCTTGGTGACCCTCGCGCCCAGCATGCCAAGGAAGCTTCCGAGCGCGGGCGCGGCGACGTAGGTGCCCAGCTCCAAGACGCGGAGTCCCCTGAGGGGCCGGTTCAATGGCGTCGACAGCCCGCGGCCTGGCTAAAACCTTGTTCTCCAAAATGGGAATCGGCTCGCAGGGTTAAATGGTTCCTTGAGAGGAAAAGCGCGATTTCTCATGGCGATCATGCTGAAGGTGCGCGACGTGATGGACAATGAGGTTGCGACCATCGACTCTGGCGCCACGGTGGCGGAATCCATCAATGAAATGCTCAGAGCCGGCGTCTGGTCTCTCGTCGTTGAGAAACGCGGGCTACCCGAAGGCGTGGTGACAGAAAGAGACATCATCAGAAGGTGCTTCGGGAAAGGGCTCGTCCCCGAGAGAGTGGCTGTAGAGAGGATAATGAGCTCTCCCCTGATAACAATAGGCCCGGACGCGACGATCCGGGAGGCGATGAGCCTGATGGTCGAGAAGGACATCAGACGGCTCTTTGTGGTCGAGGCGGGAAGGATAGTGGGCCGGGTGACCCAGAGCCACCTCTTCGAGAGCACCCTCGACGTGATGTCCAGCCTGTCGTCGCTTTCCGGAGGGCCCTAGGAAGAGACCGCTCAGTCTCAACTGGGCAAGCGCATCAGGAACACTACGGAACCCCCGGGGTCCCGCGGGCGACGGCGAAACGGTCGCTCTTGAGCGACTGCATAACATGTCCCAACAGGCTTTGAGCAGTGGGCGCAAATTCGTTCTGTGGAAAGCTGCGCAGCGTGGCCTCCTTCTAAGAGATTGCGGCCGTTTCCGTCTTCACGGTTGCAGGGGCGGCCGCGGTGGTGACGGCTCTGCCCTGCTCGGACCCGACCCATATTCTGGGACTGGTCGAGCGCGGGCTGAACGGCTCTGGGCCGCTTCGGGTCTGAAGATAGACCCTGCCGGATACCCGAGAACCCAGGCGAGCTGCCACCCTACCTCATCCAGAGTCTGGCTCTCGGTTCAGGAGCTCCTATGCGTGCATCATGGAGGGCCCTTTTCGAGTAGGAAGACGCACCCACTCTTCTTCCTGCGAGGCCGACTCAGCGTCGCGCGGTCGGAATGCATCTCGCCTTAGCATCCTCGTGGAGGCGGGGCAAGCACGAGTCCGGCCCTATTGCCTGACGAACAAGAAAACGTCCAGAGCTTTAAGCCGCAGCCTCAATGGGGACACCGCGCCGGGGTCGCCTAGCTCGGTAGCAGTCTCCAGTAGTCTCGCATAGTCAGGCTGCATAAGCAATGGACTGTCGTTGCCGCTTGGTACCCAGTATCCGACGTTGTCCTCCTCAGCCAAGAAGCGGCTCGGTTTTCCCGACGCCTTTTCGTCCTGGCGGCAATCGGCAGACTCCGTAGCCGCCGGCGTTACTTTCGGGTATCCGTCTCCGTAGCTTTGGGACTGGCTGGCAGAACCTATAAGGCGGCAATCGCTGGACAGCTCTTGCGGTTGAAGACTCGGTCCGAAGAGGACGATGAAGTGATGCGGAAGCTTGATGACTTGATTAAGGATCCCGTCAAGTGGAAGGAGTACATCGAGTCGCATGCGGAGAGGGCCCTGAAGCATTGGCGGAAGGGATAGAGGAAAGCAAGAGGCTTCAGACGATACTCGAGGAGCTCAAGGGCCTCATAATCCATCGTGCCGTGGTTGCGTGGGAAAGGAGCCCAGAGACCTTTAGCGACGAGGTGGTCGCATTGAATGATGTCAACGATGCACTAGATGACATTCGCGGCCGAGTCTGACACAAATCTACTCCTCTGGCAGCCAGAACAAAATGCCGACGACGAGGCGCCATCCGTCTGGTGGGCATGAGGAGTGCCACACTCTTTGCAAGGGCAGGAGCCGCCACAGCAGGTCCTGTAACGATTATGTTCCTCGCTTCCGCAGACTTGGCCAGTGCCGAGCATGAAGGATGTCCACGAGCCATCGCGAAGGATGGGAGAGGGTTCTGGACGATTGGATAATAAAGAAGAGAGACACACCCCATCAACCTGAAAATGCGGCGAGCAATGGTCGGGGCATTCATCGCAGCCGTGATTGTTCTTGCCCTCCTCGGCTTCGTTCCATCGATTCCAGAAAGAATGGTCGTCTGTCCACCCAATGGCAACTGTCCGACTTACCAGAGCCAAGGCGAGTGGCGGGTCTCCGTGACATACTACGCTCTGAGTTTGGGAGGGCGGTTCGGAGAAGGGCACTACCAGATTGCCTATCTTCCAGGATGGGCATGCGGCAAATCCCCAAGCCAAGCGACCACGACAGTCACCTACACCAACGGGACGTTGAAAACTACAACGGTTGTGCCTTCAACGGCTCGAATAGAATGCACCGAGAATGTGATCACAGTGCCATAGGCTGGAATGGAGGATTCGCTACGAGCGCGTCTTTGCCAATTCTGATCTATCGCGGGCCGGCGGAGCCCGCACCCTCGCCCAGCCGAGCCTCTGGAAGTGATTCCGCTTGCCGGTCTGGGTTGCGAGTCTGTCTTCGCAGCCAATCTCTGAAGAGGTTTAAACTCATTGGGTTCAGTGGGTCGCTGCGCCGGGGTCGCCTAGCTCGGTAGGCGTACCATACAATTGCGCCCTAGGGTCTCCGAAACCGCGGTAATATCACGGATTCAAAGCCCGGCCGGGCAATGAATTCACATTGGTCTTGAAAGACTGCTCGGAACCTGGATCCGAGCGCGCCCGCCGGGACTTGGACACAATATGCTGGGTTGAAAGACTCCAATCATTTGTCGGACGCGTATTGCTGTAGTCTAGATTAGATGCCGAAGGGCGTTCCGATTTCCCCGACTAAGGGAGCTATGATGGCCGAAACCACCACCAGAGCGGTCCACAGGGTTATGGAGCCGACTCTCTGCCTCTTCCTCGAAAGCCCGTAGACCATGACGAACCCCGCCAAAGAAATGACGACGCTGAACAGCCATATGGCGGCGACGTCTCCAGTCCTCTGAGGGTAAAGGTACCAGCTCCCCAGGGAGGTATTGGTCCACAGATACCTGAGGACCGCTTCGCCCCAGAGGTAGAAGAATCCCGCAGCATAGCCGGCCGCGGCTTTGGGCGGGGCGCCGCCCTTGCTGACCGTCTCAGCGAACGACGACTTGGATTCTTGCATTCTAACTCATACTCCCGGCGGGAACGTCAGGGTCTTCGTCATTATGGTCCCGACCACTCCGAGGACGAGCAGCCATGCCACGGTCACCAACACGAGGCTCAATATGCTCCATTTGACGCGCCTGTCGGTAATCACGAGCTCGCCGAAGTCCCATATGAGATATGTCGTCACTCCGGTCAAAGCCAACCCAATGAAGGATATGTGCTCCATCATGTCGAAGAGGAGGGGGCCTGTGAACGCCCCGGCAGAAGCATCGCTTATGCTCTGGGTGAAGTTCCCGTAGTCGTTGCTGTAGCTTGCGCTCAGGAGCGTTCCCGATCCGAAGTTCACGTCGGGGAGGATGCCTGAGACCATGAGGCCCAGCACCAGGAGGAACGTAATGAGTGCGCTGTACTTCAGTCGGGTCATGTAGACGTCGCTCAGGATGCGTTTGAAGTAGATCGCGCCGAACATGTAACTTGCGAATCCAACTATCAGGATGAAAAACAGCCCGTGAATCGAAAGCATCAGTTCGTTCGGCCCTAGACCGAAGAACGACATTCTCCTGGGGGTTCCGTCCAAGTCCTGATATTTAAGACTCGAACATGGTTCTCAAACATGAGAAAGGCGAAAGATCTGTGGCCGCCGGGAATTCAACCCGAATCAACGTCCCCCCGCCTTCGACGAGCAGGGTAGGGTGAAAGTGTCTCCGAAAGGGCACCCATATGGGTGCTCCGTTCCCGGCCGGAGTATTGAACCCACGGGTCCGCTTCCCCTCCCTTCGCGTGTGCTTCAAGTCGAGAACGATGAATGGGAATCTTGAGCAGCCGAAGAAGAGTCAGTCCTGGCGAAGTATGCGTCCATCTCCTCGATGAGGCGGACGACCAGGCGGAGGTTCTCAAGTTCGTCGCCTACGTCGTGGCAGGGCACAGAGCTACTTAACGTCGGAAAGTTTACGGACATCGTCGGTTAGTCCAAATCAAGGGCACATGGTATGGGCCGGAAGGAATTCGCACTCAAAAGGGGACAGAATCGGTATCCCAGGACCTGGACCTGAACCCAATGCTTCAGCTGTATGCCTTTCCCCTGTGCCTGATTCTGAGAACCAGTACGTCCTGTCCTGCGAGTGCGTAGATTGCCCTGTAGTCGCCAACCCTGAACTTGAAGAGGCCTGCGAACTCTCCGTGTAAAGGCTCTCCAGCTCTCGGATTCTCAACCAAGTCGTTCCGGATTTGTCGCAGTATCCTCTCCACATCCTTCGGCCCTATCTTCTTGAGGTCGCGACTGACGGACGATTTATAGAGTATCTTACCGGCCAAACTTGACCAGTTCTTTCTCGGAGACCAACTTGTCGTCCTTGTCATTCAACCTGTGTAAGGCTACCAGGTAATCTTCGTACTCTTCGAGGTACTCCCTTAGGGCTTTGGTCACAATGTAGGTTTTGGGACGGTCAAGGGACTTCGCCAGCTCGTCGAGACGCCTCGCCATGTCCTCTGGGAGCCTGATAGAAACTGCTTCGCTCATCACTTGTCATACAGCGCAGACATGTATTTAGGCATTGTTTCATCGCGTCCGCGGCCTTCGGGCTCCCGGCGTGGTTGGCCATCCTGAGGACCTCCTCGTCCGTGGGTATGTACTCCTCCCTCTTCTTGTAACGCGTCGGCTGGCGGTGCCCATCGAGGTCGAGCTGGCTCTCCTTCCTGAACCCGCTCGACCTGAAGAACGTCTCCGGCTGGTGGAGGGAGGTGTTCACGTACCTCACCGACCTGTCCACCCTCAGCATCCGGTCGAGGTAGCTCTGCACGGCGCCCTCCGCCCCGGCCTTTGCCACGGCCGCGAGCTGGTCCGGGTCCTTCCCCACCCTCCTGCAGAGGAAGCAGAGGGTCTCGAGGTAGTGCCTCCTGCTCGACTCGCTCTTCGTCTGCCTTGCGAGGTGGTCGAGGAGCCTCTGGACGCTCCTGTACCCGCTGGCCCAACCCTCGACCTTCAGGAAAGCCTCGAAAGCCCTCAAACTCGGAATTACAGCGCTACACTATATTTAACGCCCCTCTAGGGCGCAACCGCCGGGGTCGCCTAGCTCGGTAGGGCGCAGAGACAGAAGCGCGCAAGCCTGGAGCCCATGGACGGCAAGCCTGTCTTGCGAAAGCGGGTCGTGGGTTCGAATCCCACCCCCGGCGCTCAAACCTCATCTGGGCCGCAGAAGTCTCCTTCGAACGAGACTCGCCGCGGCCTGCGCCGACAGGCGCGAAGTATCGACCCGGAGCGCCCGCTTCGGGGCCTCGAACCGGCTGAAGATCCCCTCGACCTTCTCTGGCGGCACACGCGCGTCTCTCTTGGCATTTCTCCGAAGCGCGGTGTCAAGTCCGCAAGACACCCAGACGGTGTCCGCTCTGCTGTAGCATCTCCTGAGCTCTCTGCGCGCCTCGGACCTGTACTCTTCCCGCATGAACGTGCCGTCGAGCAGGACCAGGTAGCCGCTCCTGAGGGCCTCCCTCGCGATTCCAAAACAAGCGTCATAGACGAATCGCGACTCGGCGCTGGAGAAGGTCGGATGGCCCAGCATGACCCTCACCGCGTCGGTCTGAATCAGGATCGAGTTCTCCACAGACTCGGCGACAAGCTTGGCCACGGTGGTCTTCCCGCTGCCTGGGATACCGCAGAAGATGAGGAGCCTTCCTCGCAACGGTTCCCCCGAAACCTCGTCGAGCTATAAAGTCTAGACAAACAAGCCGTTCCGGACCGCAGAAGCGCCGGGCCAAAAGTCCTATAAGATGAGCGAGCAAGGCGACGTCAAGTGAAGGGCTCCGATTCCCGACCGAGGGTCGGCCTCACTTTCGACGACGTTCTGCTGGTTCCCAGATTCTCCGACATCCCTTCGCGCAAGGACGTCGACACGTCCTCGCGGTTCTCCCGCGGGATCAGGCTCGCGATCCCGATAGCGAGCGCCAACATGGACACGGTGACAGAGTCGGGCATGGCCATCGCGATGGCCCGCGAGGGAGGCATTGGCGTGATTCACAGGTTCCTCCCGATCGAAGACCAGGTCTCCGAGGTCGTCAAGGTCAAGCGGTCCGAGGGGGTGCTCATCGAGGACCCGATAACGCTGGGGCCCGACAGGTCGGTGGGGGAGGCGCTCGATGTCATAACGAAGAACAACATCGGCGGCATAGTCATAGTCAGCAGCGACAGAAGGGTCCTCGGACTGGTGACGACCCGGGACATAACCCTCGAAGAGAAGCTGGACCGCCGGCTGAGCGAAGTCATGACGAAGAGGAAGGACCTGGTGACCGCGCCCAAGGGGGTCACGCTCGAGCGCGCGAAGGAGATACTCCACCGGCGCAAGGTGGAGAAGCTCCCGATCCTCGACAAGACCGGACGGCTGGCTGGCCTCATCACTTCCAAGGACATCAAGAAGCGGAGGATGTTCCCTTCGGCGACCAAGGACGCCAAGGGGAGGCTCAGGGTGGCGGCAGCCCTGGGGGTGACGGGCAACTACATCCTGCGCGCACAGAAGCTCATCGAAGCGGGGGCAGACGCCCTCGTGGTCGACATCGCCCACGGTCATTCTTCCCACGCCATTGAAACCGTGAAGCGCGTGAAGAGGGAGTTCCGAAGCACAGACGTCGTGGCTGGAAACGTCGCCACAGCGCGCGGCGCCCTCGACCTGGCAAAGGCCGGAGCGGACGGGGTGAAGGTCGGCGTCGGCTCGGGGAGCATATGCGTGACCAGGGTGGTGACGGGCTCGGGGGTGCCCCAGCTGACAGCCATAATGGACAGCGCGGAGGGAGTCAGGGGATACGGCGTCCCGATCATAGGCGACGGCGGCATCAGGAATCCCGGCGACGTGACCAAAGCCCTGGCCGCAGGCGCCTCCTCTCTGATGGTCGGCAGCCTCTTCGCGGGCACCGAGGAGAGCCCAGGCCCCACCATACTCAGGGACGGAGTCC